>JANOYU010000094.1:0-21658 GCA_031429035.1 Methylophilaceae bacterium
GCGGTGCATACCAGCTGACATTACATCGTTCATTACATCGTATTTACTAGCAACTGAGTGAAATACCTCGCCTACTTTTTGCTGCTTTTCAGTTTCATCAACGGTTTTAAAGCCAAAATGTGTTGTCTGTTTCATTAAGCATTATCCTCACGTTTGTGGCCAGCCATTTCAAGCTTGGAAATATAATCTTGCCACATCGCCTGGTAATTTTGGCCCAAATAATATAAATAATCCCACGAATATAGGCCTGTATCATGACCATCTGAGAACACTAACTTGACCGCATAATTGCCAATGGGTTCGATGGCGGTAATATTCACTAATTCTTTACCAACTTGTAGCGTTTCTTGACCTGCGCCGTGGCCACGCACTTCGGCACTGGGCGAATGTACGCGCAAAAATTCGCAACTGAGCATGCATTCGGTATTGTTATCAAATTTTATTTCTAACAATTTAGATGCTTGATGCAAGCGAATATCAATAGGGGTTGGGGTGGTTTGGTTTAGGCCGCTCATCACTTTGCTTTAAATTAACTAAATTAAGATGATAGCAGAAGCTGGCTGCTGGCCAGTAGCTGGCTAGCGAATAGATTAGCGCTTTTTACCACATTTTTTGTGGGCATTTTACCGTTTGTTGCTAAAAATTAACCTTTTATCAGAAACTGCATTAAAACATATGCAAGATGCTGCTGATTTATTTGAATATTTTTACCAGCGTGCTACAGTACAATAGTAAAAAATTAAGTCGTTAGATGACAAAAAAGTAAATTGCTAAATAACAACTTAGCAGCATGACTTTAAGGGATAAAAAGCATGGCAGAAAATAAATTAGCGCACCAGTTTGCAGCCTACTCAGAATGGCGCAAGGCGCTTGTGGATAGTATTTGCGATTATCGCAGCTGGTTAAACGAGCAAGAGCTAAACGATGCGCAAATTGATCAGCGCATTACAAATTTGCTTGAGCGTTTACGCGAAGATAAATTAAATGTGGCGTTTGTGGCAGAATTCTCACGTGGTAAATCTGAGCTAATTAACGCCATTTTCTTTGCTGATTACGGCCAACGCTTGCTGCCATCATCTGCTGGCCGCACCACCATGTGCCCAACCGAATTACTGTACGACGCATCAAAACCCACATCAATTATGATGTTGCCAATTGAAACGCGCTCATCAGATGCCACCACCACCGAATATAAACGTTATCCAGATGAGTGGAACACAATTACATTTGATGTAGATAACAACGACAGCATGGTGGCTGCATTTAAAGAAGTTAGCCGTACTAAGCGCGTGACGGCCGAAGAAGCTGAGAAATTTGGCTTGTTTGACCCAAATAGCAGCGATGATGCGATGAGCTTAAACAAAGATGGCACCATTGATATCCCCAGCTGGCGCTATGCAATGATCAATTTCCCACATCCTTTATTGGAGCAGGGCTTGGTTATTTTAGATACGCCAGGCTTAAACGCGATTGGTACCGAGCCAGAATTAACGCTGAACATGCTGCCAAACGCACATGCGGTATTGTTTATTTTAGCGGCTGATACCGGCGTGACTAAATCTGAAATTGACGTGTGGCGCCAATACATTAGCGGCACGCGCTGGAAGCAAAAAGGCCGTTTGGCTGTGTTAAACAAAATTGATGGCTTGTGGGATGAGCTAAAAAATGAAAAAGAGATAGAAAAAGAAATTGCCAAGCAAGTTAAAACCAGTGCCGAGTTGCTGGGCTTGGAGCACAATCAAATTTTCCCAACCTCTGCGCAAAAAGGCTTGTTGGCTAAAATTAATGGTGACGACGCATTGCTGGCACAAAGCCGCTTGCCTGAGCTAGAAAAAGCATTGTCTGATGAGCTTATTCCATCTAAAAAAGAAATTGTGCGCGACAACACTAAAAACGAGATTGAAGATTTAATCGGCAACTCGAACATGATTTTAGATTCTCGCGTTGCAGGCGTAGTAGAGCAGCTAGAAGAGTTGCGTGGCCTGCGCGGCAAGAACGAAGATGTGGTTGAACACATGATGAACAAAGTGAAAGTGGACAAAGAAAACTTTGAAAAAGGTTTACAACGCTTTCAGGCGCTACGTAGCGTGTTCTCGCAACAAACCAACAAGTTATTTACCTTGTTGGGTATGGAGGCACTGAAAGTGCAAGTGCACACCACGCGTGAAACCATGGTAAAAGCCAGCTTTACCAAAACCATACGCGAGGCGATGGACAACTTTTTCCTCGATTTAAAAGGTCGTTTGGTGCAATCTGACGCGCAAATTGACGAGATTAAAAAGATGATGGACGTGATGTACGATAAGTTTAGTAAAGAACACGGCTTGCGTAAATCAGAGCCGCCAGCGTTTTCTACTTTGCGTTACCAAAAAGAGTTGGCAAAGTTAGAGCGCGCCTACAAAGAGCAATTTAACACCGCGTTTAACATGATTGCTAATGAGAAAATGACGCTAACAACCAAGTTCTTTGAGACTTTAGCCAGTCGCGTGATTCACGTGTATGAAGTGGCGAATCGCGATGTGGAAAATTGGCTGAAGGCTGTGATTGCACCAATGGAATCGCAAGTACGCGAGCACCAATTGCAATTGCGCCGCCGTTTAGAAAGTATTAAACGTATTTACAAAGCCACCGATACGCTGGAAGACCGTATTTTAGAGTTGGAAAATATCGAGAAAAGTATACGTGCACAAATGGCCGATCTGCAAATTTTGCGTCAGCACATGAGCAACGCTTTGGCTTATGAAAGTGAAGCAGAAGTAAAAGCTGCTTAAGTTATTATCGCTGTAAAAAAGCCGACATCCAGTCGGCTTTTTTATTGTTTAAACATATTAAATACTGACACGAGCCTGTTGCTGATGCTCTGCAAGCCAATATCTATGCGGCTGCTGGCGATGCTGATTTAATGTTTATGCGGTTTGTAACAATATGCCTTTAATTTTTTGCATGGCTTTTTGCTCAATTTGGCGAATACGCTCAGCCGAAACGCTAAACTCAGCTGCTAAATCATGCAGCGTTAAGGTTGCACTTTCAGTCAACCAACGTGCTTCAAGCACGCGGCGGCTACGCTCATCTAAGCTTTCTAACGCTTTGCTTAAACCAACAGATTTTGCAGTTTCGCTTTGTTTTATTTCTAAATGTTCAGAAGGCTCTGGGCTTTCGTCTTCTAAATATGCAATCGGGCTAAAACTTTCGTCACCGTCATCATCAATTTGCGCATCTAGCGAAATTTCATGGCCATTTAAACGGTATTCCATCTCTAGCACTTCTTCAGGTTTTACATTTAGCGTTTTGGCGATGTGGTTTACTTCATCTGGTTGTAATGATCCCAAGCCTTTTTTCATACTGCGTAAATTAAAGAATAATTTACGTTGTGCTTTGGTGGTGGCGGTTTTAACCAAGCGCCAATTACGCACAATAAATTCGTTCATTTCCGCTTTAATCCAATGCATGGCAAATGACACCAAACGCACGCCGCGGTCTGGGTCAAAGCGCTTTACCGCTTTCATTAAGCCAATGTTACCTTCTTGAATTAAATCTGCTTGCGCCAAGCCATAGCCCATATAGCCACGCGCAATGCTTACAACCAAGCGCAAGTGCGACACAATTAACATTTGTGCGGCTTCCAGGTCATTGTTGTTTTTAAGGCGGGTGGCGTAATCATGCTCTTCTTCTGCTGTTAACAGCGGAAAAGCCTTAATAGCACGCATATATTGATCAAAACTATCAAGTGACGAAATTGACGGTATAGTTAAAGCGTTGATGGCAAAACTCCTTTAAAAAGTAAATAACCAAACTTAATGACAAATGCTATTTTAGCACTCTGATTATGAGAGTGCTAGTTGCTAAAAGTTTCAAAAAGGTAAAAGTTTGTAACAGAAGCGACTAAACAATTGAGAAAAGTAGAGAAGTTATTGCCGATTAAGCCTGCTTTAGCAATACTAAATTATTTGAAGCGCTAGAAGGGTGGCTGTATATAACAAAAAAAGACGCAATAGCGTCCTTGTTTAGAAACTAAATTTACACGCGTCTGCGATTTGCGGCAAATCCAAACAGACCAATCGCAGTTGCCAATAAAGGTATTGCTGAGGGTGTTTCAACTAGATTTGACGAATGTATAATTGCAGTAACTATAGTACTGCCAGCTTTACCAGAGGGTTGCCGGGCTGCATCTGGATTTTGTGTAAATTGATTTTGTGTAAATTTATTGCCAAACTTGTTTTCGTTTGGTAAATTATTTACACTCATAAAGTTACTTTTGCTTACCAAGTCTGTGTTAAAACGTGCTAGGTTTTTGTAATCAGAATAAATGATTGTACTGCCTGCATAAGCTGAATCAACATAGCTCAGTTTATAAGAGTTGCCAGTTGCGCCAAATTGTAATGGGGTTGCATGCGCTAACGCTGGTACAGCGATTAAACATGCAAACATTAACTTAATCATTTTATTTCTGCCCTAACCTAGATTTTACTTATTTTTGTAGCTGACGCTACTGTATCTAAGCACTTAGGTTGTCACAATAGCCCATTTGGGTCATTGGCTGTTTAGGTAAAAATAAAATTAATTAACGTATTGATTTTAATAAAGATTTTGAAGATGAGAGGTAAGCAGAAGCGAGCCCTAGCAGCATAGAAATCAAGCAGATATTAACGCAGGTACTAAAGCTAAGCTGTTTCAGCAAAAAATTACTTTGATATTCTGCAGCAATTGGTGCAATTGAGCGGTTAAATAAGTGAATGGCTACAAAGGTGATAGTAAGCGCAGCAAGCCCGCCGAATAAGCCATATAAGGCACCTGCATATAGAAATGGCCTGCGAATAAAGCCTTTTGTCGCACCAATTAATCGGCTTAATTCAATTTCGGCCTGTTGTGTCACAATTTGCATGCGTATCGTATTGCCGATAACAGCTACCAACGAAAATGCTAGTAAGCCAGCCACAATCAGCATGGCTTTTTTGCCAAATTGCAGTAAATAATTCAAGCGCTTCATCCACGCACCATCCACCAAAACTTCCTCTACACCATCTAGTTTGCTTAGCGTTACTTTTAGCGCCTCAATTGCATCGTTATCTAATTGTTTCGGCTCAATAAAAAACGCATCTGGCAACGGATTATCCTCAAGCGAATTCAGTACTGCATTGTCAGCATTGGCGGCTTGCAATTTACTTAGTGCATCTTGCTTACTAACAAACTTAAAGTTTTTAATCGCATCATTTTTTTCTAGCGCTGCTTTGATGCTAGATACCGCATCTTCGCTATGATCTGCAGCCAAAAACACACTCATTTGCGACTCGCTTTTTACACTATTGGCCATGCTGCTAACGCTGTCTAACACCGCATATAACATACTTGGCAGCGCAAGCGTAACGCCAATCGCTAGGCAGATTAATAATGTGTTTAACTTATTTGTTTTAAAGCGGCGCAGCACCAATTTAAGCGCTTGCAGGTGTTGCGTCAGCCAGGCATTCATACGCTAGCCTCAATTTTTGCTAGTGCCACATCAACCAATTTACCCTGATTTAAATGCAGTATTTTATTGCGATGGTTTACCTGGGTTTCTATATTTGACTGGTTTTCTATGTTTGACATGCTCAGCGCATCGTGCGTAGCAATTATCACCGTCACACCCACCTGCTGAAAAGCGCTAAACAGCGTCATAATATCTTCTGCATAATTGCGGTCTAAATTGCCCGTTGGCTCATCGGCAATCAATATGCTGGGCCTTGAAACCACTGCCCGTGCGATGGCGAGGCGTTGTTGCTCGCCACCCGATAGCGTAATGGGCATGGCTTTTTCTTTGCCAAGAAGCCCAACTTTATCAAGTGCCGCGCGTATGCGCTTGCCTGCTTCAAGCCCAGTAATGCCGTTAATAGCCAATGGCAACGCCACATTGTGGTAGCAATTACGGTCGTACAATAATTTATGGTCTTGAAACACCAAGCCAAATTTGCGCCGCACATAAGGCAGCGTCGCTTCTTTTAGCTTGCTCACATTTTGGTTGTTAATCAGCACGGTGCCAGTTGTTGGCCGCTCAATTGCCGCCATCAGCTTAAGCAGCGTACTTTTGCCCGCACCAGAGTGGCAGTGACGTACACCATCTCGCCTTGCTCAATGGCAAAACTCACACTAGTAATTGCCTCGTGGCTGCCAGGGTAACGTTTGGTGACGTTGTCGAAAGTAATCATAAATTATTATAACTTAATCAATCATCGCATCCACAAACGCTTGCGCGCTAAACGGCCGTAAATCGTCAATCGCTTCGCCAATGCCAATAAAGCGAATCGGTATCGGCCTAGCTTCTGCAATGGCAGCAATCACGCCGCCTTTTGCTGTGCCATCAAGCTTGCTGAGTACTAAACCCGTCACTCCAAGTGCGTCGTCAAAAGCCTTAACTTGGCTGACTGCATTTTGGCCAGTATTGGCATCAATCACCAAAAGAATTTCGTGTGGCGCGCCAGGGTAGGCTTTGTTAATCACGCGTTGTACTTTTTTAATTTCGTCCATCAAGTTATTTTGTGTGGGCAAGCGGCCAGCGGTATCGGCAATCACAATGTCAATTTTTTTGGCGATGGCGGAATTTACTGCGTCAAAAATCACCGCAGCTGGGTCGCCGCCCTCAGATGAAATCACTTGCACTTCATTACGCGTACCCCATACTTGCAATTGCTCGCGCGCGGCAGCTCTAAAGGTGTCGCCCGCTGCAATTAACACGGTATTACCTTCTGCCTGAAAACGTTTAGCCAGTTTGCCTATGGTAGTGGTTTTGCCTGCGCCATTCACGCCCACCATCATAATCACAAACGGTACATGGTTTTCGGTGTCTAGCCTAATTTCTAACGGTTGCAAAACGGCCAGCAATTCTTGTTTAAGTGCTTGTTTTAATGCAGAAGTATCTTCTAAACTCTCGCGTTTAACACGTTTTTTTAAATTCTCTAATAAGCGCTGCGTGGCCGCTACACCAATGTCCGATGTCAGTAAAATAGTTTCTAGTTCATCAAAGGTTTCGGCATCAATTTTGCCGCCGCCGAATAAACTGTTTAGCTGACCGCCCAATAAATTGCGTGTTTTGCTTAGGCCTTGTTTTAAGCGTTCAGTAAAGCTTGGTTTAGTTGATTCAATTGCTACATCTTCTGACGATGCTCTGGAAGGCGCATGGATACTGTCTTGCAGAGCATCATTTTCCTCTCGTGCAGTTTCAGAAGATATTTCAGTTATAAATTCAGGTGGAGTTTCAGTAGTAACTACGTCTGCAACCATTTCTACAGATGGTACAATTTCTGCTTTGGTTTTTGGCTTTTTCTTAAAAAAATCAAACATAATTTTGCTTTAAATATTTATTAAGCCATATTTTAGTCGTAAACTGCCACACGCGCACGAACTAAACTAAATTGCCGCCTGTCATTACAATGTTCGTGGTAAATCACCGTATTTTAGAAAGATATTTTGTGTTTAAAATAAAAATTTTATTATTCAGTTTAAGTCTGTTGCCAACATTGGCAGTGGCCGAGATTCAAGAATTTAAACTGGCCAATGGCATGAAAGTGATTGTGCAAGAAGACCGCCGCGCGCCTGTAGTCGTCTCGCAAGTATGGTATCGCGCGGGTGCTTTAGATGAAGTAAACGGTAAAACTGGCGTGGCGCATGTACTAGAACATATGATGTTTAAAGGCACAAAACGCGTGCCTGCAGGCCAGTTTTCGCGCATGATAGCTGCCGCTGGCGGCAAAGAAAATGCTTTTACTGGCCAAGATTACACTTGTTATTTTCAGCAGCTAGAAAAAAGCCATTTGCCGTTATCAATGAAGCTAGAAGCCGACCGCATGGCCAATTTAATTATTACCGATGCCGAGTTTGCCAAAGAAATTAAAGTGGTAATGGAAGAGCGCCGCTGGCGCACTGAGGATAAGCCGCAAAGTCGTGTAAACGAGCAATTTCAATCAACCGCCTTTAAAGCGCACCCCTACGCAAGGCCGGTAGTAGGCTGGATGAATGATTTAGAAAACATGACCGCTGCCGATGCGCGCGAATGGTACAACAATTGGTATGCGCCTAATAATGCGACGCTAGTGGTGGTGGGCGATGTAAAAGCTGCTGATGTAGTGAAGTTAGCTAAGCTGCATTTTGGCAAATTAAAAGCCAAAAAACTGCCAGCGCGCAAACCGCAAGTAGAGCCGCCGCAAATGGGCGAGCGTCGCTTAGTGGTAAAAGCGCCTGGCAAGTTGCCTTATTTGGCCATGGGTTTTCATACGCCAACTTTAGTCGGCGCTGAATTAGCAGGCAAGCCAACTACGCCAGAGCAAGCCTGGGAGCCTTATGCGCTGGACGTGTTGGCAGGGGTGTTAAGCGGTAATGATTCGGCCAGATTAAATCAAAAGCTAGTGCGCGAGACTTCGGTAGCGATTGATGTGGGTGCGGGTTACGACAGTACTTCTAGGGGGCGTGAAGCTTTGTTTGAGCTAGTTGGTACACCTGCCGAAGGCAAAACTGTGCAAAATATTGAGGCGGCGTTAATTGCACAAATAGAGCTAATTAAAACTGGCGGCGTAACCCAGCAAGAGCTAGACCGCGTAAAAGCGGCGGTGATTGCGGCCGATGTTTACCAGCGCGACAGCATGTTTTACCAAGCCATGCAAATTGGCCAGCTAGAAACCATGAATTACAGCTGGCGCTTGCTGAAAGACTATCCTGATAAATTAAAAGCAGTGACTAGCGAGCAAATTCAAGCGGTGGCCAAGAAATATTTGATTAAAGATAATATGACGGTGGCGGTTTTAGATCCGCAACCAATTGACCCTAACGCTAAACCAGCCAAGCCTTACGTTCGGTAACTTTAAAATGCAAATCTTGTCGTCATGCGTTGTTGCGCAACAGCTCGTGTACACAAACGTACACGTCGCAATTACGCGCCTAACCTGACTTAAAGCTTTGCATTTTTATAATAGTAGTTTAGTTAAGAAACAGCTTTTTAGCACCGTCATTCCCGCGAAGGCGGGAATCCATTTTAAGGTTTAGAATGAAAACAATTCAATTTTTAATCGTTTTAGCAAGCAGCTTAATTGCTTTAAGCGCCAACGCCGCCGTTAAAATCCAGCATTGGCAAACCAGCACAGGCGCGCAGGTGTACTTTGTCGAGAATCACGATTTACCCATTATCGATTTGGCGGTGAACTTTCCTGCAGGTAGCGCGCGCGATACCAAAGCTACATCAGGCGTGGCGGGTGTCACGCGCTACATGATGACGCTGGGTGCAGACGGCATGAACGAAGAGGCCATTACCAACGCATTTGCCGATATTGGCGCCAATATGGGCGGCGAGTTAGATGTAGATCGCGCAGCGTTTAAATTACGTACGCTCACATCAGAAAGCGCAAAAGCTTTAATAACCTTTAATAAAATTTTGCATAAGCCTGATTTCCCCGAAGCGATTTTAACGCGTGAAAAAACGCGCATTGTGGCTGGGTTAAAAGAAGCCGCCACCCAACCTGAGAGCATAGGCAGCAAAGCCTTTATGCAAGCGTTGTACCCTAATCACCCATACGGCATGGATGAAAGTGGCGAGATTGACACCATTACCGCCATGAAACGTGACGATTTAATTGCGTTTTATAACACCAATTACACTGCCAAAAGTGCAGTCATCGCGCTGATGGGCGACATGACAGAAGCGCAAGCCAAAACCATTGCAGAAGACGCTGCCAAAGGTTTGCCGCAAGGCGCAGCGCTGCCAAAAATTGCCGAGGTGACTTATCCGCAAAGTGCTAATACGCAGCGTATTGCGCACCCTGCGAGCCAAGCGCATATTTTATTAGGTTACCCTGGTATTAAGCGTGGCGACCCAGATTATTTTGCACTGTATTTAGGTAATTATGTGTTGGGTGGTGGCGGATTTGTATCGCGCTTGACCGAAGAAGTGCGTGAAAAACGTGGCTTGGTTTACTCGGTTTATAGCTACTTTATGCCAATGGCCGAAATTGGGCCATTTCAAATTGGCTTACAAACCAAAAAAGACCAAGCCGATGAAGCAGCCAAAGTGGTCAACGCCACCGTGGCCAAATTTATTGCGGGTGGCGTGACTGAGAAAGAGCTGAAAGCAGCGAAAGATAACATAATTGGCGGTTTCCCCATGCGCATTGATAGCAACGCGAAAATTTTAGATTACTTAAGTTTAATTGGCTTTCATAATTTGCCGCTAACTTACTTGGAAGACTTTAATAAAAGCGTTGCAAAAGTGACAACTGGCCAAATTAAAGATGCGTTTAAACGTCGCGTTAAACCTGAGCATTTTGTCAGCGTGACAGTCGGCGCAGAATAGAAACGCCGACAGTAAGTCAGCCGCACAATAAACAAATACTACTAGTTCAGGTTAAAATAAAGCTTTAATGTTTAAAGCTTTATTTTGCCAAAATCGTTTCCATCTAAATCAGCCAAAACCAACCAAGTCCGCATCAATGCTGGGGTTTGGCGCAGTCGTATGCTTAAATTCCCCGATGTAGAAGGCCTGCGCCCCACGCCAGAGCGCGTGCGTATTACCGTGTTTAATTGGCTGGGGCAAGATTTAACGGGCAAAACCTGCCTAGATTTATTTGCCGGCACGGGTGCTTTTGGGTTTGAGGCGCTATCACGCAACGCCAAAAACGTGACGATGATAGAACACTCAAATGCAGCGTATAAAGCGCTTTTACAAAATCAAACAATGCTAAAAGTTGAAAACTGCCAAATTATGAATCAAGATGCACTATTGTTTTTAGCTAACAACACGCAAAAGTTCGACGTGATTTTTTGCGATCCGCCTTACAACAAAGGCTGGTTAAATAAGTTATTACCATTTTTAAATCAGCACCTTACTGAAAATGGCGCGCTGTATGTAGAGGCCGAGTTTGCCATTAAATCTGACGCAACTTGGCATGTAAAAAAACAAGATAAAGCGGGCAATGTGTATTATCATTTAATTGAATTAAATAACGAGAAATTCTAATGTCCAAAAACCGCATTGCAGTTTACCCTGGCACCTTCGACCCCATCACTTTGGGTCATGAAGATATTGTGCATCGTGCTGCCGCATTATTTGATGAAGTGATTGTGGCGGTGGCGGGCAGCACTAATAAACGTACGCTATTTAGCTTTGAAGAGCGCGTATCGTTGGCACAAAATGTATTTAAGCATGCTAGCAACATTAAAGTGATGGGTTTTAGCGGATTGCTGATGGAATTTGTGCAAGCGCAAAATGCGCAAATGGTCATTCGCGGTTTACGTGCAGCCAGCGATTTTGAATATGAATTTCAACTGGCAGGCATGAACCGCAAACTATTCCCCAAGCTAGAAACCATTTTTTTAACGCCGTCTGAGCAAACTATGTTTGTCTCATCTACGCTAGTGCGCGAAGTTGCAACTTTGGCTGGCGACGTACATCAGTTTGTATCGCCCACGGTGAATGCGGCGATTAAACAAAAACTAGCTAAATAAAAAATAGATTTATGGCTTTATTGATTACAGATGAGTGTATAAATTGCGACGTATGTGAGCCAGAATGCCCCAATGGCGCTATTTATCAAGGCCAAGACATTTACGAAATCCATTCACACCTTTGTACAGAATGCGTTGGCCATTTTGACAAGCCGCAGTGCGTGGAAGTTTGCCCAGTAGATTGCATTCCGCTAAACCCTGATGTAGTGGAAACGCAAGAACAGTTAATGCAAAAATATTATCAAATTCAAAGCGTTAAATAAGTACATTATTTAGCAGCTATTTTTTGCACACTTGATTTTGGTATATCTGCCATTGGCCATCGCGGGCGATTAGTTTAGGTTGGCATGGCGCATTTTTAAACCAACTTTGTGGAATTTCTCCGTCAGCAGCCGTTCTCACAAAAAAGTATGTATACAAGCCACCTTGGTGTTTCAACCACTCAAAAGTATTTGCGTCAGCATGCTCGTAGCCTAAATGTACATGCCCAGGTTTAAAGCGCACGGGCATGGGGGCGTAAATGGCAAAATTATCGTAGACCACCCCGTTTTTTTCTGCCTGATACCAAAGCGGGTAGTGCGTATAGGCAATACTGTTATTATCGGCTTTGCTAACTGGGTCTATTATCAGCGCAAGCGCTTTTTGGCCAGGTTTAAGCTGCGTTATCAACTGCTCAAACCCGGCCGCTTCTTTTTTAAAGTTAAATGCGCGCACTGTGTTAAGAGCAAGCGTGCTCCAGCAGGCAGCTATTAGTAAAACCAAAGTGATATTGGGTATTAAAGTGCTATTTGCGTGCTTAGTTTGCAAAGTAAATAGCAGCGCATAGCTTGGAATAATGAAGATAGAAAAGCGTTGGTAAACAAAGTAAGTACCAAAAATATAGCCTGGCACTAACGCGAATAAGATTGCGATGGCGATAAAAAATAGATTGGCAGGCAGGTTGCGAACTTGAATGCGTAAACCAAACAGCCAAGGCGCAGCTAGTAAAATGACCATGACAGGAATATGCACAAGTGGATAAATGGATATTTTTGACCCAGCCAGCGTGTAAAAAAACGCTTGTGGAATTCTAATTAGCTCTAAATTTTTTAACCCACTTTGGCTAGCCTCAATCGAATATTCAGCCAACCCCAAAGCTTTGTTGGTGTGCGCATTTGCCATAAAAATAAGGCCAAAAGCCAATGTTAAAATAACATATGGCAATACTTTTAAAGCAAGTGATTTCATTTTTAGGCTGGTGATGCCTGCATAGTTTTTTATTAGTAAAAACGCGGCGCCCACACTTAGTGCAAATAAAAACATTAAGCCGTGTGACATAAGCAGTAAAAGCCCAATGGCGGTGAGCTTAATGGCGATTGATTTTGTTGTATTTTCTGCGTATTGATCGGCAACTAAAATAAACCATAAACCAATGGGCGCAGATAGCACAAAGCTTAAAAAGCCATATTGATAGGCAAAGCCAAAAAAAGGCAGTACAAATAGCCAATCTAATCGCGGGCTTACTTTAAAGTGTTTGCGTAACTGAATGCATGTGCATACAAATGCCAAATAACCTATAGATAACAATAGTTTAAAAGCGCTGGCAATCGACATTGCTTGAGAAAGTGCAGTTGCAACTGCGTAGGTCGATAAATAAGGCGTTAGTAAGTTGATGTTAAATAGTTCGCCCCATGTAGATTGCCCAAACAGCAAATCATTCAGTAAAGCGATTTGGCCTGCGTGCTGGGGTAGGTCAGTTAATGGTGTATGCGGCGCAATCCAAAAGATAGCTACTCCCCACGCCAGCGTGAGCCAGTATAAATATGCGAGTGGAGTTTTGTTGAGCATGATTTAAGTTTTACAATTGATTGCGCGATGGCGTAAAAACATAGTAGCGCGAGCCAATATAAAATAAAACAGTATAAATTGGCATGCCTGCAAGGTGCGCAAAATAAGCGTTTAAGCCCAATTTAATCAACCCCAATACAATCGCGATATTAAACAGATAGGCAATTGCAAACACCAATAAAAACTTAGGCGCTGTCGATAACGTGTCGGCAGAATGCTTGAACGTCCAGCGCTTGTTAAGTACAAAACTGCAGCTTAGCCCAATCACATAGCCAATAATGTTAGCCAACACGTCTTGCGTATTAAAGAAAAATTTTAAGCCAAATATCACGGCAATACACAGCAGAGTATTGACTACGCCAACGCTTAAAAATTTAATTAAAGAGTGTTTTAACAGTGATTTTAAAAACATATAACTTAATTGAGGCGGCCAGTTATTATTTTAATGAGGCAATTTTTATTTTGATGTGTTGCCTACAAAACCCACCGTTTTATCTACAAAGTAACGCGGCCTAGATTTTACCTCAATATATATTTTACCCAAGTAAGAGCCAATGACGCCCAAGCACAATATTTGAATGCCACCCAAAAAGTAAATTGGTAAAACTGTAGATGCCCAACCAGGAATAGTATCGCCAGTAAAAAGGGTCACACCAAAAACCCAAGCCATTAATAAAAAAGAGCCTAAAAACACAATAAACCCCAGCATAGTAATAATTTGCAAAGGCACTACAGAAAACGAAGTGACGCCATCGCTGGCCAATTTTAACATTTTCATTAACGGGTATTTTGATTCACCAGCAAAGCGCTCTTTGCGGCTATATTCTAAGGTGGTGGCTTTGAACCCAATCAATGGCACAATACCGCGCAGGTAAAGATTCACTTCGCGATATTCACGCAATGCCTCTATGGCGCGGCGCGACATTAATCTAAAATCAGCATGATTGAAGATTAAATCAACCCCAAAAAGAGACAGCGTTTTGTAAAATAAAATAGCAGAATTTCGTTTAAAAATCGTGTCGGTAGATCGATCATTGCGCACCCCATAGACAATATCTGCGCCGCTGGCATGTTCATCCACCATTTTTTCTATGACGCTAATATCATCTTGCAAATCGGCATCAATGGTAATAATGGCATCGCCAGTCACCGACATCATGCCAGCCAGCACCGCGTTTTGATGGCCGCGGTTTTTAGATAGTTTAATGCCAGAAATATGTTGATCGGTGCGAGTGATTTGCTCGATTAATTGCCATGTTTTATCCGCGCTGCCGTCATCTACAAAAACCACTGCACTTTCATTTGATACTTTTCCAGAAACAATCAGTTTATTTAACAATGCAGAAAATTGTCTACTGGCTTCGGGTAATACCGCTTCTTCGTTATAGCAAGGCACCACAATCTTAAGTATTGTCATATAATATTTAGGCTAGGCTTTTTCGTCTTGATACACTTGATTATACACAAATATAAGCTTTAATCATCGCCAAAATAAGTCATACAAGTTTCATAACATACATAAAGGAGCATACAAATGCGCATTCTACACACCATGCTGCGCGTGGGCGATTTACAGCGTTCTATCAATTTTTACACGCAAGTGCTGGGCATGAAATTATTGCGAACCTCAGATTACCCAGACGGGGAATTTACGCTAGCGTTTGTAGGCTATGGCAATGAGTACGACAATACCGCATTAGAGCTCACTTACAATTATGGCAAAAACAGCTACGACATGGGCGGCGCTTATGGACATATGGCGATAGAGGTGGAGGATGCTTACAAATCTTGCGAGGCGGTGGCTGCCAAAGGTGGTAAAGTTGTTCGCCCAGCAGGGCCTATGAAGCATGGCACATTGGTCATTGCGTTTATAGAAGACCCTGACGGCTACAAAATTGAGTTTATTCAAAAAGGCAGCATTGAATACCCACGTTAAAAATGCAGTAATAAATAATAGCGCGCAATTAAAAATTGCAGTGGATGCCGCCCTGGCTGGTGATTGGGAACAATCGCACAATATTGCGCAAGAATATGCTGATGAAGTTGCCAATTGGATTCACGCAGTTTTGCATAAAATTGAAGGCGATGTATGGAACAGTCAATATTGGTATGCTAGAACTGCTGCAAAGCAGTATGAAGATTTTGCCGATGCGCGAGAAGAGTTAATCGCCATTCAAAATTATTTAAATCAATAATGTGCCTGTAAGCCTTTTAGATATTGGCCTGTAGGGCATATGGTAACGTTAAATGAATACATAAAATAATCATTGCATTAAATAATCATCACATAAAATAATTATCATAAGACAAACTAATTGACGCTTGTAGAAAATCTAAACACACACCATACACCGATGATGCGCCAGTATTTGGCGCTAAAAGCGCAACATGCTGATATGTTATTGTTTTATCGCATGGGTGATTTTTATGAGCTTTTTTTTGACGATGCAGTCAAAGCGTCACGCTTACTAGGCATCACCTTAACCAGTCGTGGCAGCAGCAATGGTGAGCCAATTAAAATGGCGGGCGTGCCTTACCACGCGGCCGAGGGTTATTTAGCCAAGCTGACAAAAATGGGCGAGGCGGTGGCGATTTGCGAGCAAATTGGCGAGGTTGGCGCTAGCAAAGGTCCTGTTGAACGCGCCGTCACGCGTATTCTTACACCTGGCACGCTGACTGATTCTGCGTTATTAGACGAATCGCGCGACAGTCAATTATTAAGCGTGTTTGCGGCCGATGGCGTGCTCGGTTTGGCGCGCATTAACTTGGCCTCTGGCAGCTTTATTTTATCTGAGGTTGCCACAGGTTTATTGGCGCAAGAGTTGCAACGCATAGCGCCTGCTGAGATTATTTGCGCAGATGATTTTAAACACAGCGCGTTAGAAAATTTTAATTGTGCCAAAAAACGCCTAAGCCTTTGGCAGTTTGATGCCGATAGCGCGCAAAAAACGCTGACGGCGCAATTTAATACGGTGGATTTAGCGGGCTTTGGCGTGCAAAATCTCACTGCCGCTTTGTGTGCCGCTGGCGCGCTGTTAGATTACGTAAAGCACACACAACGTGCTGCGCTTCCGCACATTAGTGCTTTAAGTGTAGAGCAAACTTCGCAAACTATTCAGTTAGATGCCGCCACTAGACGCAATTTAGAGATTGATGTCACGCTGCGTGGCGAGGCTGCGCCCACTTTATTTTCGCTGCTTAACACCACGCAAACGCCAATGGGCGCGCGGCTGTTACGCTTTTGGCTGCATCATCCGCTGCGCGATACGCAATTAATTGCTAAACGCCATGATGCAGTGGCTGAGCTTATAAAAGATGCTCTGCAGGCCAATACCCATGCGGCCTACAGGCCGATTGCAGATGTGGAGCGCATTAGCACTCGTATTGCGCTAAGAACGGCGCGGCCGCGCGATTTATCTGGTTTGCTGACTAGCTTGCAGCAATTGCCTGTGCTGCAAAACCAGCTAAAAAATTGCAAAAGTAGTTTGCTAGAAACGCTGCGTGAAAACTTACATGTGCCGCCCGATGTGCTGCTAACGTTAAGCGCGATTAAGCTAGAGCCTTCGTCCTTATTAAGAGAGGGCGGCGTGATTGCCGATGGTTTTGATGCGGAATTAGATGAATTGCGCAGTTTGCAAACCAATCATGGCGATTTTTTATTAGCTTTTGAAGCCGCCGAAAAAGCGCGCACTGGCTTGCAAAATTTAAAAGTAGAATACAACAGCGTGCATGGTTTTTACATTGAGATTAGCCGTGCGCAAGCTGAAAATGCGCCTGCAGAATATCGCCGCAGGCAAACGCTAAAAAATGCCGAACGTTTTATTACGCCAGAACTGAAAGCGTTTGAAGATAAAGTACTGAGCGCTAATGAGCGTGCGCTTGCGCGAGAGAAAATGCTGTATGCACGTGTGTTGTTTGACCTCGAGCCATTTATCGTTGCCCTGCAGACCAATAGCGGTGCGGTTGCCAGCCTAGACGTTTTATTGTGCTTTGCAGAGCGTGCGCAAACATTAAATTATACCCAGCCACAATTTACGCAAGAGCTAGGTATTCACATTGAGGCTGGCCGCCACCCCGTGGTGGAAAATATCACGCAGCCATTTGTGGCAAATGACTTGGTTTTAAATCCCTATCGCCAATTGTTGCTGATTACGGGGCCAAACATGGGCGGCAAATCGACCTTTATGCGGCAAACAGCGCTGATTGTTTTGTTGGCGCATTGTGGCTGCTTCGTGCCGGCAACATCAGTTAAAATCGGCGAAATTGATCGCATCTTCACACGCATTGGCGCATCGGATGATTTGGCAGGTGGCCGCAGTACATTCATGGTGGAAATGACTGAAACCGCCAATATTTTGCATAACGCAACGGATAAAAGCTTGGTGCTTTTGGATGAAATTGGTCGTGGGACATCTACTTTTGATGGCCTAAGTTTGGCTTGGGCGGTGGCAAAACAATTGCTAGAAAAAAATAAAAGTTACACCTTGTTTGCCACGCATTATTTTGAGTTAACGCGTATTGTGGATGAATTTAAACACGCCGCTAATGTGCATTTAGATGCTGTGGAGCATGCCAACAAAAATGGCAAGCAAATCGTGTTTTTGCACAAGGTGGAAGCGGGCGCAGCACATATGAGTTATGGCATACAAGTGGCGCAGTTGGCGGGCATTCCAAAAAGTGTAGTGGCAGCCGCCAAACGAAAATTGACGCAGTTGGAAAATAATCAGCTAAGTCAAAACAGCCAAAATACAAATCAACCCGATATGTTTGCGGCGCAAATTGAAATGACCGAGGTGCCGCAAAACCATGTAATAGAAGCGCTTGAGGCGATTCAGCCAGATGATTTAACGCCTAAACAAGCGTTGGAGTTTTTATATCAAATTAAAGCGCTTGCCGATAAAAGCTAGAATCTAAACAGACTTCTTACGGAAGCCTGCAAAGCCAAGTACCGCAGAACCCAGCAGCCAAATGGCACTTGGTAATGGTACTGATGATGGGTTCGTGTTAACTTCAAACGCATCTGCAATCCAAACATCCGCAGAGCTTAAAATTGAAAGTGACTCGATACCATACCAATTAAGTAAAATTGGCGCAACAGAGTCGCCGTTTAAGCTGTAAGTATTAGAGGCATACACTAGTTGATTGTTGGCATAACCTTCAAATTTAATATCTGCTTTGCCGCTTAAACCTGCAGACCAATAGCCACTTAAAAAATCAAATGTACCGCTAACTGCGCTAATAATGGTTGTATTAGGCGCCATAAACCCGTTAGCATTAAATAAGGCATTATTTTGCAAGCTAGCGTAATTAACACCTGACACCAAGAAAGGATTAATATTTATCACGCCACTAACGTTAGACGAGTTCCATCTAAGGTCGTTGTAACCATCTGGAATGGGGGTGATCATGTCACCGGCTAGGTCTTCAAAATTAATTGTTTTTGCGAAAGCAGGGCTGAAAGTAAACAAACATAGCAATACAGCAAGCATTTTTTTCATTTTATTCTTTCAATAGTAACTAATATAATTTTATTGACTATTAAATTACCAACAATAGCCCGAACGGGCTAATGCAACACTAATGATGATGCCCACCCGCACCGTGCACATGGCTGTGCGAAACTTCTTCTTGGCTGGCATTACGTACATCGGTCACGGTGGCAGTAAACATGACGCGCTCGCCAGCCCACGGGTGGTTTCCATCTACCACCACTTTGCCATCGGCAATTTCAGTTACCGTGTATAAAATCACTTCGCCGGTTTCGTCTTCGCCTTCAAACTGCATGCCTACTTTAAGCTCATCAGCGGGGAAGGCGCTGGCAGGCTCGATTTGCACTAGCTCTTCGTCAAATTCGCCAAACGCATCAACTGGCATTAAATCTACCGTCACTACATCGCCCACGTTTTTGCCGTGCATGGCTTCTTCTACTTTTGGAAATATATTATCGTAACCGCCGTGCAAATAAGCCACTGGCTCTGCGCTGCTTTCTAGCACATCGCCATCGCTATTTTTTAGTTGGTAAGTCATTGTTACAACGGTGTTCATGGCAATTTGCATGGGTTTAGATAGTATGGTGTTCGACATAAGTGCGTCCTTAAATATGGGTATAAATTTATTGGTTAGAATTTTAAACTATTTTTGCAATTTAGCTAAAAATTTATCTAGTGCAGCGGCAAAAGCTTGGCGGTCGGCAAGGTTAAAAATAGCGGGCCCGCTAATATCCAGGCCATTGCCACGCAGTTCATCCATTAAGTTACGCATGGCAAGGCGTTCTTTAATGTTGGCCTCGGTATAAAGCTCACCGCGCGGGTTAAGCGCGTGTGCGCCTTTGGCAACCACCAGTGCTGCCAGCGGAATATCAGCAGTAATGACTAAATCACCCGCCACACACTCTTCCACTATTTTGCTATCGGCCACATCAAAGCCGCTGGGCACAGTAATGGTTTTAATGTAAGGCGATGCTGGGGTGCGTAAAAATTGGTTTGCCACTAAAGTGGTGGTAATTTCTGTGCGCTGTGCCGCGCGGAATAAAATTTCTTTTATTACCACGGGGCAGGCGTCTGCATCCACCCAAACACGCACTTTTATCTGCCTCTACCACCGCTGCGGTGTGTGCTATTTGGGTTGCTATTATTATTGGTTCTGCCAAAGCCATTTTGATTAGGGTTTCTCGGGCTACGTGGTTGCGGTTTAGGTGCAAACAAAGGTGTTTGCGGCATGGCTTGGTGGCGCGCAGCTTCTGACATTAGTTTGCCAGAGCTATTGTTTTGCGATGACTGCTGTTGGTTTTGATTGCGGTTTTGGCCATTATTTTGGTTCTGATTTTGGCTACGGCTCTGGCCATTATTGGGCGCATTTTTTTTCTGCTGTTGGCCTTGGCCATGCCCGCGTGGCGGTCTGCCATGTGGTTGCGAGCTTCGTGGCGCACGTGGCGCTTCAGGTTCAGGGTTGGCGTTTGGCGTAAAACCCTCTACCTGCACTTTTGGTATTTCTTTTTTAATTAGCTTTTCAATGTCTTTTAAAAACTTCAACTCTTCACGGTCTACCAACGATACCGCTGCGCCGCTACTGCCTGCACGGCCAGTTCTACCAATTCTATGTACATAATCTTCTGGCACATTCGGTAATTCAAAATTCACCACTTGCGGCAATTGGTCAATATCTAAGCCACGTGCAGCAATATCAGTCGCCACTAGTACGCGCATGCTGCCATCTTTAAACTGTGCCAGCGCCTTAGTACGTGCGCCTTGGCTTTTGTTGCCGTGAATCGCCGCCGCTTCAATACCGTCTTTTGTTAATTTTTCTGCCAAACGATTCGCGCCGTGTTTGGTGCGGGTAAATATCAACACTTGTTGCCAATCATTGTGCTTAATCAGGTGGCTCATTAACTCGCGCTTATGCGCTGCCGCCACCATGTGTACGGTTTGCTCGACGAGTTCAGAAGCCGTATTGCGGCGCGCGACTTCTACAAAGCCCGGGTTATGCAACAAGCCATCAGCCAGTGCTTTAATTTCGTCAGAGAAAGTGGCAGAGAATAATAAGTTTTGGCGTTGTTTTGGCAACATGGCGAGTATTTTTTTAATGTCGCGGATAAACCCCATATCCAGCATTCTATCGGCTTCGTCCAGCACCAAAATCTCAACGCCGCTTAAATCGACATTTTTTTGATTGGCATGATCCAGTAAGCGGCCGGGCGTGGCGACTAAAATATCCAGCGGTTTTTTTAAGCGCGCAATCTGCGGGTTGGCGTTTACGCCACCAAAAATCACGGTGCTGGTGAGTGGCAAATATTTGCCATAGGTGCTTACAGACTCTTCAATCTGTGCTGCCAGCTCGCGCGTGGGCGTTAGCATCAGGCAGCGTGGACGACTTTTAATTGCGTCAGCATTACGCGATTTTTGGCTAAGAATATGCAAAATCGGCAAGGTAAAACCAGCGGTTTTGCCAGTGCCAGTTTGGGCGCCTGCCAGTAAATCGCCACCGCTTAAAACTTGCGGAATGGCCTTGGCTTGAATGGGGGTTGGTGTGGTGTAGCCCGCGTCGCTAATGGCGCGCAGAATGGGTTCAGATAATCCAAGCTTATCAAATGCCAGATGGCTAGAATCTGGCGGGTTAAAGTTAGATGTGGTTGTTTCAATAGTTGTTGTTTGTTCTGACAAAGTAATGCTCCAGCTTGAGTGTTTAAGCCAGCCAATTACTTTGAGGTAACACCAATCGAGGTGGCAAATGCGGTTAAACTTATTTTAAGGCCGCTACGCTGATTGGTTTGCGTAGGGAACGCGCATTATACGGGGAATTGCAATTAAAGCGAGCATTGTTTTTTCTTAAAACAGATGCTCTGCGAAGCAATATCCATGCGGCTTGCGGGGCA
>JANOYU010000095.1:0-25022 GCA_031429035.1 Methylophilaceae bacterium
CATAATCACAGGAAAATCACGGCTTAATACAGAATCGAAAAACAACTTGCCCATGCCAGGTATCGCAAATATCGTTTCTGCAATCACAGAGCCGCCAATCAGGCCTGGAATCGATAAGCCGACAATGGTAATCAGCGGTAAAAGGGCGTTTCTTAAGGCGTGCGTATAAACCACTTTGTGTTCGTCTAAACCCTTGGCGCGTGCGGTGGTAATGTAATCTTGATGCAACACATCTAGCATGCCATTTTTTACAAACAACGTAATACCTGCCAAGCCAGTGATGGAGGGAATGAGCACGGGTAAAAATAAATGGCTTAAACTGTCTTTAATTTTGCCCCAATTGTCTAGGTTTTCGTAATTTAAGCTATGCAGGCCAGAAATAGGAAACCAATTATTCACCACACCTACCCAATACATTAGCAATAACGACAGCCAAAAACCCGGAATCGAAAAGCCAATAAAATTGAATAAAGTAATCGATTTATCTTGCCAACCTTGATATTTTCGCGCGGCAATTACGCCTAAAGGAATAGCCAATAACAGTGTAATGATTAAGCCTAAAATATTAATCATTAAAGTAATCGGCAAGGCTTCTTGAATCATGCCTTTGGTAATATTGCCATCTTTATCGGTGCTTTGCCAAAATACAGGTTTACGGTGGCTGGCGAAAGAGTTGCCAAAATCTAGCGTTACCATGCGCTTCATCCATAGGCCATATTGCACAATGACGGGCTTATCTAAATTGTAAAGCTCGCGCAGTTTTTGGCGTGATTCTTCACTGGCTTTTGGGTTAAACGAGGCCTCGTTATTAGTAATATCGCCAGGTGCTAAATGCATGATAAAGAAAGAAATTAAGCTAATTCCAATTAATAATGGAATCATCCATAGCACGCGTTTTATAATGTAATTAAGCATAATATTTTATAGTTTTAGTTTGCGCTTATTTCTGTTCTAGCAGATTCTGGGCGACGTAATTCTTCTGGAATGTACCATGTTTCTGAGTTCCAACCCACACCAGCTGGCGGGGCGGGCGAATCAATACCTTTAACGCGCTTATGAATTGCCGTTAAACTATAACCTGCCGATAAATACACAATTGGGCTATCTTCTAATAATACTTTTGCAAATTCATGATAAATTTTTTGGCGCTTATCGGGGTTAAGCTCCACACGGCCTTGTTCTAGTAACTTATCAATGGCAGGGTTGTTATAGCCAATAAAATTAAATTGCCCTGGCGCTTGTTGGCTAGAATGCCAAATATTATATTGATCAGGGTCTAGCCCCAAACCCCAGCCTAGCAATACCACATCAAAATCGCCTGTTTTAATAAAGCGGCTAATAAAACTTGCCCACTCTATGGCACGAATATTCACTTGTATGCCAACTTGTTTTAATCGACGTTGAATTAGCACAGCCGATTTTTCACGCTCTTTATTTTGGTTGGTGATAATTTCAAAGCTAAAAGGTTTGCCATCTTTTTCAACAATACCGTCGCCATCGCCATCTATAAAGCCAGCTTCTTTTAATAAGGCTTTGGCTTTGGCTGGGTCGTAAGGGTAGGGCTGCAAACTTGGGTTACTCCAACGCGTACCAGGCTTGTAGGGCGATGCAATATCAATGCCTAAGCCCAAGTACACACCATCAATAATTTCTTGTTTATCGATGGCGTAGTTAATCGCTTTGCGCACTCTAATATCATCGTAAGGCTTACGCTTAAGATTAAAACCTAAATAAGTATAACTATTGCCCAACTCTTTATACAGCGCCAGTTTTTGTTTTAGCTCTGGTCGCGCGGGGATAATACGCGCATATTTAATGGGGTCTAGCGACATGCTATCGATATTGCCCGCCATAAGCTCTAAAAACTGTGCCGATGAATCAGGAATAATACGTGTGATCAACTTATCAATTTTTGCTTGGCCTAACACCGATGTTGGATTGCGTGACAGCTTAATATTTTCACCGTGCGCCCAGCTATCCAGTTTATAGTAATGGCTGCCAACGGGGTTGCGCGCAAAGGCAGTGGTGTGTAAATCTTGGCCTTTCAATAAATGTTCAGGCAATATTTGCAAGCCTGCCCAACTATCAAGCGCAGGTGCATAAGCTTGATCGTAAGTCACGCTAAATGTTAGCGCGTCTGGCGCCGCGGCTTTTTTAACTAATTGAAAATCTGAGGCGTAAGGGCTGCCGGTTTTTTCATCAATCACGGCATGCCAAGTCCACAATACATCGGCACTGGTTAGCGGCTTGCCATCTGACCATTTAAGGTTGGGTTTGAGTGTGAAGGTAATGGTTTTTTGATCGGGCGAAATTTGCCAACTTTGTGCCAGCTCGCCTTCTAAATCCAAATTTTTATCGTATTTAAGTAATTTGTTAAAAATATTGGCAGAAATTGCGCCAGCTGCCGATTCGCCCGCGACCATATAAATTAAGCCAGAAGGCTCGCCAATGGTGGCATCTAGCAGGGTGCCGCCAGCTTGGCTAGGGTAAGTTTTGTTTAGATTTTCGAGTGATTCAGTAGTGACGTCTTGCGATGATTTTCCGCAGCTTGCCAGTAAAAAACTTAATAAGATAAAGCTGAATTTGGCATTTTCTTTTACACATTGAGTTAAAAATGCCAAGTTTTTCATAGGGTTGTTATCTTAATCTAATACGAGTTCGCGCGTTAAAGTGGTGATTGGTTTTTGCTTTGCTTCTAAACGTTCTTTTTGATGATTGTGATTTTTTATTATTTACTTTAATTATTTTACTACCAGTTGATTTATTGCCATTTCCGCTATTGCTCGCAGCTTTGCGGCTATTTTTTGCAGTGCTAGCCACTTTAACTGTTTCAGCCGCTTTTACCGTTAGCGTTTGCCCTACTTTAACTTTACTGCTATTTAAGCGATTTAGTTTAATTAAGTCTTTTGTGCTGGTGTTATATTGTTTGGCTAAAGCCAATAATGTTTCACCTTTTTTAACTTTGTGTATGACGCGGCTAGTAGCCTTAGGTTCATCTGCATCTACAGTATTATCGGTATTATTACTTTCTAGCGCATCTGCGTCAATCGTTTGCGATTCATCAATTGCAGCAGGCTGATAGGCTGCCGGTACCAGTACTGGCCTAGCGCTGCTTATTTTATTGGTGGCAGGCAAACTATTTACATCACGCAATTGGCTAACGTTCATGCCAAATTTACTGGCAATATTATCCATGCGTTCGCCGCGTTTTGCTTGATAAGTTCTCCAACTTGTCAGTGGTTTATCATAATTGGCTAAGTTGGTGACAAAGCGCTCTGCAGCCCACACAGGTAACAACAATTGATTTTTTTCACCTGTCGCAGTGATTACTGGGCGGTTATAGCTGGGGTTTAGCGCGCTAAATTCTTCATAAGAAATTTCGGCCAATTGTGCGGCTAATTTTGCATCAATTTGTTTGGGCGTTGTCACCCGTGCAAAATAGGGACGGTTAGGAATAGCACCAATTTTAAGGCCATATTTTTCAGGCTCAGTCACAATGTTTTTAATGGCTTGCAGCTTAGGTACATAGTTTTTAGTTTCTGGCGGCAGGCTTAAGCTTTCGTAATTGGTAGGTAAACCTTGACGACGATTTTTATCAATCGCGCGTTGCACGGTGCCTTCGCCCGCATTGTAAGCCGCTAGAGCAAGATCCCACGCGCCAAACATAGAATGCAATTTTTGCAAATAATCAAGCGCTGCATTGGTTGCAGCTGTCACATCGCGGCGGTTATCTACCCACCAGTTTTGTTGCAAACCAAAATGTTTGCCCGTGGCAGGCACAAATTGCCAAATACCAGACGCTTTGCTGGTGGAATATGCTTGCGGGTTAAACGCGCTTTCTATCATCGGCAGTAGCGCGATCTCAGTTGGCATGCCACGTTTTTGCACTTCTTCTACAATATGAAATAGGTATTTTTGACTGCGCTCTACCATACGTTTCATATAATCTGGTCGTGAGGCATACCAGGCTTCGTGCTTAGTGGCATATTGTGATTGCACATTTGGCATTGCATAACCATCTTTAATACGCGCCCATAAATCGTTATCAGATTCAGCGTTTTGATTGGTGTTAGCGTCAATATCGACCAGCAAATCTTGCATAGGGTCGCCCACAATGGCGCTGGCAGTAGATTCGTCAATTAGCTCAATCTCAACACCGGTTGCATTGGTTTCGGCTGTAGCCTGCATCGAGTAAAACACTGCGGCTAATATCAACACTAAACTGCTAGTGTAAATGGCAACTTTTTTAAGTTGTGCCATTGGAGATAACGCTGGTGAAGAAAATGTAGGCGCAGAAAGCGCTTGTGCTTTTTTAACCAGTTTATTGTGCGTGTTCATTCATGTGCCGCCTTGCCAAATCGAAATTGCATGGTATCGGCCAAATTGCAGCGAGTCAAGTGAAAGTTATACTTTATAAGTAAATGTTATGTAGATGATTAATAATGGTTTCTTAATGTTCTAATAGCGCTAAAAACACTTAACTCATCTGGTTGAGTTGCGTGTGAATTTTTAATAATAGCAGGTTGTTGGCAGCGCAAAAAAGGGTTGGTGTCTAGCTCTAAGCCAATGGTGCTGGGCAAGCTGGGCTGGTTTTGGCTGCGCAAAGTGGTAACATCGGCTTTTCTTTGTATTAGGGCAGTGTTATAGGGTTCTAACGTGAGGGCAAATGCAATATTTTTTGCCGTGTATTCATGTGTACAAAATACTTGTATATTGCTATTTAATACTTTTAAGCGATTGAGCGAGCTGTGCATTTGTGTTGGTGTGCCTTCGAATAATCGCCCGCAACCCGCGCCAAATAAGGTGTCACCACAAAATAGATAATTTTCATTCACGTATGCAATATGCCCCAAAGTATGCCCTGGCAAATGCATCACGCGAAATTGTTGCGCAATTTCTGGCAAGCTGATTTCGTCACCATCCAACAATTTAATATGCGCAAAATTAAATTTTTCATATTGTGGCGCGTAAACAGGCACTGCCCTGTAAGCCAATAGGGACGGCACTCCATCTATATGGTCGCCGTGATGATGAGTAATTAAAATAGCACTTAAAGTTAGATTAAGTTGCTTTAACATCGCAATCACAGGTTGCGCATCACCGGGGTCTACCACCACAGCAGTCTGACCATTATGTAAAAGCCATATATAATTGTCGTCAAACGCGGAAATAGGCAAAATGTTAAGCATACAATTAATAGTAGTTTTGTTTAGGTGTTAATGCAACAGGCAGATAATAATATTGATTTAATACAGCAAACATGGCTGGCAAGCTCGCTTGGACAGTATTTGCTAACGTGCGAACAAGCATTATATGATGATGCGGTAGGCGATATTTTTGGCTTTCATGCCTTGCAAATTGGATTGCCGCAGCTAACCGCGCTAAAAAACTCACGAATTCCACATCTTGTGCATGCGGGTAATTATCAGGGCGATATTTATTGCGAAAGCGATTATTTACCATTTGCAGAAAATTCTATTGATTTGGTTTGCTTGCCGCATGTGCTGGAGTTTAGCCGTGACCCGCACCAAACCTTGCGCGAGGTGAATCGTATTCTAGTGCCCGAAGGCCATTTGATGATGACGGGTTTTAATCCAATTAGCGCTTGGGGCGTTAAGCAAGCGCTGTGCAAAGACGCACAATACCCGTGGCAGGGCCATTTTTTTATGCTATCACGCATTAAAGATTGGCTGGCTTTGCTTGGGCTAGAGTTTGTTACAGGCCAAATGTATTGTGACGAGCCGCCAATAGAGGATGAAACTTGGCGTAAACGTACAAAGTTTATTACACAATATGGCCAAAAAGCTTGGCCCATGCTGGGCGGTGTGTATTTTATTGTGGCTAAAAAGCGCGTGGTAAATATGACCTTGCTTAAACCAAATTGGAAAAAAAATTCAATAAAATCAGCGCTGAGTGTCAGTGGCAACCCAAAATCAAAACCGCATCAACAAAAAATAAAAGAAAAAAATAATGACTGATTGTGTAGAAATATATGCCGACGGCGCCTGCAAGGGCAACCCAGGCCCTGGCGGCTGGGGCGCTTGGTTGCAATATGATGGCAAAGAAAAATCATTGTGTGGCGGTGAACAATTAACAACCAACAATCGCATGGAATTGACTGCGGTGATTCGTGCGCTAGAAGCGCTAAAACGGCGGTGTGATGTAAAAATTTATACCGATTCAGTTTACGTACAAAAAGGTATTTCTGAATGGATAATTGGCTGGAAAGCGCGCAATTGGCGCACCGCAGACAAAAAACCAGTAAAAAATGATGATTTGTGGAAAATTTTAGACGTGCTGGCCAATCAACATCAAATACAATGGATTTGGGTGAAAGGCCACGCCGGCAATGTCGGCAATGAGCGCGCAGACAGCCTTGCCAACGAGGGTGTTGCTGCATTTTTGTAGCTTTAATAATTGTTTCTTAGTGTGATTTGGGATAAACGTGCGTCAAATATTTTTAGATACAGAAACCACCGGGCTTTACCCGGCGCAAGGCCATCGCATTATTGAAATTGCGGCGATTGAAATGGTGCATCGACGCCCAACCAAAAACCATTTTCATGTGTATTTAAACCCACAGCGCGACATAGACCACGCCGCACAAGAAGTACATGGCATTACACTGGATTTTTTGCAAGACAAGCCCTTGTTTGAAGCAGTTGCTACCGATTTAACCGCGTTTGTACGTGATGCTGAGTTGATCATTCATAACGCGCCATTTGATGTGGGCTTTTTAAATAGCGAGCTTAGCCGTATTGGGCTACAACCAATTGAAACAATGTGCGGTAAAATTACGGATACGCTTAAAATGGCAAAAGATTCACGGCCTGGTCAGCGTAATAATTTAGATGCATTATGCAGGCATTTTGGTATTGACAACTCAAGGCGTACCTTGCATGGCGCCTTGCTAGATGCCGAGTTGCTAGCTGAAGTGTATATGGCCATGACGCGCGGCCAAGATAGTTTGCTAATAGATTTAGCTGAAGCAGAACCCAATGTAGCGCTGCAAATAACCAGCAGCCAAGCGCGAAATTTAAAGCTGCTAAAAGCAGATGCAATTGAGCTAGCAGCCCATTTGGAATATATTAAAAGTTTAGAAAAAGCGGGTGCCAAAGATTGGTAATTTGATTTTGAAAACGACAAGTATTAACGACAAAATAAAAAAGTAAAATAAATAAGGATACACAATGCATAACTGTATTATCGTCACAGGTGGCGCTGGTTTTATTGGTAGTAACTTTGCCAATGCGTGGATTAAACAGGGTTTGGGTAAGCTGATTAATGTAGATAAGCTTACTTATGCTGGTAATTTAGCCAATTTGGCCGATATTGAGCAGAATCCAGACCATATTTTTATTCAAGGTGACATTGGCGATAAGCGATTAATCGCTTCATTGTTAAAGCAACATCAACCGCGTGCCATTGTTAATTTTGCTGCAGAAAGCCATGTTGACCGCTCGATTCACGCGCCCGATGAATTTATTCAAACCAATATTGTGGGCACTTTTAATTTGCTTGAAGAAGCGCGCGCCTATTGGGGTGGCTTGAGTAATATTGATAAAAGCAATTTTAGGTTTTTACACGTGTCGACAGATGAAGTATATGGCAGCTTAAGCGCGACTGACCCTGCTTTTACCGAAACTAAAGCTTACGAGCCTAACAGCCCGTATTCAGCTTCTAAAGCGGCTTCTGATCACTTGGTGCGGGCTTATCACCATACCTATGGCATGCCTATGCTGACGACAAACTGCTCAAATAATTATGGCCCGTATCATTTTCCTGAAAAACTAATTCCGCTGGTGATTCACAACGCGTTGGCGGGTAAACCGCTGCCCATTTATGGCAATGGCCAGCAAATTCGCGATTGGTTGTATGTAGAAGATCACTGTAGTGCAATACGTCGCGTGTTAGAGGCGGGTAAAGTGGGAGAAGTTTACAATATTGGTGGCTGCAACGAAAAAGCCAACTTAGACGTGGTGCATACTTTATGTGATATTTTAGATAAAGAAAAACCAAAACAATCAGGCAGTTATCGCGACCAAATTACCTTTGTAACAGATAGGCCAGGCCATGATGCGCGCTATGCGATTGATGCTAGCAAAATTGAACGCGAACTTGGCTGGAAACCTGCAGAAACCTTTGAAACAGGCATCCAAAAAACAGTTAAATGGTATTTAGCGCATCAAGATTGGGTGCAAAACGTCACCAGTGGAGAATATAAAAACTGGGTTAATAAAAACTACCAAGAACGTGGCGAGGAGTTAGCATAATGGTAACTAAAGTTAAGTCCATGAAAGGTATTGTATTAGCGGGTGGCTCGGGCACACGGCTTTATCCTGCCACGCAAGTGGTGTCTAAGCAGTTGCTGCCCGTTTACGATAAACCAATGATTTATTATCCGCTTTCTGCGCTTATGTTGGCGGGCATTCGCGAGGTGCTTGTTATATCGACGCCGCAAGATACACCACGATTTAAAGAGTTGTTGGGCGATGGTACGCAATGGGGAATGGAAATTAGCTACGCGGTGCAACCCTCGCCAGATGGTCTTGCGCAGGCGTTTATTATTGGCGAACAGTTTATTGGCAACGACTCTTGTGCACTTGTGTTGGGTGACAATATTTTTTATGGTCACGAGTTAGCGCAAATGGCGCAAAAAGCCGCGCAGCGCAGTAAAGGCGCAACGGTATTTGCGTATCCAGTAACAGACCCAGAAAGGTATGGCGTAGTGGAATTTAATGCAGCAGGTCAAGCCATTAGTTTGGAAGAAAAGCCTGCTAAACCAAAATCGCGCTACGCGGTAACTGGTTTATATTTTTACGATAATCGCGTGGTGGAAATAGCCAAAAACATGCAGCCATCGCCACGTGGTGAGTTAGAAATTACCGATGTCAATCGGCAATATTTAGAGTGGGATGATTTACAGGTAGAAGTGATGGGGCGCGGCATGGCGTGGCTAGATACAGGCACTCACGATTCGTTGCTTGAGGCGGGCTCGTTTATTCAAACCATTGAAAAGCGCCAAGGGCTAAAAATTGCCTGCCCAGAAGAAATTGCCTATAGGATGGGCTTTATTAATGCCGCGCAGCTAGAAGTGTTAGCAAATAAATATGCCAAAAATGGCTATGGTGCGTATTTAAAGCAGGTGCTAACCGAGCAGGTGTACTAAATGAATGTGATTAAGACCGATATTCCCGATGTGATTATTTTTGAGCCAAAAGTTTTTGGTGACGAGCGCGGTTTCTTTTTTGAAAGCTTTAACCAAAAAGCATTTTTTGAGGCAGCGGGCTTAAATATACACTTTGTGCAAGATAACCACTCAAAATCGGCAAAAAATGTGTTGCGTGGCCTGCATTATCAAATTGAACACGCGCAAGGCAAGTTGGTGCGCGTCACGCAGGGCGAAGTGTTTGATGTAGCAGTGGATATGCGCGCTGCTTCGGCTACGTTTGGTTATTGGGTTGGTACGCATTTATCGGCCGAAAACAAACGCCAAATGTGGGTGCCGCCTGGCTTTGCGCATGGTTTTTTGGTTTTATCTGATAGCGCTGAATTTTTGTATAAAACAACAGATTTTTATGCGCCGCAGCACGAATGCTGCCTTAAATGGGATGACCCTATAGTGGGCATAGAATGGCCCTTGCAAGGAGATCCAATATTGTCTGCAAAAGATAATATTGGCTTAAGTTTGCATGATGCGAATAAATTTTATTCTGAAATTTAGATGAAAAAAATTTTACTGACGGGTGTTAATGGTCAAGTGGGTCATGCTTTAAAAACTAAATTTGCCGATTATGAGAGCCTTTCACAATTTGAAATTTTGGCTTTATCGCGTGAGCAGCTAGATTTAACCAAAATACACGATATTAAACGTGTAGTACGTGATATCAAGCCCGATTTAATCATTAATCCAGCCGCTTACACAGCGGTAGATAAAGCCGAATCTGAGCCTGAATTAGCGCACGCCATTAACGCCATAGCCGCACAGATATTGGCTGAGGAGGCTGCACGACTGAATGCTAGCATCATTCATTTTTCGACGGATTATGTATTTGATGGCAATAAAACCACGCCTTATGTAGAAACGGATGAAGTACAACCAATGAGTATGTACGGCAAAACTAAGCTGGCAGGTGAAGTAGCAATTCGCGCTGTAGGCTTGCCACATTTAATTTTGCGCACCAGTTGGGTATATGGTGCTTATGGCAAAAATTTTTTAAAAACCATTTTGCGATTAACGGCAGAGCGCGACAGCTTGCGTATTGTGGGTGATCAAATTGGCGCGCCAACCAGCAGTGAAAGTATTGCCCATGCGGTGATGCAATTAGTTAATGTGTGGCAACCAAATCAAGAAAATGAAACTGGAATTTACCATTTCACCAATGCGGGCGAGACTTCTTGGCATGGCTTTAGCTGTGAAATAATTAATGAATACAATGTGTTAATGCAAAGTAAAACGTGGCCAGCATTAAAGGCTAGTGTACAAAATATCGCGGCAATTACTACGGCCGAATATCCAACGCCAGCAACACGCCCGGCAAACTCACGTTTAAATAACACAAAGTTAAAACAAGAATTTAATATTGAATTACCCAGCTGGCAACAAGGCTTGCAGCAGGTGATGCCAACGCTGATTTTTTAAAGCATCAATTCTTTAAAACTATCTTTTAAAAATCATTACATTAAATCGATGGCCTGCAAGCCAATAGCCATGCGGCTTACAGAGCATTATATTTTGCACGCTTGAAAGCTAGTTAGATTTAAACATACTAGGCTAGCGCATCTGCCCAGCTATTGGGTGTTTCATACAAGCGCACACGCTCTAGCTTTAAATGGTTGCCATAAGTGTCTTTGTATTGGCTTTTAAGTATGTTAAACGCCTCGGCAGCCATATTTTCTGCGGTGGGCACGGTGGGAAAGATGACCGTTTTATGGTTAGGCAGCGTATTTAAAAAATCCAACACTAGCTTATCATCTTTAAACACCAAAAATGCGTGATCCCAAACATCGACTACGCTTTCGCGGGCAATTTTTTTAACATCAGAAAAATCCATCACCATGCCAGATTCACTGCTGTTTTCGGCTAAAATAATATCGCCAGAAAGGGTTATTTCTAGTGCATAGCGATGACCATGTAGGTTGCGGCACTGGCTTTTATGATGTGGAATGCGGTGGCCAGCATCAAATTCTAAACGGGTAGTAATTTGCATGACGTGATTATACCAGTGCTAAGCAAAATAGCTGGCACTAGCTTGATTTTAGCCAATCTAAAAATTTTTCAAACGGCATCGGTTTGGCAAAATAATAGCCTTGGCACTTTTGAATTTGCATTTTTTTAATTAAATTTAAACATTTTTTATCTTCTACACCCTCGGCAATTACTTCTTTACCTAAACTGCTGGCCAGCGCAGCGATAGATTTAACAATTTCATAATCATCTTTGGAATGGGTAATATCGCGCACAAATGTTTGATCGATTTTAATAATATCAATCGGCATGTTACGTAATCGCGAAAGGGATGAAAAACCCGTGCCAAAGTCATCTAAGGCCAACTTAAAGCCCAGCTTAGATAGCTGATCAATTACCGCATTGCTGCTATCGTTGTGCTCTAAGACGCCATTTTCAGTTACTTCTAGCACAATATTTTTTGCCTCAATTTTCCATAACACTAAGCTTTGCTCAAGTAAATGTGGCAGTTCAATGTCATATAAATCCTCAGCCCGTAAATTGATGGTGAGATATAAATTGGCTTGGTGTTCGTATTTTAGCTCGGCCACATAGCGGCAAGCTGAGTTAATTAGCCAGCGTGAAAACTGTTTACCCTTGCCTATTTTATTTAAAATTTCAACCACTAAGCTTGGGTGCACATTAAAGCCTGCTTTTGCACTACAGCGCAATAGTAGCTCTGCACCAACACAGCTCAAGTCTTCAATATGTACTACAGGTTGAAAAAATAATTCCAAATGGTCATTGTTAAACGCATCTAACACAACATTTTCTAGTGTATTTTTAGTGTTTAACTGTGTTGTTAATTCATCTGTATAAAAAACAAAATGCTGTTGAATACTGAGCGCATTTTCTAAAGCCAAGCGGGCATGATTAAAAATATCACAGCTTGTTTTGTTATTTTTTTTATAGATAGCACAGCCAATAAACGGGGTAATTAATATAGATTGATTTTCTACGAACTCCATATGCTCAAAAGCTCGTTGCAACTTGGCTACCAATAAGTTTAGTTGAATTTCATTCGTTAGCGCTGGCGCTAACAAATCAAATTGCAGGTGGCCGCTATAGTATAGCGTGCAATGCTCAGGCACATTTTTTAGTAGTAATTCGGCAATTTTTTTACCTAAACCTAGTGACATTAATTGGGCGTTAATTGGGCTATTTTTAGACAGTTGAAAATGCATCGCTAAAAAGCTGATTGGTTGATTAGTTTCTAACTTACTCAAGGTTTTTTCGATGCCATAAGGAATTTGGCTGGCGTTGGGTAGTTGGGTGTTGGCATCAAAGTGTAATATAAAATCTAGCTTTAATTGTTGATATTGCTGGTTGGTATCTGCTACCAGATCAAACAAAAAGCATTGCAGTTTACTTGTACTGGCAATATCAAATGTTGATTTTAATGCTACACATTGAAGATAATTAAACACTTTTTGCGTGCTTACACCACTTTCAAACGCGTGCAACCAGCCATAAATTAGTTGGTTTATTTGCGCAGTAAACGCAGTTAAATGTGGGCTTGGTTGCCAATGTTTAAGTTGAAGTGAAAGGGCTTGTAAATCTCCACTGGTTTCATCTACATCTAATTGGCTAAGCTGCACAACATTGATTTGTGTGTTGGCATAAACCTTGGCAGGTTTTAGCTTGTAGGCAATTAATTTATCAAGAATCGCTTGTTCGGTGTAGACGATTTCAACTTCTTGCTGGGGCAGCATGGTGGTTGTTTCAAATAAGTTTAGAAATAACCATCAATTATACTACACATAGAAATCACTAGGATTTAGGCCGTAACTATCTGGCGCCAAGCTTTTCACTATCTTATATACGTCGCCGCTGGGTGTGGTGGGGCTATTAAGAAGGTTTAATATAACTGGGGCCTGGTAACGCGATTTATCTGGGGCTAGCAACAACATTAATCTGGGCAATAAGCGTCGTACTTGGTTTTGTTGAATCACCACACCCACTTCGCCTGTATTAAGCTCTACCAGTGAGCTCACTGGGTACATGCCCATAAATTGCACTAATTGATCAATCAGTTCGCCAGTAAATTGTTTACCGCTTAGTTGATGAATTTTATCTAATGCTTCTTGATGATATACGCCCTTGGCATAGCTTTTATGGCTAGTAATGGCGCAGTAGCTATCGATTAAGCCTGCCATTTGCGATAACAATCCAATTTGGCTGCCTTTAATACCGTATGGATAACCACTGCCATCCATGCGCTCGTGGTGCTGCGCCACTAAAAATATCACTGTATTTGGAATATCAGGCGTATTTTCGAGAATTTTTAGGCTTTCATCAACATGCTTTTTAACATATTCAAATTCTTCTTTTGAAAGCCTATCTTCTTTTAACAACACATCAGATGATAATTTTACTTTACCCACATCTTGTAACAAGCCTGCCAAGCCAATTTCTTTAATTTGTTTTTTTGATAGCGCCAAAAAATTACCAAATGCCATCAGTGTGATAGAAACATTTAAAGCATGGCTATATGAATAATCATCTGCTTGTTTTAGCTTGGCTAACCAAAGCAGGGCGTCAGGTGAGCGGCCGATGCTTTCAACCATGGTGTCTAGAATATCGCTTACTGCAGTTAAATCTAGCTCATGTTCGTTTGCAACCGCCTCAAATATCTCGCGCGTAGCAATTTGCGATTGTTCGTAAACAGGGTAAACAGCGGCGATTTCTTGCTCAACGGGGGCTTCTTCTTCGTAAATAATCACACGGTAACCATCATCTTCCGCTGTGGCGGTTTTTTTGGTTTCAGTGATTGCATCAGTGCTTGTGCTTAGTGTTTCACGTTTTTTAAATAAACTACCAAAAAATCCGCTTACACCGCTAGTCACATCTTCTACTAGTTGCTTGCTGATAGGTTTTTGATATGTACCTTTTGCAGTAGCATTGACTTGTTGCGTGTGGGGAAAAGCCTCTTGCGCAGCTGTATTTGCGCCATATTTCACATTGTAAATAATGCCGTCTTGGCTAGTACGTTGTACGTTTTGCGGCGCTTGGTAATTTTTAATATCGCGTAAAATATCGATAAATGAAGTTTTTTCGCTAAATTTATTGCTACTTTTATTTAATGTTGCGGTATTCATTTTGTCTGATTTGACGGTGCCAGGGTCTTTAATGCGAAATACCGAGCCTTCGCGTTTAAAAGCCACATCTAGTTTTGCCTTAGCAGCAAATTGATCACCAATTGAGCGAGAGCGATCTATGTAGACAAACTTACACAGCGCTAGCATGGTGTCTAAATCATTTTGATCATCTAGCAAAAAACCCTGCAACATAAATGGCGTGCCCGCCCACGGTCTATCTAACTCGGTCACATACATGCCAAGCGTTAGTCGTTCTACCGCAATTTGTTCTTTTTTTATATCATCCATTGCATGAGCGCTTATCAGTTAGTTAGCTAAACTGTTAATGTGTGCCACAGCACTTTCAGACAGTGATGGTAAATGATATCCGCCTTCAAGTGAAGAGATAACCCGCCCAGCGCAACAATTGTTTACAATTTTTTTAATAAATTCGGTTAGCCAAACATAATCTTGCGTGGTCAACGCCAAGTCAGCTAGTGAGTCATTAACATGCGCATCAAATCCAGCCGAAATATAAATAAGCTCAGGCTTAAAACCTAGCAATGCTGGTTTAATCTCGGCTTCAAATACTTTTTTAAAATCATCACCATTGGCTTTTGCAGGCAAGGGCAGATTAATCATATTTTTACTGCGGCTATCCGCACCGCGATGTGGATAAAATGGGTGCTGAAAGGTGGAGCACAGCATAACGTTGGGATCGTCTTTAAAAATATCCTCAGTGCCATCGCCGTGGTGCACATCAAAATCAATAATCGCCACCCGTTTAATTTTATATTGAGTAATAGCATGTGCCACGCCCACTGCCACATGGTTGAATATACAAAAACCAGCGCTATTAGCTCGCCCAGCGTGATGGCCAGGCGGGCGTACACAGCAAAAAGCATTTTTTGCTTTACCTTGCATTACTAAATCAGTCGCCATGATAACTGCGCCGCTAGCGTGCAAAGCAGCCGATAAGCTCATTGGACCCATCGCAGTATCGCCGTCTAGGCGCACTAAACCTGCCTTGGGGGCAATATTATAGATGTGTTCGACATAATCAGCGCTATGCACACGCAGAAGCTGTGCCTTGCTGGCGGCAGGTGCTTCGTAAAACTGTAGTTTTTGTTTTAAATCAGAGGCCATTACCGCATTTTTAATGGCGGTAATGCGCGCAGGTGATTCTGGGTGATTGCCATCCATCACGTGCAACAGGGTATCGGGGTGCGAGATAAACGCTGTTTTATGCATAATTTATGCTGTATTTTTTTGGTTAATTTCTAATGATAGCTCCTGATAAAACTTTAGTCTATTTGGTGAAATTTTGCCAGCATTCACTGCGCCAGTCACGGCGCAATCTGGCTCGTGCGTATGGCTACAATTGTTAAAACGGCAGTTGCCCAAATACGGTTTAAATTCTATAAAGGCCAGCTCTAAATCAGTTTGGCTTAAATGATTTAGGCCAAATTCTTGCAAACCGGGTGAGTCGATTAAGCTGCTAGTATTATCAAGGTGATACAAATGTGCCGCAGTGGTAGTATGTTTACCGCTATCTAGCGCCTCGCTCATCACTTGTGTGCGCACATTTTGGTCTGGCAGTAGGGCGTTAATAATCGTTGATTTACCCATGCCAGATTGGCCTACCAGCACGCTTTGATGATTGTTTAAATAGGGTTTAAGAGCGCTAATCTCTTGCTTGGCCGATAAATGCAGCACGCTATAACCTAAGTTTTCATAAAGCTTCAACTTTATTTTTGCATCGTCAGCATCGGCTAAATCGCACTTATTTAATACAATTAGCGGCTTAATTTTAGCTGCCTCAGCGGCTACCAAGCAGCGGTTAAGCAAAGCCTCGTAAAAGCTGGGTTGGGTAGCCAATACAATAATTATTTGCGTGACATTGGTAGCAATGGTTTTGCTTTTGATGGTGCTGCTGCGATAAAGAATGGACTTCCGAGGTAGACATTTTTCAACCACGCCTTCGCTTTTGTCAGTGAGTTTGATGATGACGTTATCGCCACAAGCTAAATCTGTTTTTTTGCCACGTGTGACGCAACTAACGCGCTTTTTATCGGGTAGCTCTACTTGGTAGCGCTTGCCAAAAGCGGCAATGACTAGACCTTGCATACTAGGCCTTGCATTGTTGTTGATTCATTTATTTGTCAAATTTGTAATAGGTTTTGTTTAAATGCGCCGCCACGTTTAGCTCTTCATCCTCAAACCATTTTAAGCCAATGTTGGTATTGCAATTACGCACTTGCCCAATCAGTTTTTTGGCATCAGTCACCTTGGCAAAATCACGCGTGTACATGGCAGAACCATCACCACCAAAGCTGCTGGCATGGCAGCTAACGCAATTTTTATCATGTAGCGCTTTACCAGCGGCTAGGTCAGCTTTGGCAAATAGCTCATTTGAATTGGCGTTAAAAGCCAGTAAGCTGAGTATAGTGAATATTAATTTTGTCATTTTACATACCTCAAAAACTTATTTTGCCGTATATGTAGCAAGTTTAGCAATACGCATGCTGGCAGGCGGGTGTGAATCATAAAATGCTGAATGCAATGGGTCTGGCGTCAGCGTAGAGGCATTATCGCGATAAAGCTTAACCAGCGCATCTACTAAACGGTTTGCATTAGCATGTTTGGCAGCGTAATCATCTGCCTCAAACTCATTTTTACGTGAATAAGTTGCCATGATTGGGCGCAAAATAAACAAAAACACGGGGGAAACTAATAAAAACAACATCAGCGCCATATAGTTGCTTGGCGTAGTCACACCTAAACCATTGTAAAACCAAGCCTGATTAGTCAACCAGCCCAATAATGCCAAGCCTACAAAACTTAATGCAAACAACATAATAATGCGTTTAATCACATGATGATGTTTAAAGTGGCCCAGCTCATGCGCAAGTACTGCTTCAATTTCTTCACCATTTAAACGGCTGAGTAGGGTGTCAAAAAATACCACGCGCTTGCTGCTGCCAAAACCCGTAAAATAAGCATTGCCATGGCCAGAACGGGTAGAGCCATCCATCACAAACAAACCTTGTGATTTAAAGCCACATTTAGTTAACAGCGCTTCAATGCGCGATTTCAAGCCCTCATCTGCCAATGGTGTAAATTTGTTAAACAGTGGTGCAATAAATGTCGGGTAAACCGCCAACATCACAATGTTAAATACGCTCCACACCACCCACAAATAAAACCACCAATACTGGCCAGCGCCTTGCATTAGCCACAGCGCGGCAAACAAAATAGGCGCACCCAATGCAATTCCTACCACGCTGTGTTTGGCTAAATCACTAAAAAACATCTTGGTCGTCATTTTGTTAAAACCAAATTTTTCATCTATGTTGAATGTTTTGAAATATTCAAACGGAATATCAATGAGCGCGCTTACCAACATAGCGCTACAAATCACCAGCGCACCGCGCATAATTTCAGCATTTGGCAAAATATTGCGCCATGCATCGTCTAGCCATTGCAAGCCACCACCAAGCGTAAAAGCCAATAACAACAAGGCTTGCACCACAACTTCAGTCAAGCCAAGCTTAGTTTTTGCAGACGAGTAATCTGCCGCTTTCTGGTGTGCTTCTAATGAAATATCAGCCGCAAACGCAGCGGGCACTTGGCCACGATTAGCTTGCACATGCGTCACTTGGCGCGTGCCTAGCCACAGCCTAGTTAGCGTGCTTGCTACTAGTAAACTAATAAAAACTAAAGTCAGTGTAGTTGCCATATTGTTTTTAAATCAAGTTGTCTTTAAATAATGTTGTCGTTAAATATGTTGTTAAATATAAGTTAAACTATTGTTATTGTGAAGCATTTGCAACGTAATGGTTCATTGCTGCTAGTTCAACCCCGTATTTTAATGGAAATCATGATGAATGCCCCAAGTAATAACACTAATAATGAAAATTTAATCTGGCTAGATATGGAAATGAGCGGTTTGCTGCCAGATAGCGACCGTATTTTAGAACTGGCCGCAGTAGTCACCGATGCTGAATTGAATGTACTGGCTGAATCGCCTGTGTTGGTGATTCATCAAAGCGATGCTGTGCTTGATGGCATGGATGCTTGGAATAAGGGCACGCATGGTCGTAGCGGCTTGATTGAAAAAGTGAAAGCTTCAACGCTAGATGAAGTGGCAGCCACCGAGCAAATGATTGCGTTTTTAAAACAGCATGTGCCAGTAGGAAAATCGCCAATGTGTGGCAATTCTATTTGCCAAGATAGGCGTTTTATGGCACGTTATATGCCCGAGTTAGAAAGCTATTTTCATTATCGCAACTTAGATGTTAGCGTGTTTAAAGAGCTAGCACGACGCTGGAAACCGACTATTTACTCTGGATTTAAAAAAGCCAGCAAGCACGAAGCATTGGCAGATATTTATGAATCGATTGATGAGCTGAAATATTATCGCGAACATTTTATTGTAAAGTAACAGCTTATACTTAATTATTAGCATGCCCTGTAAGCCGCATGGATATTGGCTTGCAGAGCATGTTTTACTTTACGTGTTAACTTAAATGAATAGTTTGGAATAAAGTGCGCGACGGACGGAGCACAGAAGCCGAAATGGTCGTGGTTGTACATTGAGGTTACGAGCACCGCCTAACAAAGCAGTTTGTCCAAACTATTTATTTGAGTATAAAAAAATGGGGCACAACACATTCGGCGTTGCACCCCTAGGGAGGAGAAGTTAGCTTTGGAGAAGCTTAATAAATACTAAGCATCAAGCATGCCAACTTTAAAATTAATTGTCTGCAAGCGTTTTTTGATACAGCGCTAAGTAGTCAATTGCCCTAGAATCCCAGCCAATATTGCTTTGCATGCCGTTTTTTTGAATTTGGCGCCAAGTTTTTTTATCTTTCCAATAATCTAGCGCGCGTTGGATTGTGACCAGAAGTGATGCAGCACTGACATTTTTTACCACAAAGCCAGTGGCTAGATTGTTTTTAAGTGACAGCTGGGTTGTATCGCAGACCGAATCTGCCAATCCACCTGTCAGCGAGACTACAGGCGGCGTTCCGTAAGCCAAGCCATAGAGTTGATTTAAACCGCAAGGCTCAAAACGCGACGGCATAATAAATAGATCGCTGCCCGCCATAATGTTATGTGATAAATGCTCGTGATAGCCAGTGTTCATGCTAATTTGGTTAGGGTAGCGCTCGGCCAAGTCGTTAAACTGCGCTTCTAATGCTTTGTCACCGCTGCCTAAAATGGCAAATTGGCAGCCTTGCTTGATTAATTTAGGCATCAATTCAGGCAACAAATCCAAGCCTTTTTGATGGGTTAATCGGCTCACTACGCCCAACAATGGTGCATCTGCATCTATTTGCAGCCCTAATTGTTGTTGCAAACTGTGTTTTACTGATTTTTTGCCAGTAATGCGTGCGTTGCTATAGTTTTTGGGCAAATGCACATCGCTTGCGGGGTTCCATTCTGTTAAATCGATGCCGTTTAAAATGCCTGTCAGGTCTTTTCTACGTGTTTTTAGTAAGCCTTGCAAGCCAAAACCATATTTTTCAGTTTGAATTTCATGTGCATAGTTGGGGCTAACGGTGCTGAGTTTGTCTGCATAAAAAAGGCCTGCTTTTAAAAATGATAGCTGGTCAAAATATTCAAAACCGCTAATATTAAAGTGCTCGGCAGGCAAGCCCAGCTTGGCTACCCAGCTTTTTGCAAAGTTACCTTGAAACGCCAAATTATGAATGCTGAAAATAGATTTAACGTGACTATTATCAATTAACTTCATGTAGGCTGGCGCCAAACCTGTTTGCCAATCGTTACACTGAATTAAATCTGGCTGCCAGTTGCTAAGCGGGCTATTGTTGCTGCATAGCAAGCTAGCCACGCGCGATAGCACGCCAAAGCGCAGTGCATTATCTAGCCAATCCATACCGTTTTCATCGCTGTAAGGCCCGCCAGCGCGTTCGTACAAGCTTGCATTTTTAATGGCAATCACTTCTATTTTGCTGTCAGGCATGTTGCCAGCAATCAACGTACATGGCTCTCCCAGCACATCCAAGCTGGCAATTTCTATACTATTTTTTAGCTTGGTCAGCACTGCGCTGTAAGCCGGCATCACAATTTTGATGTCGATATTATCAAGCTGGCTAAGCGCCTTGGGCAGCGCGCCGCTTACATCGGCTAGGCCACCCGTTTTAATCAGTGGATGTGCTTCTGAGGTGGCAAATAAAACGCGCAAAGTAATAAACCTAAAAATGGGTTATTCTTATTATAAATTGAATCTATAAATTTTTTACGCAAAAGAGAAAATATGGCTTTAGCACAAGTAAGCGTGTCGCAAATAGGCTTTTCGCATTGGCTGGCCGTGGGCGGTGGCGCGGCCATCGGCGCCTGGGCGCGTTGGGGCTTGGGCATTGCGTTTAACTTAAGCGCGTTTCCTTATGGCACTTTAATCGCCAACTTGGTCGGCGGCTTGCTTATGGGCATGGCCTTGGCATTTTTTATGCTTACATCTGCCCAAAATGAGCTACGCTTATTTGTCATGACGGGTTTTTTAGGCGGCCTCACGACCTTTTCTGCTTTTTCAGCCGAGGCGTTTGACTTTTTGCAAAAACAGCAATACACATGGGCTGCAGGCCACATTATAAGCCATGTTGCTGGCAGCTTGCTTATGACAGCATTAGGGTTTATGTTGGTGCAATACTTTCGTCATTAATCAATAAGAAAAGGAATTTACGATGATTAAATTAGCCGCTGCTACACTGATTCTTATCAGTTTAAGCGCCTGCACACACGGCTCTTTTGCGAGTAAAAAAGAGTTAGATTCTGCACGATTTGCGCGACAAGATTTATGTTGCGCACAAACCATGAAACAAATTAACAGAAATAAGTATGAGGCATTTGGCTGCGGCCAAACTGCCACTTATGTGCTTGATGGTGGTACCTGGCAAAGACAAGGCCCAATTAGTGCGGGTCCTGGCGACCCAGCAAATAAGTTAACAGATTGCGCAAAATAAGCCGAGAATAAAACAATGCCTTGCAAGCCAATATCTATGAGGCTTGCAGGGCATTGACTACAATGCTTTAAGAAAAAACAAAAAAGCCCGACCAAAATTAAACTTAAGGCGCGGGCTTTTTTATTGTGTTGCGGTTAATTAAAACTTTTAAAACTTATTTATTTTGTGTTTCCACCATCACTAAAGCTGCATCAGTTGCTTTTGTGTCGGCATCTTTTTTCCAGTTTGGCGCTTTGCGTGGCGCTTTTGCTTTGGCTGGTTCTGCCGCTACGGCAGGTTTTGCTGTTGCTTTAGTTTCGACCATTTGCATTTCACCAGCTGGCGCAGTAGCTTTGGCTGGCCTTGCTTTAGCTGCAGGTTTTGCAGTTGCAGCTTTACTCGTTTTTGCTTTGGCCATTTTTTCTGCTTTTGGTGAGGCTTCCTCTTTTGGTGCAGCATCAGTTTTTGCAATCGGCTTGGTCGCTACGATTTCAATACTTGAATCAATCGCAATCGGTTTGGCTGGTTTTGCAGCAGGTTTGGCTTTAGCAGCAGGTTTTTGTGCTTTTGCAGGTTTTGCAGAAGATGCCTCAGCAGCCAATACTGGTGCGGCTGCTGGCCCTGTTGCTAACGTTGTTGTTTGAATCGGTGTTTGAGCTGGCGCTGCATCTTGTTGTGCTGTTTCATTTGGCACAAATGCTGCTGCGCTTGGGTCGCGGCTTGCATCACGATTACCATCGCGGTCACGGTTTCTGTTGCGATTGCGACCACCACGGCGGCTACGACCGGTGCGTTCTGGTCTTGCGCCTGCATCAACTGCTACACCGTCAACTGGCGAGGTAATTGCAGCTAATTCTACTTTCTCGCTAGAAGCTTTGTCACTGGCAACCTGTTCTGGCCTTGGTGTGCGCTCAGGACGTGGCACGCGCTCTGGACGCGGTTGTTGGCTGGCATTGCCTTGACTGTTAGATTGTGGCGCACGTGTTTGTTGTGGTTTTTCACCACGTTCAGCAACATTACGTTCAGTCGTGTTGTTTCTATCGTGATTATTAGCATTGCGGTCACGGTTTCTGTTGCGATCGCGGTCGCGATTACCATTGCGATTGCGGTCATTATTGTTACCACGCGCCGTTTCACGGGTTTCGCGCGCTGTTTTGTCTTCTGCGCTATCAGCCACTTGCACTTCACCAGTGCCACCCAACCATTTTTTAATGCGGCCTAAAAATGATACTTTGGCTGGTGCTAATGCGGCTACTGGCGTTGTAGAGCGTTCTTCTACAATTGGCGCCGATGTGGCAGCTTTAATGCCTTTTACCAAGGCTTCTGGCGCTTTTGCAGCAGCTTCTTCATTCAAGCTACGCACATAAGCGGTTTCAGCGGGCAATTCCACCATTTTATAGCTGGCTTGCGCAGTGTCTTCGTTCACATCATCTGATTTAATGCGGGTAATGGTGTAATTTGGCGTTTCCATGTGCACGTTTGGAATCAAAATCACCTCAACGCCCATGCGTTGCTCAATTTTGTGAATATCTGCACGTTTTTCGTTGAGTAAAAATGTGGCTGCTTCTACCGGTAATTGCACTTGAATAATGGCGCTGTTGTCTTTCATCGCCTCTTCTTGCGTAATGCGCAAAATGTGCAATGCAGTAGATTCAATGCCGCGAATATGGCCAGTACCACTGCAACGTGGGCAAGCGGCGTGGTTAGTTTCGCCTAAGCTTGGGCGCATGCGTTGGCGCGACAGCTCTAGCAAGCCAAAACGAGAGATTTTGCCGGTTTGCACGCGCGCTCGGTCTGCATGCAATGCATCGCGCAAGGTGTTTTCTACTTCACGTTGATTTTTTGGGTTTTCCATGTCAATAAAATCAATCACCACCAAGCCGCCCAAATCGCGCAAGCGCAATTGGCGCGCCACTTCTTCGGCCGCTTCTAAGTTGGTGTTGTAGGCGGTTTGCTCAATATCGGCGCCCTTAATGCTGCGGCCAGAGTTCACGTCTACTGAAACAAGCGCTTCAGTATGGTCAATCACAATAGCGCCGCCAGAAGGCAAGCGCACTTCGCGCGAGAATGCAGATTCAATTTGATGCTCAATTTGAAAGCGCGAGAATAGCGGTACTTCATCTTGGTATAACTTCACACGCGACACATTGCCTGGCATAACGTGGTTCATAAATTGCACCGCTTGCTCGTGCACATCAGCCGTGTCGATTAAAATTTCGCCAATGTCGGCGCTAAAATAATCGCGAATGGCACGAATAACTAAACTACCTTCTTGGTAGATTAAAAAAGCGCCAGATTGAATGTGCGAGGCTTCTTCGACAGCGGTCCACAATTGCGTTAAGTAGTTTAAATCCCACTGCAATTCTTCTGTATTGCGGCCTATGCCTGCGGTACGCGCGATTATGCTCATGCCTTTTGGTATTTCTAATGCTGCCATTACATCGCGTAATTCATTGCGGTCTTCGCCCTCAATACGGCGCGAAACACCACCGCCACGCGGGTTGTTTGGCATTAGTACTAAATAGCGGCCTGCCAATGAGATAAAAGTAGTTAGCGCTGCGCCTTTGTTGCCACGCTCATCTTTATCGACTTGAACGATGAGTTCTTGACCTTCTTTAATCACGTCTTGAATACGCGCTTTGCCAGCATCGACTTTATCAGAGAAGTAACTGCGAGAAATTTCTTTAAATGGTAAAAAGCCGTGGCGCTCTTGTCCGTAATCAACAAATGCGGCTTCTAAAGATGGTTCTACGCGGGTAATCACACCCTTGTAAATATTGCTTTTGCGCTGCTCTTTGCCAGCGTGTTCAATGTCTAAATCGACCAGTTTTTGGCCATCAACAATCGCAACGCGTAATTCTTCCGATTGCGTTGCATTAAATAACATGCGTTTCATGGTGTGCTCCCACGCTATGGCGGGCAGATTGTTTTGACTAAATGACTGATTTAAATGGCGAACTAGAGGCCTGAAAGGTGGCAATTAAGTTGGCGTTTGCACGCGCAAATTTGCCAATCACATTAAACACGCACTAGATATATTTAATATAGGCTAGCGCGGTATTGGTAGCAGTAAAATTGTTGCAAGGCGCATGTTTAAAGGCCTGTATTGCATCGCGCATGTTGTAACGCACAATGCCGCTTAATTATATTTGTTTGCTACCACTATCAACTTATACCAACGTGTGGCATAAATCCGTTAAAATTCACTCTTCAGGTCTTTAGTCGCGCCTAATATTAAATTAGTTATGGTTTATTTTATCTGCGGCGACTACAGCGTAATTATCTTAAATATCGCTTATTAACTTGGCAAGCGACTTAGCCAAAAATTTGGTGCCAATATTTTTGCGTTGATATGGCTGAAAAGCCAATATATGCAACACAACAATAGTATAGGCGTTATCGACATTTTAAGCAAAACACTTTAAATAGAAAATAGATGCAAACAGAACAAAATTCCATAGTAAGCGCCCATGCGGCTGCTAGCCTCATTATAGATGAAGCTTCGGACGGCCAGCGCATTGATAATTTCCTCGCCAAAACGCTAAAAGGTGTGCCCAAGAGCCATATTTACCGCATTTTGCGTAGTGGCGAAGTGCGCGTGAATAAAGGCCGCATCGATGCGTCGTATAAATTGGTATTGAATGATATTGTGCGCGTGCCGCCAATACGCGTGGCGACAAGTGAGAAAGAAATCATCAATATCGCAGCTACTTCAGTCTTGGAGAGTACCATTATTTTTGAAGATGATGC
>JANOYU010000096.1:0-11521 GCA_031429035.1 Methylophilaceae bacterium
GGCGAGTTGGCTAAGGGTGGTTTTTTTCGTCATCTTTGTATTTTATCAAATAATATTGCTTATATTTCCGTCGGCCCAGACTTTAAATCCCCTCGCCCGCAAGCGGGAGAGGGTGCGCGACAGCGCGGGTGAGGGGCGGCGGTTAAACTTGCAACATGTCGGGGGTAGCCCGACGCCTAATCACTTTCTTTTGTTTGTGCAAAAGAAAGTAATCAAAGAAAATCACACCCCGCTGCCGCTTCTTCCTTCGATCTTAGCGCCGCACCTGGGCGGCTGCGGAACTCGCCTTCTAAAATCATTCAGGCTCAAACAGTCCTCGCCGCTTTCCATCTGCCGCTCAAGCCGAAGGCGCAGCAAGGGGATTGTAAACCCGCTATGTGCCTAAGTCCCTCGCTCTTTATGGGAGAGGGCGAGGCATTTTCCAGTTTGTTGAGAGGGTGAGTCTCAATTCTAACTCCGCCAAATCTTCAAACGTATTCAAATTAGTAAACGCGCTTGTTCCATCTTGTAAGGTGCAATCGCTAAAATCCACTTCAATGTACTTTTGGCTTTTTTGCCAAGCGCTTACTTTGCGCTCACCGCTTTCAATATACGCCAACAAGCTCGGCAACACACTTTTTCTCATTAAACAAAACACAGGGTGCGTGTTGCCAGCACTGCTCGCAACGGCAATATCCATGCGGCTTTCAAGCATGCCATTTAAAAGCCTTTCGGCTAAATCTAGCGGCAATAAAGGCGAATCGCAGGGAACAGTTAATACATAATCATGCTTGGCGCGCTGCAAACCCACATTAAAGCCTGCCAAAGGACCTATAAATTCTTCATTTTCGTCCTTTAAAACAGGTAAACCAAAAGCCTCATAAGCCGCAATTTCACGATTCGCGTTGATGAATATTTCATCCACTTGCGGCCTCAATCGCGCAAACACATGCGCAATAAGTGGCTTATTTTGTAATAACACCAAGCCTTTATCCACGCCATTCATGCGCGTAGCGCGACCGCCAGAGAGGATTGTTGCTGAAATGTACAAAGTTATTTATTCTAGGGTTTCGTGATTCGTTTTTGTTAGTGTAATTTTTTCATCATACGTGCATTCGTTAGTGTATATAAAACAGTATTGCATTTTACCCTTGAGCTTATTTTTTTGAATATAACCAATAAACCTCCATTCAGCTTCAATTCTCTGACTGTTGCGTTCAGTATTATCAGGGTCTAAAACGGAAAATTGAATAGCTCCTGTTTTTTTGTCAAATTTATTTAACTTAACAGGGAGTTTTGTAGAAATGCAGTTTCCCTCATAAGTTTGAAGATAGCCTTTAGATGCAAGCTTGTTTTGAACGAAAGTAACTGTGAATCCACCACAATGGTCAGATTGACTCACATACCAGCTAGTATAAATTGATATATTTTTAGGAATTGACTCATCTGATAACACATAAGATGACTTTAATAAAATGACAAACAACAACAATATTTTTAGTATTATTTTCATAAATCACCCACCCGTATGCGACATAAACCGCACCACTGCTGGTTCTGCGCGACGCAAGTCGAAGTCGTGGCCTTTGGGTTTAATGCTCATACTGCCGATAATGGCGGCGATTAAAGGCGCGTCGTCGTTTGGATTTTCGCGCAACAGCGGCATTAAATCTACTTTATCTTTTTGGCCGAGACATAAATATAACTCACCTTTGCAGGTGATGCGTACGCGGTTGCAGCTTTCGCAAAAGTTGTGGCTGTGTGGTGATATAAAGCCAATTTTAGTAGGTGAGTTTGCAACGCGCCAATAACGTGCTGGGCCGCCAGTGGTCTCAGTGCTGGGCATTAATTGAAATTTGGTTTGTAACAATTTTAGCGTGTCGGCGTTGCTTACAAACGTGCTTTCTCTTGCGTGGTCAACTGCGCCCAGTGGCATTTCTTCAATAAAGCTAATGTCGATTTTTTGGTCAATGGCGAACTGTACTAATTCCGCCGCTTCGTCATCGTTGCTGTTTTTCATTAAAACCGTGTTGATTTTAATGCCTTCAAACCCCGCATGGATACTGGCTTGTAGGCCAGATAAAACTTTATTTAAATCGCCTGTTCTGGTGATTTTTTTAAAGCGTTCAGGTTTTAAACTGTCGATAGAAATATTAATACGTTTTACCCCAGCTTTTTTAAGCGCCAATGCTTGGCTTTCTAATTGGCTGCCATTGGTAGTAAGCACTAACTCTTTTAATCCGCTTAACTTACCTACTTCTTCAAATAGCCACATGGCGTTTTTACGCACCAGCGGCTCGCCGCCTGTAATGCGCACTTTAGTTACTCCTAAGCTCACAAACACTTTTACTAAACGCGCGCATTCTTCAAGGCTTAGCACTTCGTCGCGCGGCAAAAAAGTCATGTCCTCGCTCATGCAATACACGCATCTAAAATCGCAGCGGTCGGTTATAGATAGCCGAATATAATCCACCGTGCGGCCAAATTGGTCGATTAGTTTTGGTTGTGAATTTTGTTGATTGATTTGGGTCATAAAGCTATATTCTATGCGCTTTTTGCGCTTTAATAACATGCTAAATAGGTATATTATACCGTTTAGTTTTTATTGAGATGAAAGTTAGTCGTGACAACTGCATTATCACTACAAAATTTATTAAAAATTAGCACGCACATTACGGCGCATAAAAGCATGCCAGGCGGCTTGCTGCCGCTATTGCACGCCATTCAAGATGATATTGGTTATGTGCCAGAGGAATCGTATTTACCGATTTCTAAAGCGCTGGCTTTGTCGGTGGCCGAGGTGCATGGTGTAGTCACTTTTTATCACCATTTTCATACACATCCAGTCGGTAAGCATATTTTGCAAGTTTGCCGCGCCGAAAGTTGCCAGGCCATGGGTAGCGAGCAATTAGAAAAAGACATTAAAGCCGCGCTGGGCATTGATTACCATGAGACGACGAAAGATGGCGCGGTGACATTATTGCCGATTTATTGTCTGGGCAATTGCGCCTGCTCGCCCGCGGTAATGCTGGGCGATGAGGTGTATGGCCGCATGACAGCAGAAAAAGTGGCTGAATTAGTGGCAGAGGTAACCGCATGAGCGTGAAAGTGTATGTGCCGCGCGACTCCAGCGCGCTAAGTTTAGGGGCTAATCGTACGGCAAGTGCAATTTTGGCCGAAGCCGATAAACGCGGCATTACAATTGAGCTAATTCGTAACGGCTCGCGCGGCTTGTTTTGGCTAGAGCCGTTTGTAGAAGTGGCGACAGTTGCAGGCCGCGTAGCATTTGCGCCAGTGCAGCCTAAAGACGTGGTTTCGCTGTTTGATGCGGATTTTTTAGCAGGTGGAAAACATGCGCTAAATTTAGGTTTAACTGAGGATTTGGCTTGGCTTAAAAAACAACAACGCTTAACTTTTGCTCGCGTCGGAATTACCGACCCTGTTTCGCTAGATGATTACATCGTGCACGATGGCTACAAAGGCCTAAAAAATGCGCTAAAAATGACTGGTGCGGAAATCGTAAAAACCGTCACCGATTCTGGCTTGCGCGGCAGAGGCGGCGCAGCTTTCCCGACTGGTATCAAGTGGAATACAGTGCTTGGATGTCAAGCCGAGCAAAAATACATCGTCTGCAACGCCGATGAGGGCGACAGCGGTACTTATTCAGACCGCATGATTATGGAAGACGACCCATATGTGCTGATTGAAGGCATGACCATTGCGGGCATCGCGGTGGGCGCGAATATGGGCTATATTTACTTGCGAAGCGAATATCCACATGCGTTAAAAGTGTTGAACGAAGCCATTGCCATAGCTGAAGCTGCAGGCTATTTGGGTGATAAAATTTGCGGTTCAAACCATACTTTCAAGCTAGAAGTACGCCGCGCGGCGGGTGCTTATATTTGTGGCGAAGAAACCTCGCTATTGGAATCGCTAGAAGGCAAACGCGGTCAAGTGCGCTTTAAGCCGCCATTGCCCGCCATTGAAGGCTTGTTTGGCAAGCCAACCGTGGTGAATAACGTGATTTCGCTGGCGACAATCCCTATTATTTTGGACAAAGGCGCGCAGTATTATGCTGACTACGGCATGGGTCGATCGCGCGGTACGTTGCCGATTCAATTGGCTGGCAACATCAAATACGGTGGCTTGGTAGAGCTGGCATTCGGCGCGACTTTGCGCGAATTATTGTACGATTTTGGTGGCGGATCATTTACGGGCAAGCCAATACGCGCTGTGCAAGTGGGTGGTCCGTTAGGCGCATTTTTGCCCGAGAGTCAATTTGATACACCGCTGGATTACGAAGAATTTAGCAAAATTTGGGCAGTGCTCGGCCACGGCGGCATTGTGGCGTTTGACGACACAGTGGATATGGCGAAAATGGCGCGTTACGCGTTTGAATTTTGCGCGATTGAAAGCTGCGGAAAATGCACGCCTTGCCGCATCGGCAGCACACGTGGCGCGGAAGTGATTGATAGAATTATCGCCAATATAGACAACCCTAAAGAGCATGCGAAAAATGTGGCATTAGTACGCGATTTAAGCGACACCATGATTAACGGCTCTCTATGCGCCTTGGGTGGTATGACACCATACCCTGTGTTGAGCGCAATAAATCATTTTGGTGAAGACTTTGGTTTAGAAAACAAGGGCATTGAACAAGTTAAGAAAGTAGCCGCTTAAGCGGCAAGTGAGGTCATTATGGACGACATTAAATACACAACGCATTCGCATTCGGTGAATAAATACGACCCGAATAAGGATTACGGTACACCTAAGAAAACTAGCGAAAAACTGGTTAGTTTAGATATTGATGGCGTGACCGTGAGCGTGCCAGAAGGCACGTCGATTATGCACGCGGCGCAGTTGTCTGGCGTGACTGTGCCTAAGTTGTGCGCAACCGATAGTTTGGAAGCGTTTGGCTCATGCCGTCTGTGTTTAGTGGAGATTGAAGGTCGTAAAGGTTACCCTGCAAGCTGTACTACTCCAGTGGCTGAAGGCATTAAAGTTCACACACAAACGTCGAAATTAGCCGATGTACGTCGTGGCGTGATGGAGCTGTATATCTCGGATCATCCGCTAGATTGCTTAACTTGTGCCGCCAATGGCGATTGCGAGCTGCAAGACATGGCGGGCGCGGTGGGCTTACGCGAGGTGCGTTATGGCTATGAAGGTGAAAATCATTTAAAAGCGGAAAAAGATGAATCGAACCCGTATTTCATCTTTGACCCCAGCAAATGCATCGTTTGCAGCCGCTGCGTGCGCGCTTGCGAAGAAACGCAAGGTACCTTTGCATTAACTATAGAAGGCCGCGGCTTTGGCAGCAAAGTGTCGGCGGGCAATCAATTATTCATGGATTCTGAATGTGTATCTTGCGGTGCTTGTGTTTCTGCCTGCCCAACCGCGACTTTGATGGAAAAAACCGTGATTGACATGGGCACGCCAGAGCATACCGTAGTCACCACTTGCGCCTATTGCGGCGTGGGTTGTAGCTTTTATGCGGAGATGAAAGGTGAAGAAGTAGTACGCATGTCGCCCAATAAAGATGGCGGTGCAAACCACGGCCATAGCTGCGTGAAAGGCCGCTTTGCATGGGGTTACGCCACGCACAAAGACCGTATTACCACACCAATGATCCGCAAAAGCATTCATGACGAATGGCAGGTAGTAGGCTGGGATGAGGCGATTAACTACGCGGCAAGTGAGATTAAACGTATCGAGGCCAAATACGGCAAAGATGCGATGGGTGGCATCACATCCAGCCGTTGCACCAATGAAGAAGTGTATGTCACGCAAAAACTGGTGCGCGCAGTGTTTGGCACAAATAACGTCGATACTTGCGCGCGCGTATGCCACAGCCCAACTGGTTATGGTTTAAAACAAACCATTGGTGAATCGGCAGGCACGCAGACGTTTGATTCTGTGATGCAATCTGACGTGATTATGATTATTGGTGCCAACCCGACTGACGGCCACCCAGTGTTCGCCAGCCAAATGAAACGCCGTTTACGCGAAGGCGCGAAGCTGATTATTGCTGATCCGCGCGAGATTGATTTGGTGGATAACTCACCGCATGTGCGCGCCGATTATCATTTGAATTTGCGGCCGGGTACCAATGTTGCGCTCATTTCTGCGCTAGCGCATGTGATTGTGACTGAAGGTTTAGTTAAAGAAGATTTTGTGAAAGAACGCTGCGAGTGGGATAGCTTTGTGACGTGGCGGGATTTTGTGGCGAAGCCAGAAAACTCGCCCGAAGCGCTTGAAAGCGTACTTGGCGTAAAAGCAGCAACCATGCGTGCAGCCGCGCGAATGTTCGCAACTGGCGGCAACGGCGCGATTTATTATGGCTTGGGCGTGACTGAACACAGTCAAGGCTCCACTATGGTGATGGGCATTGCCAACCTCGCGATGGCGACGGGAAATGTCGGCCGCGAAGGCGTTGGCATTAACCCATTACGCGGCCAAAATAACGTGCAAGGCAGTTGCGATATGGGCAGTATGCCGCACGAATACCCAGGCTATAGACACGTTTCAGACCCAATGGCAAAAGCCTTGTTTGAAGCGGCTTGGGGCAGACCATTGAGTATCGAGCCAGGCTTGCGCATACCGAATATGTTAGACCTTGCGGGCGAAGGCCGCTTTAAAGCGCTGTATTGCGTGGGCGAGGATATTGCGCAATCTGACCCAAACACCCAGCATGTAACGCATGCATTGGAAAGTATGGAATGCGTGATTGTGCAAGATTTGTTCTTGAATGAAACCGCCATGTACGCGCATGTGTTCTTTCCAGGCGCGTCTTTCCTAGAGAAAAGCGGTACTTTTACCAATGCGGAACGTAGAATTTCGCCTGTACGCCGCGTGATGGCGCCTAAGAATATTGGTAAGCCAGAACTTAAAGAAGCGGGCATGGAAGATTGGGAAATTACCGCCAAATTAGCCAAAGCATTAGGTTACGAAATGCACTACAACCACGCCAGCGAAATTATGGATGAAATTGCCGCACTAACGCCTACTTTTAAAGGTGTAAGCTTCAAGAAACTGGACGAGTTGGGCAGCATACAATGGCCGTGTGACGACGCAAACCCAGCAGGCACGCCAACCATGCACATTGATGCGTTTGTGCGTGGCAAAGGCAAGTTTTTTGTCACGCAATACATTCCCACTACCGAAAAAGTCAATGCGAAATATCCACTAATTTTGACAACTGGCCGAATTTTAAGCCAATACAACGTGGGTGCGCAAACCCGCCGCACTAAAAATGTAGAGTGGCATACCGAGGATTTAGTAGAAATTCACCCGCATGATGCCTCTGAGCGCGGCATTAAAGATGGCGATTGGATTGGCATTACCAGTCGCTCGGGCGAAACGGTGTTGCGTGCCACGCTGACTGAGCGCGTGCAGCCAGGCGTGATTTACACTACGTTTCACCACCCTGAATCTGGTGCCAATGTGATTACTACGGACAACGGCGATTGGGCGACTAATTGCCCCGAGTTTAAAGTGACGGCGGTACAAGTGACGCGCGTTAATCAGTTGTCCGATTGGCAAAAAGACTACAAAACTTTTGCCGAGGCACAAATTGCTTTTGCCAATAAAGACACCAAAAAAAGTGCGCTACCTGCTTAATTTTTTATTTACCCATTGAAAGCTAAAAACTTTATTGTTGCTGATGCGCCTTTAAGTACGGTGCAGGTCACGCGCTGGCGTGAAGATGTTTTAACACAAGCGCAAGATAAAGTGGCAGAAGAAACGCCGATTGCGCTGATTTACAACGGCGTTTCGCATGCGGTAATGCTGGCCACGCCGCAAGATTTAGAAGATTTTGCGCTTGGTTTTTCGCTTAGTGAAGGTATTTTACAAAACAAAAGTGAGTTGTACGATATTGAAATTGTTTTGCAAACAAATGGCATTGAGCTACGTTTAGAAGTAGCCAGTGAAGCGTTTGCAAAACTAAAAGAACGCCGCCGAAATTTAACTGGCCGCACGGGTTGCGGCTTGTGTGGCGCAGAAAGTTTAGAGCAAGCCTTGCGCTTGCCAAATCGGGAAAAGAATATTCGAGAAAAAAAAGATGCCCTAGAAGCCAATAGCCATGCGCCTTCCAGCGCATCGTTACAAAGTGTGTCTGCAGCAAGCATTCAAAATGCTTTCAAAACACTGCAAGCCCAGCAAGTATTGCAACAAGCAACAGGCGCTACCCATGCCTGTGCTTGGGTAAATGTTGATGGCGAAATTATGTTGCTGCGCGAAGATGTTGGCCGTCACAATGCCATGGATAAATTGATAGGCGCACTGGCAAAACAAGAAGCTAAACTAGACTTGAAACAGGCGGGATTTGTGCTGACATCGAGCCGCGCCAGTGTAGAAATGGTGCAAAAAGTAGCGCTGGCAGGTTACAATATTTTGGCAGCCATTTCGGCGCCCACAGGTTTGGCTGTGCGCATTGCCGATGCTTATAATGTAACCTTGGTAGGTTTTTTGCGCCAGCAGCAATTTGTAATTTATACACACGCAGCAAGAATTAAATAGAAATTTTTTTATGCAAAATGACACACTGATTAAAATGGCCAATCAAATAGGAGACTTTTTTGGAGCCGATCCCGATCAAACCCAGGCAAAAAAAGAAATTGCGCATCACCTAAACCGTTTTTGGACACTAGACATGCGCCAACAAATTGCCAAATACGTCACCGAAAATGGCGAGGGCTTGCATGCGGTGGTCGCAAGCGCCATTAACCAACACCTAAATACCTAACCTTTTGTCAGAATCTCTATTATTAATTCCGCTGATATTTTTTGCGGCGCTACTATTTTCATCCGTCGGTCACGGCGGCGCTTCGGCTTATTTGGCTGCTTTTGCGCTTATTGGCATGGCACCAGCATCTATGCGGCCTGCAGCCTTGTGCCTAAATGTGCTAGTGGCTTCTATTGGCTTGTATAAATTTTATCGCGCGGGTGCTTTTAATTGGCAGTTGTTTTGGCCGATTGCGTTAACTTCTGTTCCCGCCGCGTTTATTGGCGGCCTTGTTACTTTACCTAATCAAACTTACAAAATAATGGTTGGGTTGTGTTTAATTTACGCCGCATTTACCATTTTTATGCAGGCTAGTAAGCAAGATGATATTGATGTGAAACCAGTGGCCAAGCCAGTTTTATTGGGATTAGGCGCTAGCTTGGGGTTTTTAGCAGGGCTTACTGGCGTGGGTGGCGGTATTTTTCTCAGCCCTATTTTACTGTATTTTAGTTGGGCAAAAACCAAGGTCATTTCTGGCGTGGCGGCGGCGTTTATTTTAGCCAATTCAATATCTGGCTTGCTGGGCGTGTTAACTAAATCTGCTGCAATGCCTGCGGGGTTGCTGTATTGGGCAGTTGCAGCAGTTGCAGGTGGTTTAATTGGGGCAGAATACGGTAGTAAGCGCTTAACCAACCCCGTTATTAGAAAGTTACTGGCGCTGGTGCTGCTATTTGCAGGCAGCAAAATGGTACTAGGTTAACTATACTGGCTTAACTATACGGCTTAACAAATTAATTGTGTTGAAATAGCCTAAAACTTTCGCGCCGCTCGCTCACACGTTTGCCGCTCCATATCAGCTTCCAATCTTGGCCTGGTTCAATCTTTTGCTCACCTTTTTCATCTTCAATTAAGTATAAATCGCAATTTAAGCCTTGCTCTGATTCAACAGCGATGGTTTTAATATTGGCATAATAATGTAACAAATCGCGCTGCGCCGCGCCTAAGCTGTAGCTTTTTACACAGGCATATTTAGTTGGCAGCGCTTTGGATAATGCAGAAAATACACCGCTGTAGCTGCGTGCAGAATCGATTAATGGCAGCCACAATGTCATCAGCAGTGTCCATACACACGTCATGCCAATAGCCCAGTTGGTGGCACTAGATCGGTTAGAAAATTGCGAACGAAAAATTGCCAATAACCAAATAAGCGTGACTGCACTGGCTAAAACAAATGCCAATACATTAAAACTAAGTTGTGACACACCAGATAAAAACGTCAAGCGCTCGTTAATTTTGGCAGGCACGCCTGTTAGCATGGCACCCCAGCCCAGCCAAATGAGGCTGCTCATTAACCCAAATAAAATCAGCCCAAACCAACTGAGCGCACCTGCAGTGCCACGTTTAAGCGTTTCTATACTGCCGCCTGCCATGGCAGTAAGCGGCACCAGCAAGGGCAGCGCAAACACTTCTTTATCGTAGCCTAAACCAATAAAAAATAAGGCCGAAGCAAAAAAAGTGAGGATAAGTTGAAATCTGGGTTTATGAATTAATTGGCTGCGATAACGCCAAAAGCCCCAGGCCGCCAATGGTAGCGCCGGCCACGCATACCACAGCAAGGTTTTTAAAAAGTAGTCGTGGTGTACATGATTAAATTGCAACAGCGATAATTGCCACCAATGATTAAAAGTATCGGCATAATAATGTTGGCACAATAAGGCCCAGCCTAAAATAAACGGGCTAGCAAGCAATAAAGCCAACAAAATAACCTGCGCATAGCTTTTAGTGCGCCAAGCGCTAAATAAACAGGGTAGCCCAATACAAGTGGCCATAATGATAACAAATGGCTGCAAACCAGTAGAAAGAAAACTGACTGCTAGTCCTAAGCCTAATAAAATACTGCCGCGGTAAGGCCGCCGTTTGGCCAATGCTAGGGCATAAAAACTACTGGCAATACCAGTAAGTGCAGAAACGGCTGGCATCAACGTATGCGCGCTAAGCACTAAGCCTATCGCGCCTATAAACACAAACGTGGTTTGTCGGCCATAGCCCTTGCCCCACAATTCGCGCCCTGTCATGCCTATCATTAATATGGTAATCAGCATCCACAAGCCAGTGGCAATGCGCGCGGCATCATGCATTGGCAGAATGGGGTTTAAAAGTTTAGCGGTGGCAGCAGCACTTAAATAATATAACGGCGGGTTGGCAATTTCGGCATTGCTGGCAGCGTTTGGTGCAAGCATATTACCCGTGTCTAAAATCGTTTTAATGGTGCTAATGCTATGCGATTCATATGGCTTCCAAGGCGTATGGCCAACCAAGCCCATACAGAGCCAAACCGCACATAACACAAGCAATAGATGTGTTTTAGCACGCTCGCCCACTTTTGCGCGCGGCGTAGACATGTTGCCTTGCCAGTCGTGATCTAAATCAAATCGCATATTAATAAAATTTTTCTTTAGGCACATTGCTGCGTTACGCAGTGCTCATACCCTCGCCGTAATACAACATGCTGTCTCGGGTTTTGCGCGCCTTGCGCCTTGCACTGTATCCTAAATAATCAATTTTTATAGGTTCTTTTAAATTAATTAAACAAACTCATTCTAACACTGCAAACAAAAAATAAAAAAAGGCAGCTAAGCTGCCTTTTTTTGTCAAAAAACTGACGGTAATGATAATTACATGCCGTATTTTTGTTTAAATTTCTCAACACGGCCAGCCGTGTCTAATATTTTTTGTTTGCCAGTATAAAACGGGTGGCATTGTGAACATACCTCAATACTCATGTCGCGACCATGTGTAGAGCGTGTTTTGAAC
>JANOYU010000097.1:0-19311 GCA_031429035.1 Methylophilaceae bacterium
GCCTGTTGAAAAAACAGAAGTAGCAGAAAAATCTGCTGATAAAGTAGCAATAGTAGAAAAAGCAACAACAGAATAAATAATTAAATAATGTTTAAACATTATTTAAAAATGTAATTAAAGTTTTACCCCGAGTGATACGGCGAAATGGCATGCCTAGGCGCTCTTATTAACCTCTAAGGAGAAAAAAATGCCAAAAATGAAAACAAAGAGCAGCGCCAAAAAGCGCTTTAAGTTCTTAGGTAACGGCAAAGTGAAGCGTACGCATTCTCATTTGCGCCATATCTTAACCAAAAAAACAACGAAGCAAAAACGTAAATTACGTGGCACTTCTATCATCTCACCAACTGACATCAAACGCGTTCGCGCCATGATGCCAACACGCTAAGGAGACCGATATGCCAAGAATGAAACGTGGTGTCATTGCTCGCGCAAGACACAAAAAAGTATTAAAAGCCGCCAAAGGTTATCGCGGTCGTCGTAAAAACGTTTACCGTGTTGCCAAGCAAGCGGTAATGAAAGCTGGCCAATACGCTTACCGTGACCGCCGTCAGAAAAAACGCCAGTTCCGCACATTGTGGATTGCGCGTATTAATGCGGGCGCACGTGAGTTAGGCTTAACTTACAGCCGCTTTATGAATGGTTTGAAAAAAGCCTCAATTGAGTTGGATCGTAAAGTATTAGCTGATATGGCCGTGTTTGATAAAGCAGCATTTGCTAAATTGGTTGAAACTGCAAAAGCTGCTATTTAAGCTATCAGTTTTAAATGTAACTAAAAAAAGAGGCTTCGGCCTCTTTTTTTGTTCTATGATGACATTTTAGTATGCAGGTAACTGTTGAGTTAAATACAGTTATATATTGTGAATTGGATTGCAAGTAAAAAATATGAATGATCATGATAAAAAAATATTGCGACATGCACTTAATGATGCAACGGTAAAGTTTAATAGCGAATATAAAGCGTTTTTAGCTACACAATCTTACTTGCTTGAAGTTAATATTGCCGCAATAAAAAGAATTCATCCAATTGATGAAGCACATACAGTTTGTGCTCAACATTTAAAACCGAATTATGAAAGCCCATATATATACATCTGTACGCGACTTTTCATATCTTTAATTGCCTCTTTTGAACTTCTAATCCAAGACTATATAGTTGCAGTTATTACAGCTCACCCTAAAAAAGTTGGTCAAATTGAGTTTAAGCTATCTGAAATTCTAGATTCATCTGAAAAAAATGAGCTTACCCAGCGCGCTATACAAGAAACTCTAAATAAAATCATGTATGAAAAACCATTGGATTACTTGACTAAGGTTTCTTCATTACTATCAATAAATGAAAAATCTTTTCATGATTTATGGCAAGTATTTGTAGAAGCAAAAGCAAGGCGAGACTTAGGGCTACATAACGGGTGGAAATGTAATGCTACATACTTGCGTAAAGTTTCTGAAGCTAATTTAACTACTAACTTTGTCATGGGGGAATCAACGCTTCCTATGGTTAAAGAATATATAACGCCAGTGGGAAAAGCGCTAAGCGACCTAGCTATATTGTTATATAAAGAGATTTCGGAAAAGCATTTATGAATATTATTGACTTTGGAAATGCCGAGATACTGTGTTAATTTTCTTCTGAATCTTAAATTAATTGTCATTAAAACACCTACCCTGCGAGCCGCATGGATATTGGCTTGCGGAGCATTAATTTTTTCACGCAATAGCAGCTCCAAATAACATCACTTTCGGTTAAAATAGCGCATGGCTAATTTAGATCACTTAATCGCAGAATCGCAAACGGATTTTAACTCCTGTGCAGACATGCCCGCGCTGGAAAACGCAAAGGCAAAATACCTAGGCAAAACGGGCGCGTTAACTGATGCGCTTAAAGGCTTAGGCAAGCTGAGTAACGAAGAGCGGCCAGCCGCTGGTGCAGCCATTAACGTGGTGAAGCAAGCGATTGAAGCCGCGTTAAATGCGCGTCGTGAGGCTATTTTAAACGAAGCCTTATCAGCGCAGTTGGCGCAAGAATCGATTGATGTAACCTTGCCCGCGCGAGCGCAATCGCAAGGCGGTTTGCACCCTGTCACGTTGACTTTGCAACGCATTGAGCAACTATTTCACTCGATAGGTTTTAATGTAGCCACTGGCCCCGAGATTGAAACTGATTTTTATAATTTTACTGCACTGAATATTCCAGAGAATCACCCTGCGCGCGCCATGCACGATACGTTTTATGTGGATGAAAGCAATGTGTTACGCACGCACACCTCGCCAGTGCAAATTCACTATATGGAAAATAAAGAACCTCCATTGAAAATTATCGCGCCTGGTCGTGTGTACCGTGTGGATTCTGACGCAACGCATTCGCCGATGTTTCACCAAGTAGAAGGTTTGTGGGTGGATGAAAATATTAGCTTTGCGAATTTAAAAGGCGTGGTGCAAGATTTTCTACAGAAATTCTTTGAGCGCGATGATTTAACCGTCAGATTCCGCCCTTCATTTTTCCCATTCACCGAGCCATCAGCCGAGATGGATATGAGCTGGAACGGCGGCTGGCTGGAGATTGGCGGCTGCGGCATGGTGCATCCAGAAGTGTTTAAACATGTGAATATCGACAGTGAAAAATATCGAGGCTTTGCCTTTGGTTTGGGCGTAGAGCGCCTAGCCATGTTGCGTTATGGCGTGAATGATTTACGCCACTTTTTTAATAATGATTTGCGCTTTTTGCAGCAATTTAATAAATAAAACATAGAATTAAAACCATATGCAATTTTCAGAAAACTGGTTACGTACTTTCGTAAATCCCAACTTAAACTCGGCCGAGTTAAGCCATGCTTTAACCATGGCGGGGTTGGAGGTTGAAGACGAGCAGCCAGCTGGCGCAGTTTTTAGTCATGTCGTCATTGGCGAAATTGTAGAAGCTGCAAAACACCCAGATGCTGACCGCTTGCAAGTATGTAAAGTGAACGTCGGTAAACAGGTTTTAAATATAGTTTGTGGTGCGCCGAATGCACGCGTGGGTATTAAGGTGCCCTGCGCGCTAGTAGGTGCGGCCTTACCGGGGATTGCCATTAAACAAGCGCAAGTGCGTGGGGTAGATTCGTTTGGTATGTTGTGCTCTAGCAAAGAGCTGGGTTTATCTGCCGAAGCCACTGGTTTACTAGAACTGCCAACTCATGCGCCAATTGGCACAGATATTCGTGAATATTTTCAGCTGAATGACAATTTACTCACGCTCAAACTCACGCCAAACCGTGCCGATTGCTTGAGTATTTTAGGTATTGCACGCGATGTGGCTGCAATTACTGGTGCGCCACTGACTTTGCCTAAAATCGCGCAGGCTGCAATTACCTCACAGCGCACGATGGCCGTGCTTGTGAATGCGCCAGAGGCTTGCCCAGCGTATTTTGGTCGTGTGATTGAGGGCGTGAATGCACAAGCCACAACGCCCGATTGGATGGTGCGTAATTTAGAACGCAGCGGCATTCGCAGCATTAGTGCGATTGTGGATATTACCAATTACGTGTTACTTGAGCTTGGCCAACCGATGCACGCGTTTGATTTAGCCAAATTGGGTGACCATATTGAAGTGCGCTTTGCCAAGGCGAATGAGCCGCTAAAGTTGCTGAACGATACAGAAGTTAAATTGAAAGTCGATGATTTGGTCATAGCAACAAATGGCGAAGCAATTGCGTTGGCAGGCATTATGGGCGGCGAACCAACTTCTGTAACTGATGTTACAACAGATATCTTTCTAGAAAGTGCATTTTTTACGCCTGATGTGATTGCGGGCAAGGCGCGCCGATTGGGCTTAAGCACTGATTCATCGTATCGATTTGAACGCGGCGTAGATTTTGGCAACAACATGTCTGCACTAGAACGCGCAACTGCGCTGATTTTAGAAATTTGTGGCGGAAAAGCAGGTAGTGTGACGCTTGCAGTGACCGCATTCCCTGCGCGCAACACGGTTAATTTGCGTTATATGCGGCTTCTTTCGGTGCTTGGTATCAATATCCCGCAAGCTAAAGTAGGCAAGCTACTGACGCAATTGGGATTTGAGTTTAGCGAAAGCGAAGGCGTTTTTGCGGTAAAAGCGCCGACCTACAGATTTGACATTGCACGAGAAGAAGATTTGATTGAAGAAATCGCGCGTTTGCATGGCTACGATAAAATTGAAGCAATCGCGCCAATCGCTAATTTGAATATGCTGCCTGTGCCAGAAGCCGTATGGAATAAGGCTGCTGTGGCAGCTATTTTGACGCACCAAGGCTATCAAGAAGTGGTGACTTACAGCTTTGTGGATGCCAATTGGGAACGTGATTTGATGGGTAACAATAATCCTATCACCATAAAAAACCCAATCGCCAGCAACCTAAGTGTGATGCGTAGTGGTTTGTGGGGCGGGCTGTTGGATGCGCTGACTTACAACCTAAACCGCAAGCAAGAACGCGCCATGTTGTTTGAAATGGGCAGCAGTTACCATGCAGCTACAGATGATAAAAAAGCAGGCTATATCGAAATAGCCAAGCTGGCAGGCTTATTCTATGGGGCTTGCAGCCCAGAGCAATGGGCCTCGGCCACAAAAGAGGTGGATTTTTACGATGTAAAAGCGCATGTGGATGCGCTAACTAAACATCAGGCAACATACCAAGCGGAAACGCATGTGGCGCTGCACCCAGACCAATCTGCGCGCGTATATTTGCATGGTAAACCAATCGGCTGGCTAGGCAAGTTGCACCCAAAACTGCAGCAACAATATAGTTTAAGTAAAAACACTTTTTTGTTTGAGCTGGAAACCGCGCCATTATTAGCCAGCGAAGTTGTTAGCTACCAAGAAGTATCTAAATTTTTGCCAGTGCGGCGCGATATTGCGGTGCTGGTGGATGCTGATTTACCCGTTCAGGCTATTGTGAGCGCAGTTAAAAAAGCTAAAATTAATTTGTTGCAAGAACTACAATTGTTTGATGTTTATCAGGGTAAAGGCGTGCCAGAAAACAAAAAAAGCCTTGCATTTCTTGTACTTATGCAAGATACTCATAAAACGCTGCTAGATACTGACGCAGACAAAGTGATTGCTGAATTACTAAAATTATTACAAAAAGAGTTCGGCGCATCGTTACGCAATTAAGCAGTAAGTTAATTAAAAAGAAATAGCTCAGGGGATTTGCATGACATTAACAAAGGCTGATTTGGCCGATTTATTATTTGAGCAAGTAGGCTTAAATAAGCGCGAAGCAAAAGACATGGTAGAAGCATTTTTTGAGGAAGTGCGCAGTGCCTTAGAAACAGGCGACAGCGTTAAGCTTTCTGGTTTTGGCAATTTTGAATTGCGTAAAAAATCAGAGCGCCCAGGCCGCAACCCTAAAACAGGCGAAGAAATACCAATTTCGGCACGCCGCGTGGTGACATTTCACGCTAGTCAAAAATTAAAAAGTAAAGTTGAAGCGCACTACGCTTGATAAGGTTATAAAACGATTAAACTCATGTTAGATGCAAATGCAAAAATAGCATTACCACCTATCCCCGCCAAACGGTACTTTACCATTGGCGAGGTAAGTGAGCTATGTGGTGTTAAGCCGCATGTGTTGCGCTATTGGGAGCAAGAGTTTACCCAGCTTAAACCAGTGAAACGCCGCGGTAATCGCCGTTATTATCAGCACCACGAAGTGTTGTTGATTCGCAAAATTCGCGAGCTGCTATATGAGCAAGGATTTACAATCAGTGGTGCACGTAACCGCTTGGATGGCGCTCAGGAGATGGTAGAAGCAGTCGCTACGCCGCAAGCTGCTAGTAACCAAGTCATGGATATTAGCACTTCTGGGTCATCAAATAATGTGTTTGATTTTATGCTGTTTAAAACCGAGCTGCGCGAAGTGATACAGTTGCTACGCGCCTAAACAGCTAATTTATTGTAGGTAAAAAGCGCCAACTGCAATCTGCCTTGGCGCTTTTCATTTATAATGCTGCTTCGTTATGATTAAGTGTTTTTCATTTAATTACAATGCGGTTCGGGGCGTAGCGCAGCCTGGTAGCGTACTTGTCTGGGGGACAAGGGGTCGCAGGTTCAAATCCTGCCGTTCCGACCAATAAACAAGCCATTCTCAAGGGACTGGTTTTTTTATTTTAGCCGTGACGTAGCTGATTCGTAGCTAAACCACTATCACCCGTTTCAAACATTCCAGAAACGCGCTCAACATGCTGGGCTAAATGCTCAGATGAAAGGTGCGCGTATTTTTGCACCATGTCGTAGTCTGACCAGCCGCCCAACTCTTTTAAAACAGCTATAGGCGTACCATTTTGTATATGCCAGCTCGCCCAAGTATGACGTAAGTCATGCCATCTAAAATCAGCGATACCAGCACGCAACAGAGCAGCATGCCAAGCTTTGGTGTTGACTTGATTAACAGGCTTGCCCTTGTAAGTAAAAACATGCGTATGGTGCTTAAAACGCTCATTACGCAATACTTCAACTGCATCACTCATCAACGGTACTGCAATCGATTTACCACCTTTGGCTTGGTCTGCATGTATCCAAGCACATCGGTTAAGCAAATCAACTTGTGACCATATCAAACCAGTCACGTTACTTTGGCGAAGTCCAGTAGCTAATGAAAATTTAACCATAGCCGCCAGATGGGACGGTAGTTCATTAATTAACCTAGCAACTTCGTCTGCTTTTAAAAACCTCACACGTACTTTTGGCTCGGGTAGTTTTCGCACTTTAACAGGCTTATCTAACCAATCCCAATCTAGCGAAGCACGACGTAAAACACGACTAACCATTCCCATGCAACGGTTCACTGTTGCATTTGAAGCACCTTCTTTTTGACGTAAGGCAATAATTCGTTCAATAAAAGTACGATTAATATCATTTAAATATTTACCAGCTAAGTGCACTGATAGCCATCTAAAATGAACCAAGTCAGCCTCGCGAGACTTGTTATGCTGCGTCTCAGCAAGGTAGCGTATTACAGCTTGTTCCCAATAATACTTAGGTGAAATACCTAATCGAGCTTGCTGCCATAAATCATTTTCTAGCTTAGCTTCGTACTCTTTGGCTGCCTTTTTGTCGGTAGTGCCAGTACTTTGTTGTATTGATTTCTGTCCTGTAACAGAGACCTTGACCCACCAATAGCGAGAGTCTTTTCGTTTGTAGAGTGACATGATTCAGATTCCTTATTGTCACCCTGCGACGCTTGCTGTGAGTATTGTGAACGCAAGTAGTCTGTTAAGTCAACGTCTAAAAATACCCAGCGTTTGCCAGGCTTGGCAGCGGGTACGATGCCAGACTGCGCTTTTCTTAACAATGTCATAGGGTGCAGATGCAGGAAAGCAGCCGCTTGCTCTAAATTTAGTGTGTTCATGTGACTATTCCCATATCAAGTTAATGAACCAACTCTTACAGGAAAGGTGAGTAGTGATGCCCACGCTAACCAAGAATTGGAAACGTGAACGGGGATAGAAATATGGGATGTTAGCTTATTAGGTGTCGCGGGGTTGTCCACCAAGCCCCTATATATGCCGCCCAAATGGAGTTTTCTCAGGGTCGGTGTGGACATCTAATGTTCGACTAATTGCGTGCTAGTGGCGCTTCTATCTTGCGCCTAATTAATTTAATACCGTTCAAGAATTAATTTATAACCATTTACAGCAAGTGTCAAGCAATTATACGAGGCGAATTCGTAATCTCATACTCAGTTGGTTGATAAACAACAGTATCTTTGGTACAAGCTATCCAAACAAGACCTTTTGCAATATTGGTTTGCCAACATAGGGCGCGACTAGGCACAAAATCTACACCGTATTCTTTGCAAAGTTCAATCACATAAGTCAGAACTTCGGCAAAGCTCCAGTCAGGTCGAAGTAAATGTGTAGTTTTGACGGCTTCACCTATGCCTTTACTAGCCCAGTACCTGCGTTTGTTCAGCTCGCCAGTTTCAAAGCTCTTAGCAATGTATTTTGAAATATAAGCAGCAATTTGATTAACAGATGCTTTTCTGTTGCCAGAGCGTACATGTACACGCCCTTGGCCAACACCAACGACTCTATTCCAAATAGACCATAGCAGCTTGTAATCCTGCCTGTTAGCGATGGCAATATGTAAATGCAAGGCCCCGCGTTGTTGAAGCTCATGCGTAGCAACGTACTCAAATGAAGCAACTTTGCGTACACGACGCACAAACTCTTGGAATAAAGACTGAAAATGTTCAGTGTCAGTAATAACTTCTTTTGTTGTAAGTGTGAGCATATAAGCAGCCTTCAGTAGTTTACATTTATGCCGTACTTTTCGTTTGGCGCGTTTTGCAGCAACTTCAGCAGAGCGCTGCCTATCGCCGTCACCACGCGCAGTGCGTGGCTTTAAATCTTCATTAGACATTTCAGACCATGTTTCATAGGGCATGACAGAAACCTCGATATTATTACCGCCAAAATCATGCACCAAAACCTTATGCCAGTTTTGATGACCCGATTCATTGAGAATTTCTTGTTGATATTCGAGGTGTTTTTGTGATAAAACTGTTTCCATTGGCAAGATTCCTTTCTAGTTGATTGCCATCAAGCCTCAAGTTTTAGCAGAACTTGGGGCTTAATTTTTTTATATAACTACCAAATGTGAAGTAGTCCATTTGGTAAGTGTTCTTATTACAAGATTAGGAACCGGCACTCCGTGCCGCATCGCTTACGCTGCTGTGTCGCGTAGTGCCGTTCCCTAATCCCGCACACCCGATCCGATTACCCACAGCTCCCCTATGCTTGGTGGCAAGGGGGCTATGGATAATCGGGTGTGCTGTGTTGCCGATGTAAATCATTGAGATAATGAACCCCCACCACTAAAGTGAAACTCTATTAGCTCATCAATTGATTTTCCTGTATTTTTTGACGCAGCATCAAGTATTGACGCACCTAGCATAGCTAAATAGTCTTTGAAATCTTCGTCATGAGCATTAGTCGGCGTATGCTTTTCAAACCACTCAACAAAATCAACATAAGTCATATAGCCTCCAAATCGTCAGAACGGAAAAAACAAGGGAAATGGCTAGATTTAACACATTTGCCTAAACCATTGAGAATTTGTCCGTCTACTGGAAAATCACCGCGCTCATTAGCACGCAGCATGACAGCAGCAATAAGCTTTTCATTGGCCGAGTGAAGAGACCATGCAGTAGCGACAACTGCGCCACCAAGGTAAACAACAAAACGATTGGGCGTACCCATAACGTAACCTCCTGTAACTAATTTAAATTTAATTAAGAGCAATCAGCACTCATAATGACGAATAGCAAGCGTCACAAGGTGTTGATTTAGTTACGTTTATGGAATGCAGGTAAAACTGGGGGACAAGGGATCGCAGGTTCAAATCCTGCCGTTCCGACCAAATCTTTTTTTAAAAGTTAATTAATAAGCTTATTAATTCAATAATCATTTCAATTTCACTTTTTTAAATTGCTTTAATTTTTTATTTGCACTTTTAAAATTCAACCCATTAAAATTCAACCCATTAAAATTAGACCCACTTAATTTAGCTATTTGCGCTAACAGCAGAGCCACTTTAATTGTGGATAAATTTATGCACCAATTTGGAATTTTTTGCACAATTTAAGTGCAAAATGCATATATATTTCAGTTACATAGCGTTTTTTCAAATTTGATCAATTTTCTTGTGGTATATACACCAAAAAGGCATAAAAAATAACTATATTTTAGTAATTAACTTGCTTGCTCTTGTTTGTGTTAGGGCTATTTGCTAACGTGGTTAGATAGATTAATAAATACAGTTTAGTTTTAGTTTTAATTAGTTTTAATTAAAGCGTGAACAAAATTGGTGCAAAATTAAGTTGTTTTTAAAAGTTTTTAGTTTTAGATTTGATTGTGAATTTTAATTTTTAAGGGATTGATATGAAAACGAATAATTGGTTATTAAATCGCCAAATGTTAGCTGCATTATGTGCAGCACCATTATTATTAAGTAGCGCATTTGCTAATGCGGATGAAGCTGCTCCAGCAGAAGCTGCACCAGCTGTAGCTGCTGCGCCAGCAGAACCAGCATCACCACATACATTTACTTTTAATATTGGTTTATACAGCGAGTACATGTTTCGCGGCGTGTCACTAAGCGATGGCCCTGCCTTGCAGGGTGGTATTGATTATGGTCACAGCAGTGGTTTTTATGCGGGTACTTGGTGGTCTAATTTAGATCCCTACTACAATGGCAAAGTTGATCGGGTTGATGCAGATCCTACCGCTCTTCCGGATCCAATTGAATTTTCGCCTGCCAGAAAAGGTAATCGCATTGAGTCTGATTGGTATGCTGGTTATGCGCATACGTTTGAAAATGGTCTTGGTGTAAACTTTTTAGGTAATTACTATTGGTATATTGAAGGTCATAATATAGGTACTGGCAAAACAAAAGACACGGAAAATTCTTTTGAAGCCTCCGTCGCTTTATCTTATAAATTCTTAACTTACACTTATTATCGTGTTTTGACAGATTATTATGGTGCTGATAATAAAAATGGCAGAGATGGTGATACCAAAGGTGCTGATTACCACGAATTAAAAGTTAACTACACCTTGCCAATTGGTGATTTAAACTTTATGACAAAAGTAGCCTATCAAAACACGCGTCATATTGCTGGTGACCAAGGCGACTTTGCTATTGGTTTGAATAGAAACTTTAGTTTACCAAGTGCTGGTAAGCCAATTGAAGGTTTTAACGCAGGCGCTTATTACACGCATACTTTTGCAGTAGAAAATGAGGATTACTATGTTTCTGATGGTAGAGATGTTAACCAAGACAGTATCTGGTTTTTTGTTAAACGTACTTGGTAATTGTTTGATTTAGTAAAACTGTTTAATAAAAAAGGTGCCTCGGCACCTTTTTTTATTTTATGTTTATAAACTGTCAGGTTTAAACTTGCGGGCCTAAATAGCGCCTATCCCAGCTGCTTACTTCATACATAAAATGCGCCAGCTCAATTTCTTTTACGTTGCTAAATGCATCAATAAACGCACTGCCAAACATTTCTCTGGCATGCGTGCTATTTTTTAGCTGCACAATAGCACTTTCTAAGCCAATCGCAATTTCTCGCGGGAAAGTATAGCCATCGCTATCATCTACGGGTGCAGTGGGCGTTAGTTTTTCTTGCATGCCACGTAAGCCGCAAGCCAAAGTGGCAGCAATTGCTAAGTATGGATTGGCATCACTGCCCGCAAAGCGGTTTTCTACGCGGCGAGACGCTGCATTGGAATGTGGCACACGCAAGCCAATGGTACGATTATCGTGCCCCCACTGCATGTTCACAGGTGCTTGTGTGCCTGGCGCATAACGGCGCCACGAGTTAAAATAAGGCGCCATCAGTGGCATTAAATCGGCCATGTATTGTTGTAGGCCAGCGATGTATGCATGAAATGCGGGTGTGGCTTGGTCTTTTGCATCACTGAAAATATTGCTGCCTTTTGCATCGACAATACTTTGGTGAATGTGCATCGAGCTGCCGTCATAATCGGCCAGCGGTTTTGCCATAAATACAGCCAATAAACCATGTTGCGCGGCTATTTCGCGCAAAGTGTACTTAAATAAAACCACGTCATCGGCTAATTTTAGGGCATCGCCATGTAATAAGTTAATTTCAAATTGATTGGGCGCCATTTCGTGCAGCCAAGTGTCGGTGCGGATTTCCAACACGTCAAATGCGGCTTGTAAGCATTGCCAAAAATCACGCAATTCGGCTGTAGAATTTAAGCTATAACCCATTTGGCGTTCTAGCTCAATGCTGCCACCACGCATACTTGGCGAGGTAAAGCCAGCTGCCTGTAGGCCGTCTCGTTTAAATAAATAAAATTCTATTTCTGGCGCGACTACTGGTTTTAAGCCTAAGGTTTCATATTTTGTTAATACGCTTTTAAGCACGTTGCGCGGCGCATGTTCTGATGGTGTGCCATCAAAATTCATGCAATCATGAATCACCCAACCGCGATTAGCTTGCCAAGGTAATTGCTTAAAAGTGCTGTAATCGGGCTTTAAAATAGTGTCGTTATCGGTGGCACCAATCACATGCTCGTCGCAATATTCGCCATTAATGGTTTGTAATATAACCGCCCTTGCAATGCGTAGCTCTTTGCCCTCTGCAAAGTCGTTGCCACGCATCACTTTGCCACGTAATGTGGCATTAATGGTGGGGAACACGCATTCTACTTCGCTGATTTTTTGCTTCTCAATGACCGAAGCAATTTTTTTTAATGACGACATTTTGTTCTCTTTTTAATTTTATATATTTTATTATTGTTTTTTGTAATTAATCGTTTATTTCATCGTTGGCATCACAAACTCACTGCCGATTGATTTATTGCTGGCAGGCCAGCGCGATGTGGTTGTTTTTAAGCGTGTGTAAAAGCGTATACCTTCTTCGCCGTAAATGTGGTGGTCGCCAAATAGCGAGCGCTTCCAGCCGCCAAAGCTATGGAAGGCAATCGGCACGGGAATAGCTACGTTAACGCCGACCATGCCCGCTTGTACGCGGGCGGTGAATTCGCGTGCAGCTTCGCCATCGCGGGTGAATATGGCAGTGCCGTTACCAAACTCGTGGTCGTTCACTAATTTTAACGCTTCTTCAAAATTAGCCGCGCGCACTACCGCTAACACTGGGCCAAAAATTTCCTCTTTGTAAATGCGCATATCTTTGGTGACGTTATCAAACAAACAGGGCGCCAAAAAGAAGCCATTTTCGTGACCTTTGTGTGAATAACCGCGGCCATCAATGACTAAATTTGCACCTTCCGTTACGCCTAAGTCGACATATGATTTTACTTTTTCAAAATGTTGCGGCGTTACTAGCGGGCCCATATCGGCCTTCTCGTTTAAGCCTTGGTCTATGGTAATGGTTTTTACTTTTTCTTGCAGTTTTGCTACCAATTTATCGGCTACATCACCCACAGTCACAGCCACAGAAATAGCCATACAGCGTTCACCCGCCGAGCCGTAACCCGCGCCAATCAAGGCATCTGCCACTTGGTCAATATCGGCATCGGGCATTACCACAAGGTGATTTTTTGCACCGCCCAGCGCTTGTACGCGCTTGCCATTTTTGGTGCCAGTGCTGTAAATATGTTCAGCAATTGGTGTTGAGCCAACAAAGCTAATGGCTTGAATACGTTTATCAGATAGTAAAACATCCACCGCTTCTTTGTCGCCATTGACTAAATTAAACACGCCTGCGGGCAAGCCAGCTTGCGCTAATAAATCCGCCAACATTAAGCTGGCCGAGGGTGTTTTTTCAGACGGTTTGAGCACGAATGTATTGCCTGCAGCGAGTGCCACTGGAATCATCCACAGTGGTACCATAATGGGAAAGTTAAACGGCGTAATGCCCGCCACAACGCCCAAAGGTTGGCGCATGCTATAAGTGTCAATACCGGTGCCAACCTGGTCGTTAAATTCGCCTTTCATTAAGTGCGGCATGCCGCAAGCAAATTCGACCACTTCGATACCGCGCGTCACTTCACCACGTGCGTCGCTGATGGTTTTGCCATGTTCCAGCGAAATGGCTTTGGCTAAATCGTTGGCATGTTCATCTAGCAAGGCTTTAAATTTAAACATAATTCTGGCGCGGCGCAATGCTGGTGTTGCGCTCCAAGCTGGGAAAGCGGCTTGCGCGGCATCAATCGCGCTGACCGTTTCAGCGGCACTGGCATTGTTTAAATGCGCCGAAACCTCGCCCGTGGCAGGGTTGTAAACAGGGCTTAAACGGTTGCTGTTGCCTGTAATATGCTTACCATTAATATAGTGACCGATAATGCGGGTGTTTAAGTTTGCGGTATTCATGCCAAATGCTCCAATTTATTTAAGTGCTCTAATTTGTATTCTTTATGTTCAATATGATGATGGCCTAAGTCGGCTAGTGCGGCGTGTTCAAGGGCACTTTGCGCAGCCCATGCTTGCTCGTTTTTAAGATACTGGTTTGGCTCTAAGCCTTTTTCACCGTGACTTGAAACAAATTTAATCGCGTCTGCCAGCGTATTGAAAATGCGGTCAATCTCATTTTTTTCAATTGTTAATGGCGGTGAAATGGCAATAATATCGCCTGTGTAGCGCACGTGTAAACCAAGTTCGTAACATTTTAAATAAGTGGCAAACGCAAACGCGCCAACTTTACCCACAATCGGCTCAAACTCAATGCCAGCAATCAATCCAATATTACGAATATCTCGCACCATCGGCAAGCCTTTTAAGCTGTGTGCAGCAGCTTCAAAATAGTCGCTCAAAGCTGCGACGCGGGCTTCTAATTTTTCTGCAGCGAAAATATCCAACGTGGTAATGGCCGCCGCGCAGGCAATGGGAATGGCGCTGTACGTATAGCCGTGTGGTAACTCAATTGCACCAGCTGGCGATTTTTCCATAAACGCATCGTAAATTTCACGCTTTACCGCCACCGCGCCCATCGGTACAACGCCATTGGTAAGGCCTTTGGCGCAGGTTAATATGTCTGGAATCACGTCAAAATAATCTGCGCCCCATTTACTACCCAGACGGCCAAAACCAGTAATTACCTCATCAAAAATCAGTAAAATGCCGTGTTTGTCGCAAATTTCACGAATGCGTTTTAAGTAGCCTTTTGGCGGTAACAACACGCCTGCCGAGCCTTGAATTGGCTCAATAATCAATGCAGCGATTGTGCTTGGGTCGTGCAGCGTTAAAATTCGCGCTTCAAATTCGTTTGCCAGCGCCACACCACCATCTTCTGGCAAGCCTTTGGTAAATGCGTTTTTAGAGATGTCTAACGGATGGCGAATATGATCCACACCAGCAATCGCGTTGCCAAACGCTTTACGATTACCCGCAATGCCACCCACCGAAATACCACCGAAATTCACACCGTGATAGCCACGTTCGCGACCGATGAGTTTGTTGCGTAACGGATTTCCGCAAACACGGTGATACGCCAGCGCGATTTTTAGCGCGGTGTCGGCAGATTCTGAGCCTGAACCTGTAAAAAAGATGCGATCTAGCCCCGTAGGCATGTAGTCTGCCAGGCGGGTGGCAGCCTCGAAAGCAAGCGGGTGGCTGCTTTGAAAGGCGGGTGCGTAATCTAGCGTAAGTAATTGCTTGCCAACTGCTTCAGCAATTTCAGGCCGCGCATGACCAGCAGGCGTGCACCACAAGCCTGCTGTGCCATCCAACACCTGCCTGTCATCCATGGTTGTAAAATAATGGCCTTTAGCGGCTTTAAATAGGCGCGGCATGGCTTTAAATTGGCGGTTTGCGGTAAACGGCACCCAGTAATGCGATAAATCGGGAAATTTGACGTGAGACATGACAATTCCTTAAAACTTAATTAATAGTTAGTTTAAGTGTTTAGTATGCTGTGTCAACAATGGTTTTTAATAAAACTAAGTCATTGAATTAAATACTATTAAATTTTTAACTGTTATTGTATATTTAACACTTAAAACACTTAGGCTGGCATGATGGATATTGATGTTGGTTTACGGTTAAAAATGGTGCGTTTGCGTTTTCATTTATCGCAACGCGCGCTGGCCAAAAAAGCCGGTGTCGCCAATGCCAGTATTTCGCTGATTGAATCGGGAAGCACCAGCCCTTCTGTCAGCGCGCTGAAGCGCATATTGGCGGGCATACCGATGACATTGGCAGAGTTTTTCTCGGATGAATTACCAGGTGTGGCTAGTGAGGTATTTTACCGCGCCGAAAACTTAACTGAAATTAGTGGTGGTGATGGCATTTCATATAGACAAATAGGCTCCGCCAAGGCTGGCCACGTGTTGCAAATTTTAAGCGAGCGTTACGAAGTGGGCGCAGATACCGGCTTGATGATGCTTGAACACGAGGGTGAAGAGGGCGGAATTATTTTGAGTGGTCGCTTAGAGGTGACTGTTGGCGAAGCCACGCGGATATTGGCTGCTGGCGATGCTTATTACTTTAATTGCCGTCTACCGCACCGCTTTCGCAATGTGGGAAGTGAGGTTTGTACGCTAGTTAGTTCGTGCAGCCCACCTAGTTTTTAGCTAGGCAATTGATAGCATTGTTAATTTTTGTTAAATGGCTTACAAACAATCTCGATTAATGATACTTTGTTATATTGAACTATATCTATATATGAAATTAAAATGAAAACTCTAATGCAGCTAACAAATAAATTATTTTTAAGTATGATTTTGGTACTTGGTGTTGCTTTTAATAGCCATGCTGCCGAAGAAAAAATCATCAATGTATACAATTGGACAGATTATGTAGCTGCGGACACCATTGCCAATTTTGAGAAAGAAACAGGCATTAAAGTGAATTATCAAACATATGAAGATAACGAAACTTTAGACGAGGCACTGCGTAACAGAAAAGTAAATTTTGATGTGGTGATGCCATCATCTGATTGGGCGAAAGCACAAATTGACGAAGGCTTGTTAATGAAACTAGATAAAGCCAAAGTGCCCAATTATAAAAATTTAGATACCAGCTTTTTAGAAAAATTTAAAGTGACCGACCCAAATAATGCCTATTTAGCGGGCTATTTGTGGGGTTATACTACGCTAGGCTTAAATGTAGATAAGGTATTGAAGGCATTAGGTAAAACACCATTACCAAAAAATTTATGGGAGCTAGCATTTAACCCAATCTATACCAGCAAACTTAAATCATGCGGCATTACTTATTTAGATTCTTCAAACGATATTATGCCCATTGCATTAAGTTATGTTGGCAAGCAAGCCTACAGTGAAAATGCTACCGATTATGCCGTTGTAGCAGAAATGCTTAAAAAAGTACGACCCGATATTAAAGATTTTGCCTCTTCTGGGCAGGCCGAAAAGTTAGCAGCGGAGTCTGTTTGCTTGGCAATTGGCTGGGGTGGCGATTTTTACCGTGCGCGTAAAATCTCGCAAGCGACTGGCAAGCCAGTTAATATTGCACCCGTTTTCCCTAAAAAAGGTGGCTTGCTATTTTTAGATAGCATGGCAATACCTAAACATGCAAAACACCCAGATAATGCGCACAAATTTATTAATTACATTCTTGGCGCCGAAGTACATGCCAAAATTACCAACGAAATGAAATATGCCAACCCAAATTTGGCCTCGCGTAAATTTATTGATATTGCCATGACCAACGATAGATCACTCTATATTGCAGATAAAGATTTTAGTCAGCTGACAGCACCTGTTGCTGTGAGCGAAAAAACAAAAGCGCTGCGCGAAGCTACTTTTGAACAATTTAAAGCAGGCAAATAATAAAAATTTACATATATATTATTTAACTGCCCTGCAAGCCGCATAGATATTGGCTTGCAGGGCATTGTTTTTTGTTCGTATAAATTAGCACACTCAAAACTTTCATCGCGTATGTACTTAACTATTTATATAGCGTTTTTTATTTGACAGTTAATTACATATTTATAATTAAAATTATAAATTTAATTATTCTATATACTATTTTTTGTATTTAATTGACTCAGTACTTAATCGTTTTAAAATGTAGTGTCTTTAAATATTTAAAGGCAGCTATTTATCATGTGCAAACTAACTTGTACTGCAGTCAATTTCTATACTGGATTATTAGCAACAATATTTTTTATCAATGCAAATATTGCCCAAGCAGATATATATAAATGGCGCGACAAATCGGGCGTGACACAATATTCTGATAGCTTACCAACACGCACTAATGCAAAAAACTTGCGTCAAGATACTTTTGCTAGCTTGCAAACAGCGCATGCCAACAATTATTGTGCCGATGAATTAGTGGCCAAGCCAGCAAATAAATCGACGGCTTTATCTGCTAATTTTTTTGGCTTTGCAGGTAATGACACACCTAAAAATACCAATGGATTAGGTGGGATTGGTTTTGCTAGTGCGTGGAATCAAAAGCCTGTGAGCAGCCCAGCAAAGCCTGTAACTGCATTTAACCCTTTTGTTGCTGGCAGTAAACCAATCGTTAGCGCTAGCCCCACTGCAAGCAAGCCCGTGCAATATTCACCATTTGGCGCAAGTGGCTTTTTTAATTTTGGTGGCAAGGCAATTACCGTGTTTGGCCAACCCATTAAAATAGCGCAAGCACCAGTTAAACCTAAACCTGCGCCTTTGCCATCGCCCGTTCCTACTCCTGTGCCAACCCCAGTTTCAACACCTGCGCCAACGGGCAACGTATTTTACCTTGCGCCCAATGGCGATAATAATAACGTTGGCAGTGAAGCAAAACCTTGGAAAACATTGGGCCATGCCGTTTATTCACTCAAACCCGGTGAAACGGTATTAATTAAAACGGGTACTTATAATGAATCTTTATACATTAATAAATCGGGCTTGCCAGGCAAACCCATTACTTACAAGGCTTACCCAGGAGATAAACCAAAAATTGAAATTAACAGAAAGCAGCTTGAAGGTATTTTGATTCAAGGAGCTTCATACATTAATGTAGAGGGTTTTGAAGTGGCATACACCGCACCAGGTGCCGAGGCCGCCAAAGGCGAACAAACCGATAACGGTATTGATATTAGTAACGCTGGCCAAGTGTTGCCGCATCATATCAATATTAAAAACAATAATGTGCATGGCTTTCCTGGTGGTGGCATATTTACTGTATTGGCCGATTATGTCACGTTTGAAGGTAACACCGTTTATGAAAATGCTTTGTGGGCCAAGTGGGGTAATAGCGGTATTTCTATGTATCAAAATGTTGCCTTTGACAAAGCTGCAGGCGACCACATGATTATTCGTGGCAATACCGTTTATAAAAATGAGAATAAATTTGCCAGTTATGCCATTGGCAGCACTACGATTACTGATGGAAACTGCATTATTATTGACGATTTACGCCACACGCAAAAGTTTTTAGATAACAAAACGCCATATCCTGCCTATAAATCTAACACATTGATTGAAAACAATATTTGCTACGACAACGGTGCGCGCGGCATTCATGTTTATTCATCCGATAATGTATTAGTACGCCACAACACGCTATATAAAAACCAACGCACTGCCAGCATTAACGATGGCGAACTAAGCGCCTATGACGCCAGTAATGTGCGTTTTGTAAACAATATTGTGTATGCAGCGCCTGGTAAAAAGGTTAATGGTTTTGGCAACACCAGCAATATCATTTTTGAGCGAAATTTATACTTTAGCAGTAGTGAAATTCCCAATAAATCGGCTACAGATATTATTGCAGACCCGCTATTCGTTAGCGCCAGCATTAACCCTGCGATTGCTAACTTTAGTTTACGTGTTGGCAGCCCAGCTGTCGATAAAGCGCTGGCAGGGCAATCGCCGGCCAATGATATTGCGGGAAGAGCGCGACCACTGGGC
>JANOYU010000098.1:0-6049 GCA_031429035.1 Methylophilaceae bacterium
TGGTGCCGACGGAGAGACTCGAACTCTCACGACCTTAGTCACAACCACCTCAAGGTTGCGTGTCTACCAATTCCACCACGACGGCAATTTATCTAGCCAACCAATAACAAATTTATGGTTAATTAAACCAAATGTTAATTCGGTATGTCTTTCGCGGCGCTGCCAGCGGGTGTTGTTTGCTCTGACGGTGCATCGACTGCTTTAGTTTCAGCAGGGGCAATTTCTGTAGTGACTGCCTGTTTTTTTACTGCGCCAGTTGTACTCGCACCCTTAACCACGCTGCCACTACCCGCGCGGTGACTAGCCATATAAGCTAGCGTTAAGCTGGTGGCAAAAAATACCACAACGCATGCCGCAGTGGCTTTACTCATAAAGTTTGATGAGCCCGAAACGCCAAATAAGCTGCCAGAAGCGCCGCTGCCAAACGCTGCGCCCATATCGGCACCTTTGCCGTGTTGTAAAAGCACCAAGCCAATCACGCCTGCGGCGGCTAATATGTGGATGACTGTAATTAAATTTTCCATGAACCTTATCTTTCTGAAATATTATTTAGCATAATATTTGCCTATGTCTTTACTCAGTTTTTTACCTGTTTTATGCAGCAGATTTTTCAGCTGCTAGGCAAATATTTTCAAATTCTTGCGCGTTTAGCGAGCACTTACCAATTAGCCCGCCGTCGATATTTTCAACAAGGCATAATTGTAGCGCATTTTGCGGGTTTACGCTGCCTCCGTAGAGGATTTTTAGCTGGTTTGCCGCGTCTAAATTTAGTGCGGCAATTTTATTGCGAATGAATTGATGCATGCTTTTTGCCTGTTCTGGCGTGGCCGCCAAACCAGTGCCAATCGCCCAAATTGGCTCGTAAGAAATCACCGTATTAGCAAAAATGCCAGCACCATAGCTGTTAATAATCGCATCCAACTGTTTACCTACCACCATTTCCATTACGCCCGCCTCGCGCTCTATTAGCGTTTCGCCCACGCACAAAATGGGTATTAATCCATGTTTTTTTGCCACATCAAATTTTTGCGCAATGTTTTCGTCCGATTCGCAATAAGCCGTGGCGCGTTCTGAGTGGCCAATTATTACGTATTTGCAACCAAAATCTGCCAGCATTTGTGCACTCACTTCGCCTGTATAAGCGCCCACTTCCATTTTGGCGATATTCTGTGCACCCCAAGCAATATCGGTTGTTTGCAGCATATTTTGTAACTGGGCAAGATATGGATAAGGCGCACAAATGACGACTTGCGTGTGTTGTAGATTGGAAAGTTTAGCGGCAAAATCTGCCAATAAAACAGCGTTTTGTTTTAGGTTGCCATGCATTTTCCAATTGGCGACGACGAGTTTTTTTGCTGATTTATTGGTCATGGCTTTCTTAGGTTTAAAGACTAATGCAACTTAATAATTGACGTGGATTCTACGCGCGCAGGCTGGTTTGGTCAATTTAGCAAGCTGCTAAGCAAACAAATCTGCAGCAGGTTTGCCAACGCTAACTACGCGTTCAATCGCCGCTGCAAATTCGGCATTGTGTTGCAAATGTGGCATCGTTTCTGGCTGGCGCGCACCGTGCATGCGAGCTAAGCGGGCGATGCTTTGTGCAGGCATTTTCCACTCCAGTTTAGCCAGCAATTCGTCCGCCATGTCTGGGCGATTACACAAAAGTACCATGTCACAACCCGCATTTAAGGCAGCCAAGCTACGCGTCGTCACATCGCCACCTACGCTTGCGCCTTCCATGCTTAAATCATCGCTAAAAATTACACCGTTAAAACCAAGTCGTTCGCGCAATACTTTTTGCAACCATTTAGCCGAAAAGCCTGCAGGTTTATCGTCCACTTTTGGGTAAATAACATGTGCGGGCATAATCGCCGCTAAGCCTTCATCAATCATTTGGCGGAATGGCTGCATGTCATTTTGCGCAATTTGGTCAAATTCACGCTCGTCAACAGGAATCGAAACGTGCGAATCGGCCACTACAAAACCATGCCCAGGGAAATGCTTACCCACTGCCTGCATGCCGCCTTTTTTAAGGCCTTGCATTAAACTAAACGCCAGCTCGTTAATGGCTTGCGTGTTTTGATGAAAAGCCCTATCGCCAATCACCAAACTGTCGCCATAATCCATATCTAATACAGGCGTAAAGCTAAAATCTACGCCATGCGCACGCAATTCTGCAGCTAAAATCCAGCCTGCTTGCACAGCTAATTGTTTGGCTTTTTTGCGGTCAACATCCCAAATTTTGCCAAATTCACGCATGGGTGGAATTTTAGTAAAACCGTCTCTAAATCGTTGCACACGGCCACCTTCGTGATCTACCGCAATTAAAAGAGGTGGGCTGCGAACCTCATGGATACTGGCTGTCAGGGCAGCTAGTTGTGCGCAGTTAGAAAAGTTACGGGCAAATAAAATCACGCCACCCACAAGCGGATGCTGCAATCTACGCACGTCATCGGCAGTCAATTCTGTGCCAACAACATCCAACATGACGGGGCCTAATGACATGCTTAGCTTTCTTTTGATGTTTGCATATTCAAATAATGGTTCACAAATGCTATTTTAACTATAAAAGTCTTAAAAATTCCGTCATTCAGAGCGTAGCGAAGAATCCAGCAGTTTAATAGTTGAAACCTGGATTCTTCGCTACGCTCTGAATGACGAGCTTAGTGTTTACTTTACAGTTTTTAAACGATACAACGACGTCACTTCTTTACTTCTTGCCGCATAAAGCGGGTCTGATTGATCGACAGATTTGGCATGTTTCGGCTTAATATCATGCTTTTCAATCACGCTTAAACCTGCGTCTGCAATCCATGCTTGCAGCTCTTCAGGTTGCCGCAAGCCTAAATGCTTGGCCAAATCAGACATCACCAGCCAAGCTTCGCCATCGTCATTTAAGTGTGTTTTAACGCCAGATAAAAAACCTTTCAACATGGCACTATTGGTGTCATATATCGCATGCTCAATAGGCGCATTGGCTTTTGCTGGCAGCCACGGTGGGTTGCACACAATCAGGTCAGCTTTTTTTTGGCCAGCGGGGAACAGATTGGCCTGCTCTACCTCGATGTATTGTTTTAAATCTAGCTTGGCAATATTGTCGCTAGCGCAATTGAGCGCGCGAATACTGTTATCGGTGGCGATAACTTTTTTAATGCCACGCGTGACCAAAATAGCGGCGATGACGCCAGTGCCCGTGCCAATATCAAAAGCGGTTTTAAAGCTGCCAATTGGTGCTTGATTAACTAACTCTAAATACTCACCACGTATCGGGCTATATACGCCGTAAGCCGCATGGATATTGGCTGACAGAGCATCAATATGAACACCTTTTTTGTGCCATTCATGTGCGCCATTCATGCCTAATAACTCACGCAGCGATAACAGTAATTTCTCGGGAATTTTGTCGATTTTTGGGTTGATAATCAGCGCACCTGCCACTGCATTTTTTACATCGGGCGCGCGCTTTAAATCGCATGCGCCATATTTAAGCTCAATTAAAATTTTATTGGTAATGCTGGCGCGCTGAATCTGCCGTGCACGGTGTTGGTGAAACGCTTCTAACATTGTGGCTGCTGGCTTAATTGGCTTCACATCAAACTTGCGGGTAATGGCTTGCAGCAGCTGTTTTGCATTTTGAAAATCGCCACGATATAGCAGCGATGCACCTTCGCACACTTGTTTGTAAGCTACTTTGGCGTTGGTGGTATCATCGGCAATGAGTATATTTTTGGGTGGCGGATTGCCAGCCTCGCTTTGCCAAATAGCAGTTTGAGGTTTGTTTTTTTCTTGCCAGCTTACTTGTGTTACTTTTGTTATCGTTTCGGTCAATGTAAATCCTATAAGGTGAAAATACTGTCATGCTAAACTTGATTTAGCATCTCAAACTAGATTGCGGATTAAATCCGCAACGACAAATAAGTGTTATATTTTAAAGGGTGAAAAGTCGGTATTGTTATCGTAATAATCTTCGTTTTCGGCACGCTTTAAAAACGCGACGGTTTTATAAACCACGGGCGTAAAGGCGATTTCTACCGCAATTTTGGCAGTAATTTGCGCGCCAATAATTAGCGGTATTTTATCGTTAGGGATAATGCCAGTATTCCAAAATGCCAGCGGTACAAAAATCGCGGTATCCACCACCTCGCCAAACACTGTACTGGTAATGGTGCGCTGCCATAAGCGCTTGCCAGCGCTCACAATTTTCATTTTTGCCATGATAAAACTATTTACAAATTCGCCCACCGCAAATGCAATTAAACCAGCCGCGGCAATGCGCCAAGTGCTGCCAAATGCCACTTCGTATTCAGCTTGATTGTGCCAAAACGGTGCAGGTGGCAGCGCAACTATCATCCACGCCATTAACGAAGCAAACGCTAAACCTGCAAAACCCGCCCAAATTACTCTTCTTGAAGCGGCATAACCATAAACCTCGGTCAAAATATCGCCAAAAATAAACGAGATGGGAAAGAACAACACGCCCGCGCCAAAGGTGAGCGTGCCTAATAATGGTGCCTCAATTTGTGTGACTTTTGCTGGGCCAATTAAATTGCTGCACACTAGCACGCATACAAATGCGGCCATGATGAAATCATAATATTTATATTGCTTACGCATACGTTTATTCTACGCGAACATCTAGCTTGTCGCGCAAGTAATCACCGCCAAGATTGATCGCTAAAATCAAGCTCATTAAACTTAAACCAACCACCAACACATAATGCGGCGCCACTAACATATAGCGTACGCCATCGCGCAACATGGCGCCCCAGCTGGCGTTGGGCGCTTGTATACCTAAACCTAAGAAAGATAAGCTGGCCTCGGCAATCATCACACTGGCCAAACTGTAGGTAGCTTCTACCATTAATATTGAGCCCAATAAAGGCAAAATATGTTTAATGAGCAATCGCGGCACGTTTGCGCCCAACGACTCTGCCGCCAACACATGCTGGCGATTGCGCAGCGCCAACGTTTGCCCACGAGTGAGTCGCGCGTAGCTTACCCAACCAGTAATGCACAATGCTAAAATTAAATTGCCAATTCCTGCGCCCAACACGGCGGCAAACGCAATCGCCAATAAAATACCAGGGAAAGCCAAAAAAATATCAGTAATTTTCATTAAAACCGCATCGACTTTACCGCCATAAAAACCAGCCACTAAGCCAACAAATACGCCAATCAGCATGGTTATCACAGTGACAATAATCGCAACAGTAAAAGACACTTCAACACCGCGTAAAATTCGCGCTAAAATATCACGGCCCAAGTCATCTGCGCCCAACCAATGTTGCGTATTTGCGCCGCTTAAAATCGCGTTAAGGTCGATTTGGTTTGGGTTTAAATTGAGAACTCTGCCTAGCAAAACAGCCAGTAACCAAAAAGCCAAAACGGTGATGGCGAATTTTTTCATTTCTTCTTAAATAATTCGGGTGTTGCCCATTCGCTACCACAAAGATAATTTTCTGGCACTTCGGCTATCGCTGCCTCAGATGCCTCAATATCCCAATAATGCTCCCAGCCACCAGTGGAATAGTCATCTACGCGCAATTTATCTGCTAATTTCCACTTTTTAATCCACGCTTTTACCCAATTAAAATCCGTTGGGTCATCATCGTGCATCACAAAAAGTGAAATGCGCTTTAGCTTAGCCACGGCTCACCTTTACGCGTGGGTCGGCAAATTTGTACGCAATATCAGTGACTAAATTCACTAACACGTAACTGAGCGCAATCACCAACACGCAGGCTTGTGTCACGGGGTAATCACGTTTTTCGATGCTTTCAACTAACAGCCGCCCAACTCCATCCCACGAAAATATGGTTTCGGTAATCACTGTACCCGCCAGTAAACTACCCATTTGCAGGCCAACAATGGTAATAATTGGTAACAGCGCAGCGCGCAAGGCATGGCGAATAATCACGGTGCGCTCACTTAAGCCTTTGGCGCGCGCGGTGCGAATGTAGTCATCGTTGAGCACTTCTAAAAGGCTGGTGCGCGTCATGCGCGTGAGAATCGCGCTTAAACCAAAACCCAGCGTCACCGCAGGCAGAAT
>JANOYU010000099.1:0-8640 GCA_031429035.1 Methylophilaceae bacterium
TCCAAAATTAGGGTCGCGTGTAGTACGCACAAAAAATGCTGAAAATAAAGATTTGGAAATCGGTGTTTTTAGATTAGAAGATGATCGTATATTTGCCATTAATAATATGTGTCCGCACAAGGGCGGACCTTTGTCGCAAGGCATTGTGTATGGCGATAAAGTGGCCTGCCCACTGCACAGTTGGAAGATAAGTTTAGTAGATGGTAAAGCTGAGGAGCCAGATGTCGGCGAAACGGCATGTTTTAATACTAAAATTGAAGATGGCTATGTATATTTGGAACTTAAAGATTAAGCGTGATTAATATTCAAGAAATAAAGCAAACCAAAAGCACGTGCCCTTATTGTGGCGTGGGATGTGGCGTGCTTATTGGCTCGCAGAGCATTGCTGGCAATAAGCAAATAATTAGTGTTAAAGGCGACCCAAACCACCCAGCTAATTTTGGCAGGCTTTGCACCAAAGGCGCTACGCTGCATTTAAGTGCAAAAATGGATAATCGCGCGCTTTACCCCGAAATGCGACTCACAAAAGATGCTGCGCGCAAGCGCGTTTCTTGGGATGTTTCACTGGACTTTTTAGCCGAAAAATTCGCCCAAACCATCGAAAAACACGGGCCAGATTCGGTCGCATTTTATATCTCTGGTCAACTGATGACAGAAGATTATTATGTTTTTAACAAGCTGGCCAAAGGTTTGATTGGCACTAATAACGTTGATACTAATTCGCGCCTTTGTATGTCATCTGCCGTAACAGGCTACAAAGCTACATTGGGCGCAGATGCGCCGCCCGCATGTTACGAAGATATTGATCATTGCAATACATTATTTATTGCAGGCAGCAACACTGCGTTTGCGCACCCGATTATTTTTAGACGCATTGAAGATGCCAAAGCTAAAAATCCTGATTTAAAAATTATCGTGGTTGACCCACGCAAGACCGACACCGCCCAATTTGCCGATTTACATTTAGCTATTTTGCCAGGCACCGATGTGGCACTATTTAATGGCTTGCTACACGTAATGCTGTGGGAAGGCTTGCTAGATATGGCTTACATAAACGCACATACCAATGGCTTTGATGCGCTAAAAGAAACCATACGCGAATACACGCCGAAAATGGTGGCAGATATTTGCGGCATAAAAGAGACCGACATTATTCAAGCCGCCAAATGGTTTGGCGCAGGGCCAACCCTAAGCATGTATTGCATGGGCTTAAACCAAAGCATACATGGCACCGATAAAAATGCCGCGCTGATCAATTTACACTTGGCCACAGGGCAGATAGGTAAAAAAGGCGCAGGCCCATTCTCACTCACAGGCCAACCCAATGCAATGGGCGGACGCGAAGTAGGCGGCATGGCCAATTTATTATCTGGTCATCGTGATCTAGCTAATGCGCAACATCGTGCAGAAATCGCAGCGCTATGGGGCGTAGATTCTGTGCCAGAAACCCCAGGAAAAACTGCCATAGAGATGTTTGACGCAGTAAAAAGTGGCGACATTAAAGTAATATGGATTGCCTGCACCAACCCCGCGCACTCCATGCCAGATTTAAATAATGTGCTAGAAGCCTTGAATAATGCAGAATTAGTCGTCGTGCAAGATGCTTTTAACAGCACGGATACCTGTAAATATGCCGATGTGCTGCTACCTGCCAGCACTTGGGGCGAAAAAGAAGGCACGGTAACCAATAGCGAGCGACGCATTACCCGCGTTAACCCTGCGGTTGCGCTCCCGGGCGAAGCCAAGCACGACTGGGCGATTATGGTAGATTTTGCACAGCGGCTAGAGAAGCGACTGGGTAAAAGTAGCCAGCTATTTAACTACAAAACAACTGAAGCTATTTTTAACGAGCACCGTGAAACTACACGTGGTCGCGATTTAGATATTACTGGCTTAAGTTACGCCCTTCTCAATCAACGTGGCCCACAGCAATGGCCGTTTGCTGAAGGTGCAAATATAGGCAAAGCAAGACTTTACGCTGATGGCGTTTTTCAAAAACCTGATGGAAAAGCGCAATTCGTTAACGCTGTGTATAAAGGAACCGCAGATAAAACTGACGCTCGCCATCCGCTGCATTTGTTAACTGGCCGCCTGCGCGACCAATGGCACGGTATGAGCCGAACAGGCAACGTGGCGCAGCTATTCAATCATGCCGAAGAGCCTGTCATACAAATGAGCAGCGACGATATGATGCGGCGCAGTATTAAAAATGGTGACATTGTAAAAGTACAAAACAAACGTGGCAGCTTGGTATTGCCAGTGCAGATGAGCGATGAAGTAAAACCTGCGCAAACCTTTATCGCCATGCATTGGGGTAGCCAATTTATGCAAGGCTTGGGCGTGAACGCGCTGATGCCACCCAACTTTGATAAAACATCTAAACAACCCGAGCTAAAGCATACGGCCATTAAGCTGGAAAAGCTTGATTTACCTTGGCGCATGACTATTTTACGCAGTTGCCAAGACCTTAATTTGTTGACCATAATACGCGCGCTGATGCCACAGTTTAGTTATGCCAGTTGCGGCTTATTTGGGCGAGAAAATGATAACAACAAAGCAGGTTTGTTGATTTTACGCTCAGCACACGAAACTTCACCAGATGCGGCGCTGATAACACAAATTGACGAAATACTAGGCATGACTGATGAATCGCCCTGCTTAAATTACAACGATTCCAAACGCGGCATTAGCAAACGTATTTTGGTAGAAAATAATGCGGGCAAAATAGAAGTAACTGGCGTGCGCCTAATGGGCGAAACGCTGGCCAGCGAATGGCTAAAAGAAGTGATGACCACTGGCCAATTTAAAGATGCCGAGCATTACAAAGCCTTTAGCCGCTGGGCGCTAGCACCAATATCGGCGCCGCCTACAGGCCAGCAAGGGCGCGGTAAAATTATTTGTAGCTGCCTAGACGTGTCAGAAAATGAAATCATTGAAAACATTCAATTGGGCGCCGATTTAATTACGTTGCAAAACAAACTTAAATGCGGCACTGAGTGCGGATCGTGCAAGCCAGAACTAAAACGCTTGGTAACCACACACCTAAAAATAATGGCTTAATACTTGTCTATAGTTGCTGGCACATTTTGCCAACAAGCTAGTTGCTAATTAGTTACTTGCAAAATAAATCATGGCCTTATAAAGTGTCAGCTCAGCTAAAAATAAGGCCATACACAAGTTAAACCATGCAAATAATTCTATCATTTTTTAAGCGCTTTCCTTTCGCCATGCTATTGCTAGTGCAGCTTATCAGCATTGTTTTTTATGGCTTTATGACAGACTCCGCACTAAGTCATGTAATCTTTAATTGCTTAGGATTAGTCGTGCCTATGTTGGCTGTTTGGGTAGTGTATCGCACGCCTGCCATTAACTGGATAGCTCTTATTTTAGTGGCGCTTGCCGTTGGTGCAACACTTCTTGCAAGCTTTGCAAATCAATTACAATTAATGCCATGGGCACATGCGTTTGAAAGCTTATTATACTTTTACGCGGCAGTCAGTTTGGTTATGTATATGTTTAAAGATGACATTGTGACTCTAGACGAGCTTTATGCGGCGGCTGCAACATTTACCTTGTTAGTATGGGCTTTTGCGTTGGCATATTCAGTTTGCCAACAAGTTTACCCTGGCAGCGTGTTGGCTGCGATTAACCCAACAAACCCACGCAGCTGGATAGAGCTACTATTTATGAGCTTTTCTATTCAATCTAGCACCGGTGTTGGCGACGTTATCCCCATTACTGGCCCTGCTAGGGCAATAGGCTCATTACAGATATTTACTGGCGTTATGTATATTGCAATTGTGGTTTCACGCTTGGTTGGCTTAGCTGCTAGCACAAAAACTAAACAATAAACTCATTAAAAACAGCTATGCTCTGCAAGCCAATAGCCATGCGGGTGTTGTCTACCATCTAGCATTAATGCGGGTCGCAGGTCATGTGCTTATATTTTAAAATCAGCTATTTAAATCAAGCATTCATATCGGGAATTTCTGCACCATAAAACTTAGCCTTGAGCTTTTTCAGTTTGTCTCTAAAATCGGCAGCTTTTTCAAACTCTAAGTTTTTCGCCGCATCGTGCATGGCTTTTTCTAAGCGCTTCATCTCTTTGGCAATTTGTTTCTCGCTCAAACTTTCATAATTGGCTTGGTCTTGCGCGGCTTTGCGTTCGCGCTTGCCCTCTTCCACATCATAAACGCCGTCTATCATGTCTTTTACGCCTTTTACAATGCCTTTTGGCGTAATGCCATTGGCTTCATTAAAGGCGGTTTGTATTTTTCTGCGTCTATTGGTTTCGTCTATGGCTAAGCCCATGCTGCGCGTAATGCGGTTGCCATAAAAAATCACTGCGCCGTTTAAGTTGCGCGCGGCGCGGCCTGCGGTTTGAATCAGGCTGCGTTCACTGCGCAAAAAACCTTCTTTATCGGCATCCAAAACCGCCACTAAAGATACCTCGGGAATATCCAAGCCTTCGCGCAACAAGTTAATGCCGACTAGCACGTCAAATTCGCCTAATCTAAGATCACGGATAATCTCGACGCGCTCAACCGTATCAATATCGCTGTGCAAATAGCGCACTTTTACACCATGTTCAGCTAAGTAATCGGTCAAATCTTCTGCCATGCGCTTGGTTAAAGTTGTTGCCAGCACGCGCTCGCCAACGACCGTGCGCAGCTTAATTTCCCCAAGCAAATCATCCACTTGCGTGTCGGCTGGCTTTACGGTAATTTCTGGGTCAATCAAGCCAGTTGGTCGCGCAATCATCTCCACCACTTGTTGTTGATGATTTTTTTCGTAATCCGCTGGCGTAGCCGAAATAAATACACTTTGGCGCATAATGCGCTCAAATTCTTCAAATTTTAACGGCCGATTATCCAACGCAGATGGCAATCGCCAACCGTAATCGACCAAATTGGTCTTACGCGACCAATCGCCTTTGTACATACCGCCAATTTGCGGCACGGTGACATGGCTTTCGTCAATAATCATTAGTGCGTTATCGGGTAAATAATCAATCAGCGTTGGTGGCGGATCGCCCGCGTTGCGGCCAGATAAGTGGCGGCTATAGTTTTCGATACCCTTACAAAAACCAATTTCGTTGAGCATTTCTAAGTCAAATCTAGTTCTCTGCTCAATGCGTTGCGCCTCAACCAATTTGCCTTCTTTAATGTATTGCGCCACGCGCTCAACTAATTCTTTTTTAATCTTTTCAATCGCCTTAATTGTGGTCTCGCGTGATGTTACGTAATGACTTGAAGGATAGATTGTAAACCGTTGAATTTTGTTAAATATTTGTCCTGTCAGTGGGTCAAATAAAGTGATACTTTCTACCTCATCATCAAACAAACTTAAGCGCACCGCAGTCTCGTTATTTTCAGCGGGAAACACATCAATCACATCGCCGCGCACCCTAAAACTACCACGACTAAAGTCGAAATCATTGCGGTCGTACTGCATGCCAATTAAGCGCAAAATCGCCTCTTTTTGGCTCATTTTATCGCCCTGCTTCAAGTGCAGCACCATGCCGTGATAATCAGTCGGGTCGCCAATGCCGTAAATCGCCGAAACGCTCGCCACAATAATGCTGTCTTCGCGCTCTAATAGCGCTTTGGTGGCAGATAAGCGCATCTGCTCAATGTGTTCATTAATGCTGGAATCTTTTTCAATAAACAAATCGCGGCTTGGCACGTAAGCTTCGGGCTGATAATAATCATAATAACTGACGAAATATTCCACTGAATTATTAGGGAAAAACTCGCGAAATTCTGAGTAAAGTTGCGCTGCCAGCGTTTTATTAGGCGCCATTACAATGGCTGGGCGACCAAGCCTAGCAATAACATTGGCCATGGTAAAAGTTTTGCCACTGCCTGTTACGCCTAGTAAAGTTTGAAACTTTAGCCCATCGTTAATACCCTGCGTCAGCTTGTCGATGGCTTGTGGTTGGTCTCCAGCAGGCGGAAACGGCTGAAACAATTGATACTTGCTATTGGGAAAATTTACAAACACAATGACCTAAATGAATAATGACACAGGTTGAATAATGACACAGGTTGAACAGTAATTAATCAATAATTTTAGCAGGCTTTGCTTGCTTTTATTATAGCCAATGTTATTTATTGCCAATATTATTTGATTGAATCTAAATGGCGAACTTTTACGTAAAATATACAGTCATTGTTGTTAAGTTTTTGAAATAAATAAAATTTAATCCGTTTGCTAATACGTTAAATTAAAATTAACTTCTAATAAGGTCTATTCATGCGTTATTTTTTTGTTGCTTCAGCACTGTTAATCTCACTTTTGCTTTCTTCGGCCAGCAGCTTGGCAATGGACAAAGCAGCATTGATTCAATCATATTTTAGTGTGGTAATGATACGTGGCTACAATACCGATGGCGGTCTTGCCTACGGCTCTGGTGTGGTCATTGCCAAAGATAAAGTGGTTACCAATTGTCATGTATTGCGCAGCACTAAACAGCCGTGGATAGCGCGTGGCGAGGATTCTTATGTGATTAGCAGCGTTAAAGTCGATGCTTGGCACGACTTATGTATTGTGACCACAGAAAACTTACCATTAAGCCCTGTTAAAATGGGCAAAAGTACCACCTTAAAACGTGGCCAAGATGTGGCTGGCATTGGGCATTCTAATGGCGTACCCGCCCCACTTACCTCTACTGGCACAGTAAAAGGTTTATACGCTGATAACGCTGCCAATGTAATACGCACCAATGCAAAATTTTTAATGGGTGCTAGCGGCAGTGGCTTATTTGATATGGAAGGCAATTTAATCGGTATAAATACTTTTAAAACCACGGGCAAAGGTGGCAGCATTCACTTTGCATTGCCAGTGGAGTGGTTAGAAACCTTAGATAAACAACCCGCAACAACCGTGTTTCCTGTGACTGGCAAGGCCTTGTGGGAGGAAGATGAAGATAAAAAACCATTTTACATGCAAGCCGCAGTGCCAGAATCGCGCTTTGATTGGCCAAAACTGGCACAAGTAGCAGAAAAATGGACGCAAGCAGAGCCCAAAAGTAGTGAAGCGTGGTTGGCATTAGGTATAGGTTTAGAAAACACTGGTAAATTAGACATGGCCGACAGCGCTTACAAGCAAGCGATTAGTTTAGAACCAAATAACTATGATGCGTTTATACAATTAGGCAGCATGGCAAAAAACCGTGGTGACAGTGCAGAAATGCACCGTATACAGCTTGCATTAGCAAAATTAAGCGAAGATGCCGCGGCAGAATACACTTACGTGCTGGGTTGCGATAAAGAATGCTAACTAATACTTCAAATTATTTACTGTAATCGTTAGTAAAAGGCCTCAAATGAGGCCTTTTTTTAATTTATTTTCAATAATCTGCTGCGGTATTCCTAAGGCCCAGTTTTATGCGTAAAATAACGTTTATTCAGTAATTTCGCAGTCATTTATTGATTGTCGTTTATTAATAGTTATTTAAGCATTAAGGAAAGTTGTTTTGTCACACTCACACATTTTGTCGCAACGCGTGTTAAGTATTAAAGAATCCCCCACTCTTGCCATTACCGCAAAAGCCGCTAAATATAAGGCTGAAGGCCGCCCCATTATTGGCTTAGCCGCGGGCGAGCCAGATTTTGATACGCCACAGCACATTAAAGATGCTGCCATTGCCGCGATTAACGCAGGTTACACTAAATACACACCCGTTTCGGGCATACCCGCGTTAAAGCAAGCCATTGTGAATAAATTTAAAACTGAAAATGGTTTTGATTATGCCCTAAATGAAGTCATCGTGGGCGTGGGCGGCAAGCAAACCATTTTTAACTTGTGCTTGGCAGTGCTTAACAAAGGCGACGAAGTTGTTATACCAGCGCCATATTGGGTCTCGTACGCCGATATCGCAATGGTGGCAGAAGCGTTACCTGTGATTATCAATTGTGGCATTGAGCAAGGTTTTAAGTTGCTGCCAGCCCAATTACAGGCAGCGATTACGCCCAAAACCAAAATTGTGATGCTTAATTCGCCATCTAACCCCACTGGTGCAGTGTATAACTTGGCCGAGTTGCAAGCGCTGGGCGAGGTGCTGCTGAAACATCCGCATGTATTGGTCGCTACCGATGATATGTACGAGCACGTGAATTTAACCGGCGAAAAGTTTTACAACATACTCAATGCTGCGCCAGCGCTAAAAAGCCGCTGTATCGTGCTTAACGGCGTTTCTAAGGCGTATTCTATGACGGGTTGGCGCATCGGATATGCCGCAGGACCAGCCAATATCATCAAAGCCATGGAAATTTTACAAAGCCAATCTACCAGTAACGCGACTTCTATTTCACAGTATGCAGCTGTTGCCGCCTTAAGTGGCTCGCAAGATTGCATTAAACCGATGGTAGCGGCATTTAAAGAGCGCCACGCTTATGTTGTTGACCGCTTTAACGCCATGAATGGCATAAGCTGCCTAATGGCGGGCGGTGCGTTTTATGCCTTCCCCGATGCGCGTGTGGCAATTGCTAACTTACACAAAGCAGGCAAAATTAATGCCGCAACTGACATGGCATTTGCTGAATATTTGTTAGAGAAATTTGATGTTGCCGTGGTGCCTGGCAGCGCGTTTGGCGCAGAAGGCTATTTCCGCATTTCATTCGCCACCAGCATGGATAA
>JANOYU010000100.1:0-46292 GCA_031429035.1 Methylophilaceae bacterium
GGCGATTTTGATTGGGAATCGCAACGATTAGGGCGCACTATTGTTAAATCGGCGCGGCCAGAAGATAGCGCAGAGTTAGAAGACTTTTTAATGCAGGAGTTTTTTGGCAGAAATTACAAAACACAATAGCTTGTTATAAAGGTATGCCACTAAACAACACTACTGCGCAAGCCTGTAGGCCGCATGGATATTGGTTGCTAGGGCATGCTTAATCTAGGCTAAATTTGCGTTAATAGCTTTCTAACCTCAGCTTCATCTAAATTTTTGCCTATGATCACAATACGATTTGTCTGTTCGTCCTCAACCCAGCCCGTTAATTCAGTTGGTGGGTAAGGCGTAAAATGCACAGCATGAATCGCAATTGGTTCATCTAAATCAGCCGCGTGGATAATACCTTTTAAGCGTAGCAATTTGTCACCATGCGTTTGGCATAGCTTTAAAATAACTGGCTTTAAATTTTTCCAATTGATTAATGATGGCAGGGTGACGGTAAAGCTGGCAATTTCAGCGTGCTGATTTTTTAGCATAGCGCTTGGTTTAAGTGGCATTCTTAACCAGCGCTCTGGCTCGGCGCGTTTACCACTTGGGTCAAACAGGCCAACATCGATAATAAAATCAGGCTCAATTTGGCCGTGCATAATTTTATGTTGGGTAGCACCAGGGTTAATGCTGATGAGTTTTTCTTTTAACTGAGATAGCTTTTCAGGCGTGGTTAAATCAGTTTTAGTCAGCAGCAATACATCGGCCACTGCCGCCTGTTTACGTGCTTCGGCGTGCTGCAGTAATTGTTCAAGACCATATTCGCTATCTACCGTTACTACTACTGCATCTAGCCGAAACACACTTTCTATCACAGGTTCGTTCAGCAAATTGCCCAAAATTGGACCAGGGTCAGCCATGCCAGTAGTTTCGATGACAATGCGATTAAATTGCGGAATGGCTTGCAGCGCGCGCTTAAAAAATAAATCACGCATGGTGTCGGCCAGCTCATTTTTAAGCGTGCAGCAGACACAACCGCTGCTTAACAACACAGTATTATCGGCAATTTGCTCGCTATCTACCTGCGTGGCAAGTATATGGTCTAAGCCAGTGGTGCCCAGCTCGTTAATAATCACTGCACTGTCTTTCATTGCTGGCTGGCTGAGCAAATGGTTGAGTAGCGTAGTTTTACCGCTACCCAAAAAGCCAGTCAATAATGTGACAGGAATCCTATTATCCATGTGGTTATTTCTTATTAAAAAAGTACAAAAAAGAGGCTGCCCAAAAAAAAGAGACTACCCAAAAAAAGAGACTACCTAAGTAGCCTCATTAAATCACAAAAGTGAGTTATTTTTGTTTCTTGCTGTGCAATTCTAGTGTTGCACTATCAATTTAAAAAATAACGTCATTATTGCGGCGCAACACCTAATGCTTTTACCGTTTGAATATTAATGTAGCGACCTTTATCTACGGGCAAGCCTTTTGCACCTTGGTAAGCTTGAATCGCATTGAGCGTGCTGCCATCGACAATACCATCCACTGTGCCAGGGTTTTGGCCTGCGGCTGATAATGCAGATTCAATCTCTTGCAATTTAGCTGGGGTAGAGTTGGTTGCGCATAAAATTTGACGCCATTCCCAGCTGCCTTCAGAAACCACTTTAGTGCTGGTTACAGTGTCGTATTCAGCTGGGGTTTCGGTTACTTTTTCGCTAGCAGCAGTCACCAATTTTGATGTACGTACTTTTGCGAACTCGGCTGGCACGGCTACTTCACGCGTAGTGGCTGGCGTTTTAAGCACAGTCTTTTTAACCGTGGTGTATTCAGCCGGAATTGCCTCTTCTGTGGTGCTAGGGCCGGTGGTCATTACGCGTTTCGTCACAGTTTTGTATACCGCTGGTTTTTCAATCAAGCACATTACATAACCATCGTCGCCTGCCACTTGCTCTTTAGAGCCACTGCGTGCGGCCTCGGCCACTGTGCTGCGTTTCCAATAACTGCTGGCAGATGACACTAACACTTGCTCTGATTGGTCTGCAAATACCGCTTCAACAGGCACTAGACGCTTGCCTGCTGGCTTCACTAGCACTTGCTCATCCACTGTTTCGTAAGTGGCAGGCACAATTTCTAGGCGCGTGGTGGCTGGTTTAACTTGTACGGTTTCTTCACCATCTGCATATTGTGCTGGTATCACCTCAACTTGTTTGCTAGCACCTTTTTTAAGTACCTGTTGACTCATGCTCTCAGTGACTGGTTTATTGTGAATATTGACATAGCACTCACCTGGTTTGGCCGCAGGCGGCGCGTTTACTTGCTTGGCATACGCGTATTGATCGCTAGTATCAACCAAGCCATTATTGGTACGGTTGCCGGCGCAGCCAGTAGAAAATGCAGCGATAACTGCGAGTAGAAGAACTTTATTAGTATTCATGATGTGTCCTTTAAAATAAAAATGAGCCAATTAAACAAATGTTAAGTAAAACAAGCTTAATTAGCTAGAAAACATTAAAATTACGACTTTAAAAATTAAAATGTAAAGCTAAGTTTTACAGCACGTTCATTAAAGCATTTACGGTAACAACACGCTAACAATACAAAGTAAACAATTGTTAACCAATAAATTATTTGCTTTTATTTTTAACTTTGCAAGTGCCTAAACCATTAATTTACAAACTATTTTTGCCAATATCATTAAAAAGAGAATCCGCCGCGCATGCAAATTTTTTACGAAGAAGAAGGCCAATTTAAAGTGGCCGCGGTCATGGCCGATAGTGCAGGTTCGTTACAGGTAGAATCTGCATCTGGCAAACGTAGCAAAATTAAAGCGAGCAATGTCTTATTACGTTTTGATGCTGCCCTGCAAGGCTTTATGGAAGCGGCTTGCAGCGAAGCTGAAAAATTAGACGTAGCATTTTTGTGGGAGTGCTGTGGCGAGCCAGAGTTTGGTTTTGAGGATTTAGCCGCAGAATATTATGGCAAAAAACCTTCGGCAATTGAAGCCGCAGCAACGGCGATTAAGCTACATGCAGCACCCATTTATTTTTATCGCAAAGGCAAAGGGCGCTATAAAGCCGCGCCTGCGGAAACCTTAAAACTGGCTTTGGCCGCAGTAGAACGTAAAAAACTGCAAGCAGAACAAATGGCGGTTTGGGTGCAGAAGTTAAACGATAAACGTTTGCCAGAAGGCTTTAGCAATAAGGCGGACAGCCTGATTTACGCGCCAGATAAAAACTCACTCGAGTGGAAAGCCATCGACCAAGCTGCGCAAACCTCTGGCAGGTTAGCGCTAACGGTGATGGCAGATTGTGGCCTAATTAATAACGCGCACGATTATCATTTGGGTGCTTTTTTGCGTGAAATGTTTGCCAATAAAGATGGCAAGATTGGCACAGATTTTGGTGATTATGATGTACCTGCACAGCCGCATGAATTAAGCCTCGCAGAGGCGTCGTGTTTTAGTATTGACGATGCCACCACCACAGAAATTGATGATGCATTCAGCTTGCAAGCGCTATCTAGCGGTAACACGCGCATCGGTATTCATATTGCTGCGCCTAGTCTATCAGTGCAGCCAGATAGCGCGCTAGATGCCATTGTGCTTTCGCGGCTTTCTACTGTATATATGCCAGGTACTAAAATTACTATGTTGCCAGACGATGTGGTGCAGCCATTTAGCCTAGATGCCAATGAGACCAAGCCAGTTTTGAGTTTGTATGTGGAAATCACGCCCGAATTTGACATTGTGGCAACCGAAACTAAGCTTGAAAAAATTAAAATAGCCGCTAATTTGCGCCATGATGAACTTGAGCCATTTTTTAACGCTAATACGCTAGAAACCGACAGCGGCCATGCCTATTGGCCGCAATTGAAGTTTTTGTTTGGTTTTGCTGAGAGCTTAGAAAAAGCCCGTGGCAAGCACAACCCAAATGCTGCGCCGCAGATAGATTATAATTTTTATGTGACTGATGGCGTAGTTAAAATCGTTGCGCGTGAGCGCGGCAGCCCAATGGATAAGCTAGTGGCAGAGCTGATGATTTATGCCAATAGCCACTGGGGCGGGCTGCTAAAAGATGCTGGCATCGCAGGCATTTATCGCGCACAAACTGGCGGTAAGGTATTTATGTCGCCAAGCGCAGAGCCGCACCAAGGTTTGGGCGTAGCGCAGTACGCTTGGTGCACGTCGCCATTACGCCGCGCGGTTGATTTGGTGAATCAGCGGCAACTGATTGCGATGTTGAACAAACAGGCGGCGCCTTACAACGCGGCAGATGGCAAGCTAAATGTGATTATTCGCAATTTTGACCAAACGTATAATGCATATAGCGAGTTTCAAACGCGCATGGAGCGTTATTGGTGCTTGCAATATTTGATTCAAGAACAATTAACCGAAGTGACCGCAACTGTTTGGCGCGATAACTTGGTGAAAATTGACGGCATGTTTTATATTACCAAAGTGCCAAGCTTGCCAGAGCGTAAAGTGGGCTCCAAAGTAGAATTGACTATTTTGCATGTAGACACACTGTTAATGGAGCTTAGTTGTAAGTTTGTAGGGGATATTGAGGCTGAGCCAGTAAATGTTATTGAAGAAGTGACAGAAATTTAGCCATGTTCGGGTTGAGTAAAAAAATCCATAAAAGCGTGCGTGATGACAGCATTGTTGAAGTCAGTGAAAGCGACGGCATTCGCTCTCTGCATTTAGGCACGGTGACCATCCAAAGCAGCATGCGGGTGAAAGCGCCGCTTGTTTTAGAGCTGCCTTATTCGCGTGGCATGATGGCATTTTTGTTATTTACTAAAACTGCCCAACATATGTTATCTATTGGCTTGGGCGGCGGTTCGGTGCCTAAGTTTATGCATGCGTTTTGCCCAGAAATTAAGCAAACGATTGTAGAAATTAACCCGCAAATTATTGCCACTGCACGCAGCCATTTTAACGTGCCAGATAACGATGACAGACTAAATGTGATTGAAGGCGACGGCTTAATTTATTTGGCGAAAAATACCAATAGCGCTGATGTGTTGATGATTGACGCCTTTGACGCGCATGGCATTCCGCCGAATTTTTGTAGCCAAGATTTTTTTGACAGCTGCGAAAATGTGCTCACCAATGATGGCATTTTTGCCATTAATTTATGGGGAAGTGACAAAAAATTTGATATTTATTTGCGCCGTATTGAGCAAAGCTTTGCCGATAAAGTGCTCATGCTGCCAACAGGTAAGCCAGGCAATATTGTGGTGTTTGGTTTTAAAGCTGGTTTTAAAACAAGTTTAGAAATAAAAATCACAGCACTGCGCGAGCGCGCAAAAGCACTAGAAGCACAATTTGAAAAACCGCACGCCATTGAGTTTTTAAGCTTTGTCGAAAAACTGTGCGAGCATAATAGCCATAACAATCAGCAGTTTTTTACAGAAAGCAGTTAAATGTTTAATCAATTTTTTGCCACTTGCCCACGCGGCTTAGAAGCGTTACTCGCCAATGAAATTAAGGCAGCTGGCGCCAAAGACATCAAGCCCACCGATGGTGGTGTGGCGTATGCGGGTGAGCTTAGCGTGTGTTACGCCGCCAATTTACATTCGCGCATGGCCACGCGCATTCTCATGCAAGTGGGGCAGGGCAAGTACGCGACAGAGGACGATTTATACCAAGCTGCCTACAAAATTAATTGGCCTAACTGGTTTGATGTGAAACACGATTTTATGGTGAAAGTGACAGGCGTCAAATGCCCGCTAAAAAGCTTGGAATTTGCCACTTTGCGCATTAAAGATGCGGTGTGTGACAAGTTTCGGCAAGTCGTTGATTCACGGCCTTACATTGATACTAAAAATCCATCTGTTCGTATTCACGCTTACTTAACCGCCGATGCTTATGTGTATTACATTGATACATCGGGCGATGCGCTTTATATGCGCGGTAACCGCAAAGCCAGCATTGAAGCGCCTTTGCGCGAGAATTTGGCCGCAGGTATTTTGCAATTATCAGGTTGGCAAGCGGGCACAGCGCTGCTAGACCCAATGTGTGGCAGCGGTACGTTTTTGCTGGAAGCTGCCATGATTGCGCTGAATATTGCGCCAGGTTTACATAGAGATTTTGGCTTTGAAAAGCTAAAAAATTACGAAAGCGATACTTGTAAAAAAGTAAAAAACGCCGCGCTTAAAAACGTAAAAGCGACAACTTTTCAAAAAATTTATGGCTCAGATTCTGATTTGCGCGCAGTGCGCATTGCTAAGCAAAACCTTGAGGCAGCAGGCTTGCTGGCGGCGGTACAATTAAGCCAAGTAAATATTACTGAAGTGATTCCGCCTGCTGATAGCGGCGTGTTGGTGGCCAACCCGCCGTATGGCGTGCGCATTGGCGAGGACGAAGAGCTGGCGCAGCTTTACCCTAAAATGGGCGAGGCGCTAAAGCGCAAATTTGCCAGTTGGAACACTTATTTTTTAACCAACGATTTACGCCTGCCCAAATTGATGCGCTTAACGCCTAGCAAACGCACGCCGCTATTTAACGGCCCGTTGGAATGCCGATTGTTTGAGATTAAAATGGTGGCTGGCAGCAATCGTAAATAAAACTACGTCATTCACTGCCCAAGCTTTATTTGGGCGAAGAATCCAATAATGGCAAACTTAAAAGCTGGATTCTTTCGCTGTGATGTGAATGACAAAACAATATGGTTTTAAGTATTAGAAATTAGCATCTTATTTTGATGCCCTGCAAGCCAATATCTAGGCGGCTTCCAGAGCATGTTATTTTTATCGTGCATAAAAGGGTGGTTTTAAATGCAAGATTCATTAGATAATTTACGCGCAACAATTAACCAATTTGTGGCCGAGCGCGATTGGGCGCAATTTCACACACCTAAAAATTTGGCGATGGCGATGATTGTGGAGGCGGCAGAATTAGTCGAACAATTTCAATGGGATACGCCGCAAGAAAGCCAACAATTAACAAGCGAAAAACGTGAGGCGGTGAGCCATGAGTTGGCCGATACGTTTGTGTATTTGCTGCGCATTGCCGAAGTGTTAGAGATTGATTTGATAGATGCCACCAATAAAAAAATTACGCTAAACGCAATTAAATACCCCGCAGAAAAAGTTAAAGGCAGCAACGCTAAATACACTGAGTATGAGCAATAAAAAAGCCAGCTAATGCTGGCTTTTTTTAACTGAAACTAACGACTACAGCGCTGCTAAAGCTGCTTCGTAGTTTGGCTCGTTGGCAATTTCTGGCACTAACTCTACATATTTAACAACATTTTTTTCATCCAACACGATGACTGCACGCGCGCACAAGCCAGCCAATTTACTAGTGAATAGCAACACGCCGTAGTTCATTAAAAAATCACGGCCGCGCATGCTAGATAAATTTTGCACATTTTCTATGCCCTCTGCCGCGCAAAAGCGCGTTTGCGCAAAAGGTAAATCGGCAGAAATATTTAGCACCACAGTGTTGCTCATGCCTGCTGCGTGTTGGTTAAAAGCGCGGATAGAAGCCGCGCAGGTTGGCGTATCGACACTCGGAAAAATGTTAAGCACTTTGCGTTTGCCCGCAAAATTATCTAGCGTAACGTCGGCTAAAGCTTTGTCGACCAAGGTAAAATTAGGCGCTGTGCTGCCCACTTTTGGCAAGTTGCCTGCAACATCGACAGGGTTGCCTTTTAGAGTGACTGAGTTAGACATGGTTTTTCCTTTTATTAATATAGAACAGTTAGTTAATTTGTTATTGATATCATAAAACAAAAAGCACCTGTAGGGAACAGGTGCTTTTAATTAAAACAGCGTTAATTTGGATTGTTACGCTAGCAAGTTTTCGCTTAAATAACCAATGGTCATAGTTTGGTTGTGCAATACGCTATCGGTGGTGTTGGGGCGTGGTGCAATCTCGCCATACGAATAAAAGCCTGCAACCGATGTTTGTGGGCCTAAAATTTGCTGTACTAATTTCACTTCGTCGCCAACTTTTTCGGCCATCACACCTTTGCGGCCAACACAGCTTACCATTAATGCCAAACCCACTTGGTTGGTTTTGCTGCCTGTTAGGCCATCCATTACTAAATTAGCCGCATTGCCAGCGCCTTCTACTAATCTATCGTGATTGGTTTGGCATAAACGCACGGTTTCGCCTTCCTCCACGTTACCTGCAAAAGTTAAGCTATTTTTGCCGCTATCAATCGCTAATAAAGTACGGATTTTTTCTACTTCGCGTTTACCTTCTTCAATCACCGCCAGTGGAAATTTTAAGCCCGTGCCTGGCAAGCCGCGCGCAAACGCCTCACCAATATACATGCGGTATAGCGGCAACGCGGGTTTGCCATCCATCTCAAATACCACGTTTTTTTCTGATTTAGTCACTGTGCGCGGTGGGCCGTATGGCTTCCAACCACCTAAAGCACCACTAGAGGCAATAAGCGCATTGCCATATAAACCCACTGCAATCACTTGATTGTCAGAAATGGTTTCATTAAATAGTTGCAAGGTTTTTACAAATGCACCGCCATCGCCCGCCAAGCCGCCCACAATTGGCACATCGCCTAGTACGCTTTGAAAACCTTTTAGCAATTCAGAGCCATTAACATTTAAACCATCAGAAATCACCAGCACCGTGCGCAATGTGTCGGCTTTTAATTGCTTGGCTAAGCCAGCCGCTGCCTCAAACGAGTTAAGCATGCCTGTCATTTTGGTATGCGCTACGCGTTGGATGGTTTTTTCCCATTGAATGGCAGTAATTTGAATGCTGTCATCAAACACGCCAGTGGGGCTAATTTCGCCAGAGGTGGTACAACCAACTATTTGTGCGCTAGGGTAACGCGATTTCAAAAAACCTTGCAGCTTGCCTTCGGTAAAGCGTTTAACCGAGCCAAATGCCAACACTAAATTAGCGCTAGGCAGTGGCGATGTACTGGGCAAATCTTTTAGCGCCTTCGTTGGCTCTACAGATTCTTGTCTGATAATCATGAAATAGACCTTAAATAAAAATATCGCAATTAAATTAAATTGTTATTTAGTGTATTAAACCACAAAGCATATTTTTATTGTTAACGTATATTATTACAAAACTCACGTAAGTGTTGCAAATTATTTAAAAAAATGTCATATTTTGCTTTAAGTGACGGTGTGTTTATTAACTATAAATTAATATAAGCAAAATCTAAGCCAAATATAGTTTTGTTGGCCGATTGCCTAGAGTGGCTAAATCGAAACTGCATATTTGCCTTTGCATAAGCCAGCTTGGCGGCTAACACGGCATGAAAACTGCTTGTATTTGATTTATATACACGGATTAAATAGTTTTAGATAAAAAGTGACAATTTTTTGTCATTAGTGACACAAATTGGTGTTACTAGACGGTTTGACAATGGTGTAAGGTGTGGTTAAGTTGAGGGGAAGCAATTGGCGCAAGTAAATTTAGCGGGCACAAAAGTCATGGTGATTGATGACAGCAACACCATACGTCGCAGTGCCGAGATTTTTCTTAAATCGGCTGGTTGCGAGGTGATATTGGCCGAAGATGGCTTTGATGCGCTGGCAAAAATTGCCGATCAGCACCCACAGATTATTTTTGTAGATATTATGATGCCGCGCCTTGATGGCTACCAAACTTGTGCGCTAATCAAGCGCAACGCAAAATTCAGCAGCACGCCCGTTATTATGCTTTCTAGCAAAGATGGCTTATTTGACCGCGCGCGTGGCCGCATGGCGGGTTCTGACGAATATTTAACCAAACCATTTACGCAAGATACGCTAATAGATGCGGTTAACGCATATGTAAACAAGTAGCGTAATTACTATAAATTATAATCTTCAGGGAGCACAACGATGGCCATTAATAAAATATTAGTTGTAGATGATTCGGCAACAGATCGTTTTTATATTACCGAAATACTAGAATCGCAAGGTTTTCAAGTAGTGGCGCTAGAAAGCGGCGAAGCTTGCATAGAGCGCGCGGCAGAAATTGCGCCAGATTTAATTATTATGGATATTATTATGACTGGGCTGACGGGTTTTCAAGCCACGCGTACGCTCACCAAAGACCCTGCTACTGCAAAAATACCGGTTATTTTGTGCTCGGGTAAATTGCAAGTGACCGATCATGCCTGGGCAGAAAAAATGGGCGCAAAAGGCTGCATTATTAAACCCGCTTCTAAAGATGAGTTAAAAGCGCTTATCGCTAAATTAGGCTAAAAACTAAAGCTACCATGTCTAAACAATCACAACTGCGCGAATACCAAACCAATATATTGGCTAGGCTAGAGGAGGCTAAAAAAGCCGGTGCAGATGCGCCTTCTGGTTATTTAGGCGTGGTTATTGGCAGTAAAAATGTGCTGGTTAATTTGCAAGAAATTTCAGAAACGCTGCCCATTGTAGATATTCATGCGGTGCCTATTGTAAAGCCTTGGTTTTTGGGCGTGGCCAACGTGCGCGGCGTGCTTTATGCCATTAACGATTTGGCACAAATGTTAGAAAACTCACTTACTAGCATTTCATCAAACGCGCGTTTGCTGTTAATTAGCGAAGCGGTAGCCAGTAATGTGGCGTTTGTGGTAGAAAAATTAATTGGTTTGCGTAAAGTAGATGAAATGAAGCTGTATGAACTGATGACGGAAGACACTGCATGCCTAAAAGCGCAAACTTATCAAGACGATGAAAACCGTATTTGGCACATGCTAGATTGCGATAAATTGATACGAAGCAAAGAATTTGCAACGCCTTACGTTATTTAAACTAAAAATTTATTTAAACATTTAGAACTAATATTTATATATAGAATTTACATAGAAAATAGTGCTTATTTAGGCTTAAAGGGAACATAAAATGGCATTTAATATTAAAGACTTACCAGCTAAAATCAAACAAACCTTGACTGGCAAACCCAGCGGTGGCGGTGGTGGCGGAGTCAGTAGCGCCAGTAGTCGCCGTCAGGTGATTATCCCAGTAATCGGCTTGCTTATTTTTGTTGCCTTGGCTTTCTATGCCATTAGCCAAGTGCGCGTAAACGGCCCCGTATATCAACAGTTAAAGTCTAACGATGACTTGCGCGCCGATATTTTGCCACCACCCATGTATGCGGTGGATGCGTTTGCGGCAGCTAACGAGGCGTTTGTGGCTACATCCAACAACGATACTGCACTGCGCGATAGAAAACTAGCCGAAGTAAAAGCGGCAGAAGTTGAATTTAACAACCGCGTGGCGTATTGGCAAGATTTGGATAACAGTGCTGCCATGCAAGGCGCTTTCCAAGCGGTGGTTAAATCTAACCAAAACTTTTACCGTATTTTTAATAAAGATTTCTTATCGGCCATTAATTTGGGCGCCATTGCGGCCGCTAAACCGTTGGGCGATTTAGCGAGTGCGTTTGAAGTAAACAAGCAAACGGTGAAAACGCTAACTGCCGAGCTAGAAAAGAAAACAGAAGAAACAGAGAGTAAATCTAACCGATTGCTGGCTACTATTTTAACTTTGCTGGGCTTGCTAGGTTTGGTGATTACTGCGTTTATTTGGGTATTTGGCTCGCGCCAAGCAAGAACCATTGATAGCGCGGTATTGATGCTAGAAAACGATGGCCAAGCCAACCAAATGGCGGTTTTGAATTTGCTAGATGAGATGGGTGACCTTGCAGATGGCGATTTAACGGTGCGTGCGGAAGTGCGCGAGAATATTACTGGCGCGATTGCTGACTCGATTAACTACACCATTGATAGCTTGCGCGATTTGGTAACCGGTATTAACCGCGCATCAGAGCAGGTGAACACGGCTACTGGTCAAGCGCAGGCGACATCAGTCGGTTTGTTATCGGCGGCAGAAAAACAAGCGGTGCAAATTACAGAAACCACCGATGCGGTTTCCAACATGACGCGTTCTATATTGCAAGTGTCTAGCAACGCTAGTCAGGCTTCACAAGTGGCGCAACGCTCGCTACAAGCCGCTACACAAGGCTCATTAGCCGTACAAAATACCATTGCAGGCATGAACGGTATTCGCGAGCAGATTCAAGAAACCTCAAAACGAATTAAACGCTTGGGCGAAAGCTCGCAAGAGATTGGCGAGATTGTGGAGCTGATTTCTGACATTACCGAGCAAACCAACATTTTGGCGCTAAACGCGGCCATTCAGGCAGCGTCTGCGGGTGAGGCGGGGCGCGGCTTTACCGTGGTTGCGGAAGAGGTGCAGCGACTTGCGGAACGTTCATCTGAGGCAACTAAGCAGATTGGCGCAATTGTAAAAACCATTCAAACCGATACCAATAGCGCGGTGGCAGCGATGGAGAAATCTACCGAGGGTGTGGTTGAAGGTGCGCGATTATCTGACGCAGCCGGTAAGGCACTAACCGAGATTGAAACCGTTTCTAATAGCTTGGCGCGTTTGATTCAATCAATTTCTAGCGCAACAGAGGCGCAAACTGAAGTGGCCAGCACCGTGACCAAAAACATGCAGCAAATTCAAGAAATTACATCGCAAACCACGCAAGGTACAAAATTGACGGCGGAATCTGTGGGGCAATTAACCAAGCTGGCGGAGGAGTTACGTGACTCTGTGGCTGGCTTTAAATTGGCGTAAACACCTAATCCCTTATTGTTGGAGCAAAAATAGGTGGCAGAAAATTTTGATAGTGGCCCGTTAAGTTGGGTTAAAGACCAAATTAATCAATTACTTGAATCTGTATTGGCGAATGTTGATACGGTGCAAGCCAATTTGGATGATGCCGCACCCATGCGATTGGCGCAAACCAGTTTATACCAAGCCACTGGCGCGCTTGATATGGTGGGTTTAGAAGGTTGCAAACGCTTTTGTAGCGAGCTAGAAAAATTAGCCAGCAAGCTCGAGAAAAAATCTGTTAACGCCACGCCAGAACTGATCGCTGCCTTTGAAAAAGCGGTTAAAACGCTGCAAGCTTATTTGCAAGAGTTACTCAATGGCGCCCCTGATATTCCGCTACGTTTGTATGCGGTGCTTAACCCAATTGTGGTGGCACAAGGCGAATCGCTAGATGAGAGCGAGCTGTTTTTCCCCGATACCAATAATAGCGCGCCTAAAAGTATACCCAGTAAAGAATTAAACGATGCAGAATATGCTGGCTATATTGTTGAACAGCGTTTAGCTTACCAAAAATCATTGCTAAACTGGCTGCAAACCAAGCAAACAAGCGCAGTTGATAGCATGACATTGGCGGTAACTAACGTAAGCCATGCACAACAAAAAAATAGTAATAAAACCTTGTGGTGGGCCGCCAGTGCTTTTACTGATTCACTCGCCCAAAAAGAAATTGCCGAAAATAATGGCGCAAAAAAATTGTGTCGTAAGTTAGATCAAGAATTGCGATTGTTTGCCGACGGCATAAATAAGCCACACAATCATTTACTGCGCGATATTTTGTATTACGTGGCGATATGCGATATTGACAAAGAAAGCATACGCCAAGTTAAAGAAATATTTGAGCTAGACCAGTTTATCGATAAAAAATCTTCTGCAAATTACATTGGCACCAATATTGATGCCAATGAAACAGCGTTGGTGCAGCAACTGATTGAAGAGCTAGAAAAACTAAGAGATTTATGGGATGAAATTTCTAACACCTTAGATTTTAGTAAAATTGATAGCAAATCTAGCATAAGCCCAGTGCACATTGATAATGTGCTGATTACTAAGTTTACTGACACATTAGCTGCTAGCCACGAAATTACCCAAAACTTAAGCCAAGTGCTGTTTGTCGATTTTTACTCGGTACTGCAGCAAGCCAGTAACACCTTGCGCGACGACGCGAGCAAAGTTAACCATGCCGCCTTAATTGAGGTGGCGGCTGCACTTAACTTAATTCAAACTGCGCTTAATAATTACCAAGACTTAGATATGGAGAAATTGCAAAAACTGCATTCTGAGCTGATGCGTTTAGAAGCAATTTCATCTGGTGAAGTATACGAAAAACTTGAAAACGAGCGTGCGGGCGAGTTAGATCGCGACACTGTAAAAGCAGTGGTAATTCACATTAATGAATCGCTGAAAATTGTCGAGCAAGCGCTAGATAGTTACTTCCGTCACCCGACTGAAAAAGCCCCGCTAACATTAACACCGCAGCCGATTCGCCAAGTTTCTGCCGTGTTTGATATGTTGGGCATGGCCACACCAACCGCTATTGCTAACGCCAGCAGCCGTTTTATCGCGCATTTTCAGCAAGATGTTTATGTGACCAACCAAGCGCATTTTGAGCTATTGGCTGAAAGCTTGAGTATGCTAGGCTTATACGCTGATGAAATGCCAAAAACTCGGCCAGAATCTGAAAAAGCCTTAGAAGGCGCGCTGCAGCGCTTAAATAAAGCCTTGGCAGATGCTGGCGTTCCAGTGGAAACCGCAGCCTCTATGCCACCTACTGTTGAAGCAGACGTTGTTGCGCCAGCCAATGTGTTAGCGGTGCTTAATAGTGAAGAACATGTACAAGAAACGGCTCTGCCAGCCATTGCAGATGGCCCTACAGTGACAGATAAAGCGTTTGACCCTGAGCTGTTAGATATTTATTTGACGGAAGCAGAAGAAGTATTAGCGCACATTGCACAAAATTGCCAAGCACTGCGCGTAAATGTGACAGATAACGAGGCGCTGTTGGAAGTGCGACGCAGTTTTCATACACTTAAAGGCAGTGGGCGTACTGTGGGTTTAACGGCTTTGGGCGAGATTGCGGGCAAAACGGAATTATTTTTAAATGATGTTTTAGATAAAAAAACTGCGCTTAACACCAAACAAATTGCAGGCATAGAGCAAGTATCGGCGGCGTTTGCAGGCTGGGCTGCCGAATTGCGCGCCAATAACCAAGCAGAAGTGAATCAAGAGGCGTGGCTTATGCGCATTGCCGATCTACCTAAAGATTTAACAGCCGATCAAGCAAAAACCAGAAAACCTGCTAAAAAAACCGAGCCACAAGTGTTAATTGGCGGCACGCGCAAAATGAGCCGCGCACTGTACGATATTTTTATACGCGAAAGTGGCGAAAACTTAAGTATTTTAGAGCAAGATGTGGCCAAATTGTTAGCAGATAACAGCTTGCAGCCATCTGCTAAAGCGCAAACAGCCAACCACACAATGGCCAGCAATGCCTTAGCGGCTGGCTTTAAGCCGCTAGGTGAGCTAAGCCGTGCGCTAGAAAAGTGGTTAGATATTGTTATGCCTGTGTGGTCTACGCAGTACATTGACTTATATAGCAATACATTAAAATCGCTGGCAAGCATGTGGCAAAAAGCATCAGAACTTAAAAACCCACGCGCTGCCAATGCGTTGATTAAAGTGCTAAACCAATCTACGCAACAAGCAGGCGTGATTGCGACTGAAATCGTTGCGCAGCCAGTTGATGACAATATAATTGCCGAGCCAGCAACAGAAATACTGGCCGCAGATGCACCAGCGTTAGAAGCAATGGTAGATGAAAGTGCAATAGAATTGATGGGCGAACTGCCAGCAGAAGCTGTTGCAGAAGTGATAGAAGAATTACCAGAGCCGATTGAAGTAAAGCTGGTGACAGAAGCCAAGCCTTATCTACAAACATTAAACCTAGATACTTCTAAAGTAGATCAAGAACTACTCACCATGTTTATTGAAGAAGCGCGCGAAATCATGCCAGAAATTGGTGCTGATTTACGGGCATGGCGCGCTAACCCAAAACAAATGCAACATCCAGATTCGCTGCAGCGCTTGTTACACACGCTAAAAGGTAGTACGCGCATGGCGGGGCAATCATCTTTAGGCGATGCTGTGCATGGCCTTGAAGACCAAGTGATTCGCTCGCTGAAGAAAAAAAATACCGATATTGCATTTGACGACATGTTTGTAGAGCTAGATAAAATTGGCGGTTTTTTTGAGCAAACAGTGGAAGCCACGCCAGATGAAACCATTAACCACATTGCACCACAAGATGCGCCAACAACAGGCCGTCATACCGATCGCAAGGCGCAATTTTTGCGTATGCGTGCTGATACGCTAGATAGGCTGATTAATGAAGCGGGTGAAATTTCCATTATTCGTTCGCGCTTAGATCGAGAATTAACAGGCTTTAAACAATCATCACATGATTTAACCGATAGCTTAACGCGGCTACGCAGCTATTTGCGCGAGCTGGAAATTGAAGCCGAGACGCAATTGCAATCGCGTATGAGTATTTTGCAAGAAGCCAACGAGACGTTCGACCCACTGGAGTTTGACCGATTTACCCGTCTGCAAGAGCTTACCCGCATGATTGCGGAAAGCGTGAATGACGTGGGCACTATTCAAAATAGCTTAATTGCTAATTTGGATCATTCTGAAGCTGCATTACAGCAACAAAACCGCATGAACCGCGATTTGCAACAAAACTTGCTGGGTGTGCGTATGTTGCCTTTCAAGCAAATTTCAGAACGTTTGCAACGTATTGTGCGCCAAACTGCGCGCGAGCTTAAAAAATCGGTCGAGTTGGTGATTGATGGTGAAGATACTGAAATTGACCGCAGCGTGTTAGATAAACTAGGCGCACCGATTGAGCATTTATTGCGTAATGCGGTGGCGCATGGCATAGAAAGCCCTGCCGAGCGCCGCGCCCAAGGCAAAAAAGAAGCGGGCACTATTGTGTTAAAAGTGCGTCAAGAAAATGAAGAGATTCATTTAGAAGTAAGCGACGATGGCGCAGGCATAAATTTACAGCGTGTTAAAGCACAAGCCGTTAAAAATAATTTAATCGATGCCAACGCAGAAGTAAGCGATCAAGCACTGATGTCGGTGATTTTTGAATCGGGCTTTTCAACAGCAGAAAAAATATCGCAAATTGCCGGCCGCGGTGTCGGCTTAGATGTGGTGCGTAACGATATTAGCGGCCTAGGTGGCCGTGTAGAGCTTAACAGCGAGTTTGGTAAAGGCGCCAAATTTAACGTTAATTTACCGGTGACACTATCGGTTGCGCAAGTGTTAGTGGTGCGTAGTGGGCACGCAACTTATGCTTTGCCCGTGGGTATTATTGAGCAAGCGCAAAAAATTAAGCGCCAAGCGATTATTGATGCTTACAAAGCCGAAGAAATTGTTTGGGTAGATAAGCACTATGCGCTGCATTACTTAGGCAATTTGCTAGGTTACCAAGACAGCCAACCAGAAGATCATGCGTATAACTCGGTGCTTTTACTGCGTGTAGGCTCGTTTAATATTGCATTACATGTAGATGAGGTGCTGGGCAACCAAGAGGCGGTAATGAAGCCAATTGGCGCGCAATTGGCACGTGTACCTGGTATTGTGGGTGCAACCGTGACGGGTGATGGTAGCATTATGTTGATTATTAACCCCGTGCAATTAGTGGCGCGCGCGGTGCTCACTATTAACAGCGTTGGCACTAACAAAGTTAGTCTTGACAAGGTATTAACCAAATATCGCGTGATGGTTGTGGATGATTCGCTAACGATGCGTAAAGTGTTAAGCCGCTTACTAGAGCGCGAAGGCTTTGAGGTGATTATTGCCAAAGACGGTATTGATGCTATGCAGTTGCTGCTAGAAACCACGCCAGATGCCATTTTAACCGACATAGAAATGCCACGGATGGATGGTTTTGCTTTGGCGCGTAACATACGCGACGATGCGCGCACTACCAATACGCCGCTGGTGATGATTAGCTCGCGCACTGCTGATAAACATCAAAATTTAGCTAAAGAAATTGGCGTAGATGCCTTCTTTGGTAAACCTGTGCAAGATGACGAGTTAGTGATTAAAGTGAATGAATTAATTGCCGCTAGACAGTTAAAACAGCAGATAAAACATTAGTCAAATCAATATTTTAGATAATTTACATGTGTCATTAATCTGCCAAGCCATCATAAGCTTGGCGTTTTTTTAGGTTTTTTTCATCATTCACGCTAGATTCACGCAAGTCTGCAGGTAAAATAGCAGCATGCAAGATGAAGCCGCCCAATTACCTGCAATACCGCCGCAATTTGTACATTTGCGCTGCCATAGCGAGTACTCCATTGTGGATGGTATTGTGCGTATTGATGATTATGTTGCAGCGGCCAATAAAGACGCCATGCCGGCGCTGGCGCTGACTGATTTAAGCAATTTATTTGGTGCCATTAAGTTTTACAAAGCGGCGCGTGCTAAAGGTGTAAAGCCGATTATTGGCTGTGATTTATGGCTAGAAAATAGCAAAAATCGCGATCAAGCTTTTCGAATTTTATTACTGGTGCAAAATAACGCAGGCTACTTAAAGCTTTGTCAGTTAATTAGTCGTGCTTATTTAGAAAACCAACATCGCGGCCGTGCCGAGATTAAACAAGCTTGGCTAGACGATACAGAAGGTTTGTTATTGATTTCTGGTGGTGCACAAAGTGATATTGGCGCTGCCCTGCAAGCCAATAACCATGCGGCTGCTGGCGCACTCACTAAAACATGGTCCGCATTGTTTCCAAACCGTTTTTATTTAGAGCTGCAACGCACCGTTAGCCAGCATCCACAGCAAGAAGCGTTAATTAGTCAAACCTTAAACCTGGCTAGCCTTTACGATTTACCTGTAGTGGCCACGCACCCAATTCAATTTATCACGCCAGATGATTTTATGGCGCATGAAGCGCGCACCTGCATTGCCGAAGGCTACATGCTGGCAGATTCGCGTCGCCCAAAACATTTTACGCCGCAGCAATATTTTAAAACGCAAGCCGAAATGTGTGCATTGTTTGCCGATATTCCAGAAGCGTTGGCTAACACCTTGGAACTTGCCAAACGTTGTAATTTAACCATCACTTTAGGCAAAAATTACCTGCCAAACTTTCCCACGCCCAATGGTGAAAGTTTAGACACTTATCTTGTTCAGAAATCACATATTGGCTTAACTGCGCGGCTGCAACTGTTGTACCCAGATGAAAGTATTCGCGAACAAAAGTATGCAGAGTATGAAGCTAGGCTTGAGTTTGAATGCAGAATGATCAACCGAATGGGTTTTGCCGGCTACTTTTTAATTGTGGCTGACTTTATTAATTGGGCCAAACACAATGGCGTGCCAGTTGGGCCTGGGCGTGGCTCTGGTGCTGGTTCGCTAGTGGCGTATAGCCTTAATATTACTGATTTAGACCCGCTAGCATACAACTTGCTATTTGAGCGTTTTTTAAACCCAGATCGTGTTTCCATGCCCGATTTCGATATCGATTTTTGTATGGATGGTCGTGATCGCGTGATTGATTATGTGAAACAAAAATACGGCCTAGATGCAGTTTCACAAATTGCCACTTTTGGTACCATGGCGGCTAAAGCGGTCATTCGTGATGTCGGTCGCGTGTTGGATTTACCCTTTAATTTTGTCGACGGTATTGCCAAATTAATCCCGTTAGAGCTGGGTATTACCTTAAGTAGCGCGCTAGAAAAAGAGCCACAATTGCAGGAACGACGTGAATCTGAAGAAGAAGTTGCGACTTTGCTAGAGCTGGCGCTGCGGCTAGAAGGCTTGGTGCGTAATGTAGGCATGCACGCGGGCGGCGTGTTAATTAGCCCAAGTAAAATTTCTGATTTTTCACCTATTTATTGCCAAGCTGACGGCGCCAGCTTAGTTAGCCAATACGATAAAGACGACGTGGAAGCGGTTGGGCTGGTTAAATTTGACTTTTTGGGACTAAGAACGCTCACAATTTTAGAGCTGGCCTTGCTGAACGCCAACAAGCAACGTGCCGCTGAAAACCTTGCGCCACTTAGTTTTGAAACGCTGCCTTTAGACGATAAAGCGACCTTCAAACTATTAAAGGCTGCCAATACCACCGCTGTGTTTCAGTTAGAGTCGCGCGGCATGAAAGACATGCTGAAGCAAGCACTACCTGATTGTTTTGAAGATATTATCGCGCTAGTGGCGCTATATCGACCTGGCCCGATGGATTTGATTCCTGATTTTTGTCGCCGCAAACACGGCAAACAACGGGTGGAATATCCGCACCCAGCCACGGAATCTATCCTTAAAGAAACCTATGGCATTGCGGTATACCAAGAGCAAGTGATGCAAATTGCGCAAGTAGTGGCAGGCTATAGCTTAGGCGGTGCCGATTTGCTACGCCGTGCTATGGGCAAAAAGAAAATAGAAGAGATGGACGCGCAGCGTGCGATATTTACCGAAGGCGCGCTAAAAAACAATCTTAACGAACGCCAAGCGACCGAGTTGTTTGACTTGCTAGAAAAGTTTGCGGGTTACGGCTTTAATAAATCGCACGCAGCAGCCTATGCACTAGTTGCTTATCATACGGCGTATTTAAAAGCACATTACCCGGCTGCATTTTTAGCGTCTACTATGTCGGCCGATATGAACAATACCGACAATGTGCATTTATTTTTTGATGATTGTGCACCTAATAAAGTAGAAGTATTGCCACCCGATGTAAATCAAAGTGGCTATCGATTTGAGCCATTAAACAACAACCAAATTTTATACGGCCTAGGTGCTGTTAAAGGTAGTGGCGAAGCGGCGATAGAGCTTATTTTGGCCGCGCGCGCGGCAGATGGCCCGTTTAAAGATTTGTTCGATTTTTGCAGCCGCTTAGATTTACGCAAAGTAAATCGACGGGTGATTGAATCGCTGATTCGCGTTGGCGCATTTGATAAGTTAGAGCCAAATCGCGCCGCATTATTGGCAGGCGTGAGCATGGCCATTAGCGTAGCCGAGCAAAGTAATAGCCACGCAGGGCAAGATAGCCTGTTTGGTGGCGTCAGCGAAACCAAACACGAATTACCCAAGATGAATGCGTGGTCACCAGAACAAGCCTTAATTGAAGAAAAATCAGCGCTGGGCTTTTATTTAAGTGGCCATCCATTTTTAAATGCCAAAGAAGAAGTCAGCCAATTTGTACGCGGTAGCTTGGCCGATTTGAGCCCGCAAGAGCAACCAAAATTGCTGGCAGGCATTGTTATAGGCGTACGCATTCGCATGACGCAGCGCGGTAAAATGGCGATAGTCACCTTAGATGATGCTGTGGCGCGAGTAGAGGTGGTTGTGGGCAGCGAGCTACTCATGCAATCGGCGGGCTTAATCAAAGAAGATGCGCTGCTGGTAATAGAAGGCCGCGTCAGCCACGATGATTTTAGTGGTGGCAACCGTGTTAGCGCGCGCAAAGTATACGATTTAGCGGGCGCCCGCAGTGCACATGCCAGCATGTTAAAAATATCCTGCAATGGCCAATCGGACGCGGCAAAACTGACAGCAATTTTAAGCCCATATTGCCGAAAAAATAATCAAGAACAAAAACTATGCCCAGTAAAAATTGAATACCACAATGCACAAGGTCAGGCCAGTTTGATGTTGGGTGATGCTTGGCGGGTAGCGTTACAAGATGAATTATTACTACATCTGCAAGGCTGGTTATCGAAAGATAATGTAAAAATCCTTTATAATTAAACTACGTAATACAGGTGAATAATTGAGTATGACTTACAGACGTGCCACAGATACAAAAATTAGCTATTTAGATTTTGAGCAAGGCATTGCCGAGCTAGAAAAACGTATCGAGGCTTTGCAAGTTTCGCACGATGACCATGATCATCTGGACATTAGCAAAGAGCTTGAGCAGCTGCAAAAAAAGAACACAAAAATGCTGCAAGACACTTATAATAATTTAAGCGCTTGGCAAATTTCGCAAGTGGCGCGCCACCCGCAACGGCCTTACACGTTAGATTATATTGAAACAATATTTACCGATTTTGAAGAGCTGCATGGCGACCGCGCCTATGCCGATGACCCTGCGATTGTTGGTGGTCTAGCGCGCTTTGAAGGTACTCCAGTTGTTGTTATTGGCCACCAAAAAGGCCGCGATGTGAAAGAGCGGCAATACCGAAATTTTGGTATGCCACGGCCAGAAGGCTATCGCAAAGCGTTGCGCTTGTTTAAGCTGGCCGAGAAATTTGGCTTGCCAATTATTACCCTTATTGACACACCAGGCGCTTACCCAGGCATCGGTGCAGAAGAGCGTGGCCAAAGTGAAGCTATTGCCAAAAATTTATATGTGATGGCCGAACTTAAAACGCCGATTATTGGTGTGGTGATTGGCGAGGGTGGCTCAGGCGGCGCCTTAGCTCTCGGAGTTGTCGATCAGCTGATTATGTTGCAATACTCCACTTATTCGGTTATTTCGCCCGAAGGTTGTGCCAGTATTTTGTGGAAAAGTGCCAGCAAAGCGCCAGAAGCCGCAGAAACATTGGGTATTACAGCGGATAGATTAAAAGGTTTAGGTTTGGTGGATGTGATTGTGAGCGAACCTTTAGGCGGTGCCCACCGCGATATTGATACCACCATGCAATCTGTTAAAAATGCGATAAAAACCGAGCTGACCGCATTACAGAAGAAAAGCACTGATAAACTACTGGCCGCGCGCTACGAGCGTTTAATGAGCTATGGCAAGTTTAAAGAAACTGCCAGCAAATAAGCCAACTATTTCTAAAAAAGCATCGCTGCCGCAGCAATTGCAGGTTTTTTTAGTTGATGTTTTTTTAAGTGAAAATATTGTCAACCCCAAGCTGCTATTGGCTTACAGCGGTGGTTTAGATTCCAGCGTGTTGCTGCATTTGCTTTATCAAGTCAATAAAACCCTACCGTTTCAACTCACCGCACAACACGTACACCATGGCTTAAGCGCCAATGCAGATGCATGGGCAGATTTTTGCGCAAGTACCTGCAAGCAACTCAATGTGCCACTAAGCATTTCAACAGTAAAAGTAGAAAATGCTGGTTTAGGCATAGAGGCAGCTGCGCGCGCGGCCAGATACCAAGCATTACAACAATCAGAAGCAGATTTTATGCTATTGGCGCATCACCAAGATGACCAAGCCGAAACATTTTTGCTGCAACTGGCACGTGGCGCAGGCGTTAAAGGTTTGGCAGGAATGGCCACACAAAATGGCAAGCTGCTGCGACCCTTGCTGGATGCGCCTCACAGGGCATTGCTAGATTATGCTAAACAACATAGATTGACTTGGATTGAGGACGAAAGCAACGCCGATACCAAGTTTGACCGCAACTTTATGCGGCATGAAATTTTGCCTGTGCTGGCCAAACAATATCCTGCCATTCGCCAAACCATTAGCCGCAGTGCGCAACATATGGCTGAGGCCAATGGTTTGTTGGACGAAATTGCTAAGCAAGATGTGCAAAGTTGTTTGAAAGAAAAAACCATTAATTTACAAATACTTAAACAACTTAGCCAGGCGCGTATCAACAATGCCCTGCGTTGGTGGTTGGTGCAAAATGATTGCAATTTGCCCAGTGCTGCGCAGTTGCAACAAATATCGCAGCAGCTTTTTACTGCCAAAACCGATGCCATGGTGAAGATTAAAGTCAGCGATAACTATACGCTGCAGCGTTATCGCGATTGTGTATTTTTGCAGAAAAATATGGAAACTGTGCCAGCGATTAATTTGCTATGGAATGGTGAGAATGTTGTGTCATTGCCAGATGGCTCGCAATTGATTTTTAGCCAAACTTTAGGTCACGGTTTTGCCTTAAATCGCGTACCAAATATCAAGCTGCGCATTCAATATAGGCAAGGTGGTGAGCGTTTTCGGCCAGATTTAGGTCGCCCCAGTCGCAGTTTAAAAACCGTATTGCAAACTTGCGAAATTGCACCATGGCTGCGCGCGCAATTACCGCTTATTTTTATGGATGAAATTTTGGTAATTATTCCGAATTTGGGTGCAGATTGTTTGGTAGATGTAAGCTATCAAGCTAAGCCAAGTGAATTGGGTTTAATGGTCAATTGGCAACTAGGCGAGTAAAAACTAATGCCCCGCAGGCCAATATCTATGCGGCTTCCAGCGCATTAGCTTTTAAGTGCTTTAATGACTGTTGGCCACACGTTTTCTAATATTTTAGGCTGTGCAATTGCCAGCGGGTGCAAACCATCGGCTTGAATTAGTTTGGGGTTGCCCGCCACGCCTTCTAAGAAAAATGGCAGCAGTTTAATGCTATGTTTTTTGGCTAAAACTTGGTAATTTTCGCTAAATTGGCGACTATATTGAATGCCATAATTGGGCGGAATTTTAATTTCAAACAATAAAACCTGCACTTTTTGTGCTTTGGCTTGTTTGATCATCGCGTCTAAATTGTTGAATATTTCATCATTTTTTAAACCGCGCAAACCATCGTTGCCACCTAACGCAATTAGCAGTATATTTGGTTTTTGCGCCGTTAGCATGTTGGCAAATCGGCTTAAGCCGCCACTGGTGGTTTCACCACTAATACTGGCGTTAATCACTTGGAAATTGAGTTTTTTTAACGCAATGCGCTGTTGCAATAACGCCACCCAGCCCTCATCTTGTTTTATGCCATAAGCGGCTGATAAACTATCGCCATATACCACGATGGTTTGCAGATTATTTACTTTTGCGTTTGCTGGCATTGCAACCAAACTGTTCACAAGGGCACTAATTGTGAGTAATAAACCAAACATTAAATTAAAACGAGAATTCATTTATGTTGCTTTCTGAAAATATTTTAACGGACACTAAAATAAACTTAACGCGCCAACAAGAGAAACAAGCTACTGCCATTTTAGCCACAAATTTAACTAAACATGTGGGAGATAGTACAAATAAAATTGAAATTTTAACTGAGCTAAATTTGCAGGTTGCGCAAGGTGAGAGTGTAGCGATTGTCGGCAGTTCAGGCTCAGGCAAATCAACGCTATTGGCGTTGCTGGCAGGGCTAGATGTACCAACTTCGGGCAATGTTGAAGTAGCTAGCAAGCCTTTTAGCGCGCTAGATGAAGATGCGCGCGCCGCAGTGCGTGGCCAAAAAATGGGCTTTGTGTTTCAATCGTTTCAATTATTGCCCACCATGACTGCGTTAGAAAACGTGATGCTGCCGATGCAATTGGCCAATAGAAAAGATGCAAAACAGCAAGCAATCGCCACGCTAGGAAAAGTTGGCTTGAGCGAGCGCTTAAATCATTACCCAAAACAGCTATCTGGTGGCGAGCAACAGCGGGTGGCCATCGCACGTGCTTTTGCACCGCAACCGACTATTTTGTTTGCCGATGAGCCGACAGGTAATTTGGATATTGCCACTGGCGAGCGCATTATTGATCTGCTATTTAGCCTAAATCAGCAAAGTGATACTACCTTAATTTTGGTGACGCACGATGCGCAATTGGCAAAGCGATGTGATCGCACCTTGCTATTAAATAATGGCCAATTAAACAATGCTTAATATGAAGCTGGCTTGGCAACAATTACGCTCGCAATGGCAATCGGGCGATTTACGCGTATTGGTGCTGGCGTTGGTGCTGGCGGTAACTTCAATTACTGCGGTGAGCTTTTTCACTAGCCGTATTGCATCGCACCTTAATAATCAAGGCGGCATGTTGTTGGGCGGCGATGCGGTATTAATTTCTGATCACGCTATTGCTACCCAATTTATCGCCGAGGCCAAACGAGCAGGCCTGCAAGCCGCATCCACGCTTGAGTTTGCCAGTATGGCGATAAACAATGATAAAAACCAGTTGGCCGAAATTAAAGCCATTGATGATAGTTTTCCGCTGATTGGCGACTTTGGTGTGCTTTTTTACGGTGAAAAACTAACGCAAAATGTGCAAGCTCAGCCAAAGCAAGGTGAGGTTTGGCTAGAACCAAGGCTAGCCAACGCGCTTAATTTGAAGTTGGGCGACAACTTAGAATTGGGCGCCAGCAGCTTTAAAGTGGCGGGCATTTTAATGCGCGAGCCATCGCGTGGCGGCGACATGTTTAGCTTTGCGCCGCGCGTGTTGATGCATATGAAAGACGTGCAAAAAACCGAGCTAATTCAATTTGGTAGCCGTGTTAAATATCAGTTGGTGATGTCAGGGGCTGATGCACTATTAAAGCAGTTTATTGCACAAAAAACACCCAATTTAGCACGTGGAGAGCGCATAGAAGATGTAAAAACGGCACGCCCAGAAATTAGAAGTGCGCTAGATAAAGCCGAAGTATTTTTAGGTTTAAGCGCCATGGTGAGCGTGGTGTTAGCGATTGTAGCGATGGGGCTAGCCAGCTTGCCATTTGTGGCGCGCAGCCAAGAGGTTGCGGCCTTGTTACGTTGTTTTGGCGCCAGCAAGGCAACTATTGAAAATATGATGTTGCTGCAAACTGCGCTGTTAGCCTTAATCGGCGCGCTAGTTGGCTGCGTGCTGGGTTACGCCATTCAGTTTATTTTGGCGCATTTTGCCGGCCGTTTGTTTTTAGAAAGCCTGCCACCACCAAGCTTAACGCCCATATTGACTGGCTTTGCATTAAGTTTTGCCATTTTGTTTGCCATTATGCTGCCACATATTCGCAGCTTAAAAAATATTCCCACCATCAATATTTTGCGTAAAACCTTTGTTTTAGCGCCTAAGCAAGTGTGGCTAAATTATTTGCCTGTGCTGCTGGTGGTAGTGGGTTTGATTTTTTGGATAGCCAAAACGCCAAAACTAGCAATCGCATTTTTGGCTGGTATTGTCGGTATTTGCGTGGTGGCAGGTGGCCTTGCCTATATTCTTGCACTATTTTTGCATCGTGCTAGCTTAAGCAAAAATATCGGCAACAATATCAGCCTAGGCATGGCCAATTTAAAGCGGCGCTTAGGCCTATCAATCGCGCAAATTGTGGGCTTTAGCCTAGGCGCTATGGTGCTGATGTTGCTGGTGATGATTAAAACCGATTTAATGCAATCGTGGCAAAAATCGTTGCCGATAAATGCGCCAAATCGATTTATTATTAATATTCAGCAAAATCAGGTTGAGCCAGTAAAAAACTTTATTCAAGGCTTATCTAAGCAAGCGAATACACAAGCAAGCCCACAAGTATTTGCCATGATACGTGGCAGAGTGGTTGAAAAAAATGGCCAGCTTTTGAATGAGGCCATGTTTACAGAAGAGCGGGCAAAAAGACTGGTGTCGCGCGAGTTCAATCTATCTTCAGCAGCCACTATGCAAGACGATAATAAGCTGCTGCAAGGCCGTTGGTGGCGTGCCGACGAAGCTGCAGCGCCCTTATTATCGCTAGAGCAAGATATCGCAACGGCGCTGAATGTTAAGCTGGGCGACACGCTGACATACGATATTGCGGGCAGTCGCATCACTTTAACTGTCGCTAGCATTCGCAAAGTAGAGTGGGATAGCATGCGCGCCAATTTTTTTGCGGTAACGCCACCAGATACGCTAAAAGCGTTTAGTGCCAGCTACATGACAGCGTTTTACCTGCCCAAAAGCCAAGATAATGCGCTCAATAGCATGCTGCAACAGTTTCCAAACTTTACCGTAATTGATGTTGCCAGTGTAATGAATCAGGTGCGCGACATTATGAGCAAACTCGCCACGGCGGTTAGCTTTGTATTTGGCTTCTGTGTGCTAGCAGGGCTGGTGGTGCTGTACGCCGCGCTGGTGGCTACGCGCGCGTCACGTCTGCAAGAATCAACTTTATTACGCGTGTTGGGCGCGTCGCGCAAGCAAGTCACCATTAGCATGCTAACCGAGTTTGCCAGCATCGCAGTGGTAGCCTCAATGGTTGCTGTGCTGGTGGCCAGTGTGCTTAGTTATTATCTAAGCCGCTTTGTGTTGGATATTCCGTATCAATTTAATTTTCCATTAGCGCTAAGCGTGTTTGTCATTGCGCTAGTTTTAATCCCGCTAGCCGCATGGTTAGTCATCCGCGGCTACTTAAATGTGGCACCAAAACAACTGCTTAATAGCATTTAATCCTATCTTAGTTGGTTGTATATAACCACCAATATTGGTTGTATATAACCAAATTATCACGCTATAATACATTTAATTATTTGTAAGTTTTGTTAACTTATTGATATTAAGTGTTTATTATTTTAAGTAACACTTAGGTATGGTTTTTGCAGTTACAAAAGGTGATGTAACACACTAAATAATCAATACCACACAATTATAGGGATTAGCATGAGAAATAAATTAACACCCAAGCTCATTACACTGGCCATTATTGCGGCTTATGCGGCGCCCAGCATGGCCGAAAATAAAGCCGAAGCGCTAGAAACCGGAAAAATTGAAGTGATTTCTACCACGCCATTGCCTGGCATTGGTACGAGCATTGATCAAGTGCCTTCCAACGTGCAATCGGTTGGCGCTAAAGATTTGGCTAAACAACATACGCTGGAAATGTCTGATTACATCAACAACAACTTGGGTGGCGTAACGGTTACCGAAGGCCAAAGTAACCCATATATGGCCGATGTGAATTTTCGCGGCTTTACTGCCTCGCCTTTAGCTGGCGCGCCGCAGGGTTTGTCAGTGTTTCAAGATGGTGTGCGTATAAACGAGCCGTTTGGCGATACAGTGAATTGGGGCTTGATTCCGCAAAGCGCAGTTTCTAGCATTAATTTAATGCCAGGTTCTAACCCCGTTTTTGGTTTAAATACTTTGGGCGGCGCACTTTCTGTAAATACCAAAAGCGGTGCAAGTTACCCAGGTTTATTTGCCGAGGTAATGGCAGGATCGTGGGCGCGGCGCGGCTTTAATGCGGGTTATGGCGGCGTGAGTGACAATATTGATTACTTTGTGACGGCCAATTTTAATAAAGAAAACGGCTGGCGCGATTACTCACAAAGTGAGGTGAATCAGATATTTGGCAAAGTGGGCTGGCAAAACGACACCACCGATTTAGATTTAAGTTTGACCATGGCGCACAACAATTTAAACGGCGTACAAGCATTGCCGAAAAGCTGGCTCAATAAACCAGAAATTGGCTACACTTTCCCCGATAGCATTGGTAACCGCATGCAAATGCTGACGCTAAAAGGTAGCCACTTTTTTAACGATAACAACCTAGTAGGCGCCAATGTGTATGTGCGCAACAGCCGCATTAATAACTTTGCTAGTAACACCAATGATTGTTTTAATAGTGCTGAGATTGCTGCAGGTGAAGCTTGCGATCAAACTTTAATTGAGGCGGTAAATATTACTGAGCAAGGTTCAAACGAGAAGTCTTCTAGCGCGCAATTGGGTTATGGTTTTGCAGTGCAATATTCATACCTTGGCGATGTGATGACACATAAAAACCAATTTACAGGCGGTTTTAGTGCCGATTTAGGCCGCACCAAATATAAATCTGCCGAGCAGGAAAGTAACTTTAGTCAAGACCGCGGCGCAGTGCCTGCCGATGATTTTGAAACCGAAACCGATATTAAAGCCAACAATAAATATCTTGGCTTATACGCCACCGATATTTTCTCGGTAAATGACAAATTTCACGTGACATTATCTGGCCGCTATAATTATGTGCAAGTACGTATTAAGGATAATCAAGAAGCTAACCCAGATACAGGAAAATTTGTTTCTGGTGAAGCTGATAAAATTAAACATACTTTCAATCGCTTCAACCCAGCTGTAGGCTTTAACTATAACCCAAGTGCTGCGCTGGGATTTTTTGCTGGCTATAATGAAGGCATGCGCGCACCCACGCCCATTGAGTTAAGCTGTGCCGACCCACTTACACCTTGCCGTTTACCGACCGACTTTTTGGCTGACCCAATACTTGACCCAGTGATTTCTAAAACATTTGAAGCGGGCGTGCGTGGCAAGTTGAATAAAGATTTTAGCTGGAACGCAGGCGTGTTTCACGCCAAGTTAAAAGATGACATTCAGTTTATTAGCAGTGGCAATGGATTTAACCAAGGTTATTTTGACAACGTGGGTGATACGCAGCGCCAAGGTGTAGAGCTTGGCTTGGACGCACAATTTGACAAGTTAAGCTTCACCGCCAATTACCAATATCTACGCGCTACGTTTAAAGATAGCGTCACATTCCATAACGAAAACAACTCTAGCGCTGATGCTGATGGTAATTACACCGCAAAATCGGGCGATTTCTTGCCAAATATCCCAAAACATTCATTAAAATTACGCGCTGCTTATGACTTTACCCCAAGCTTTACTGCGGGTTTGAATATGATTACCAGCGGCAGTATTTTTGCCCGCGGCGATGAAAATAATCAAGATGAAAATGGCAAAGTGGCTGGTTATACTGTGTTTAATGCTGATGCGAATTGGCGCTTTCACCAAAACTGGAGCGGCTTCTTAAAAGTTACCAATATTTTAGATAAGGACTACGCAAGCCTAGGTATTTTAGGCACTAATGCGTTTAACACCGCTGATAAAAGCTTCAACAATACCCCTACAGATTGGCAATCTGAGCAATTTCAATCACCAGGTGCGCCGCGTGCCGCTTGGGTAGGCGTGCGTTATGAGTTTGGTGGCGCTAAAAAATCAGCAGCCAATGTTGATAATGATTAAGACTGAAGGCTAATTTTGCTAGTGCAGCAAACAGAGGTGGCAGAAAAAACACCACAAATTATTTTTGCTAAAAAAATATTGATTGTGGAAGATGAAACCTTGTTTGCGCGTGCAGTGCAAAAGCGCATGCAAAAAGCGGGTTTTGATTGCGAGCATGCCGAAACGCTGCAAGATGGCCGCGCCATTGCAAAACAGTTTGAGCCAGATATTGTGTTGCTAGATATGCGTTTGCCCGATGGCAATGGAGTAGATTTGCTGCCAGAGTTGGTGGCTGGTGGCATGACGGTAATTGTGATGACCGCCTATGGCGAGTTAAGCGATGCAGTCAATGCCATCAAACTGGGCGCCATTGATTATCTTAAAAAGCCGATAGATTTAGAAGAGTTACTGTTAATTGTACAAAAAAACCAAAAAACCGCTGCGCTTAAAACCAGTTTAGATTACTCGCGGCAACGTGATTTGCGTGTGGCAGATCATGTGAATTTAATTGGTGAAAGCGCTGCAATACAAAGTTTGCGCATGCAAATTGCGCGCATTGCCAGTTTAACTAGCGATGCCGCGCCACCCAGTGTGCTAATTACGGGCGAAACAGGCACGGGAAAAGACGTGGCCGCGCGGCTATTACATGTTAGCGGTGCCTATAACAATAAGCCATTTGTGCATGTCGATTGCGCATCGCTACCCGCGGAATTAATAGAAGCTGAATTGTTTGGCCACGAAAAAGGCGCATTTACTGGTGCTATTAACGCACGCCCAGGTTTGATAGAAGCAGCAGAGGACGGCACACTTTTTTTAGATGAAATTGGCGAATTACCACTTACCTTACAAGCCAAATTGCTGAATGTGCTAGAACGCCGCGTGGTGCGCCGCTTGGGCGCCACTAAAGAGCGTAGCGTGCCAGCACGCATTATTGCCGCGACTAATCGCGATTTGCATGAAATGACACAAACGGGAAAATTTCGCTCTGATTTGTATTATCGCTTGAATGTAATGATGATTTCGTTAGCGCCTCTGCGCGAGCGTGGTGAGGACGTTTTGCTGCTGGCCAAGCATTTTATGCAGCTCACCGAAAAGCGTTACGGCTTGGCTAAACATAGCTTAAGTGCCAGTGCGCAAGACGCGCTTTTGCAATACATATGGCCTGGCAATGTACGCGAGTTGCGCCACCAAATTAGTCGCGCGGTGTTGCTAAGCACCAGCACGCAAATCACTGCAACTGATTTAGCCTTGCGTGAAGCTAAGCTAGAACAGACAAATGGCAATCATCAAGCAACTAATCTTAAATTACCGATAACGCTAGAAGCCTCAGAGAAAAGCTTGTTGTTAAACGCCTTAGAATCCTCACACAATAATGTCTCAGAAGCGGCAAGGGTGTTGAATATTAGCCGTATGACCATGCGTTATCGTATGGATAAACACCGCATTAAAGCTTAAACGCATTTTTATCAGCACATTAGACCGTTACGCGGTGCTCTAAATCATCATGTACTGTTGAATAAAAGCATGTGTACATTCCGGTTTTTCCACTCCGTGCGCCTTATATTGTCTAGATAAAATGTGTTTAAGTTTTTAATGGCTAGGTAAGCACATGCTATCATTTCAATAATTTCAACATGCACATTTTCACAGGTTTTCTATGATATTAGGTACGCCACTTTCACCATCTGCCACCAAAGTTATGCTGCTGGGCAGTGGCGAGCTGGGCAAAGAAGTGATTATTGCATTGCAACGCTTTGGAGTAGAAGTGATTGCGGTCGATCGTTATGAAAATGCGCCTGGCCAACAAGTGGCACATCGCGCTTACACCATTGATATGACCGATGCGGTTGCGCTTAAAGCACTTATCCATCATGAAAAACCACATTTGATTGTGCCAGAGATAGAGGCGCTTAATACCGACGCGCTAGCAGAAATTGAAGCAGAAGGTTTTACCGTCATCCCAACTGTCAAAGCCGTGCAACTGACTATGAACCGCGAAGGTATTCGCCGATTAGCGGCGGAAGAACTCAAATTACCTGTTTCACCTTATGCGTTTGCGCGCTCAGCAGCAGAGCTGCAAGCCAGTATTGATGCGCCTTCTGGAGCATCTGGTTTAGATAAAAAAGCAATCGGCTACCCGTGTTTTATTAAGCCTACCATGTCATCTAGCGGCAAAGGCCAATCGCGTGTCACCGAGCAATCACAGGTGCAAGCCGCGTGGGATTATGCCGCCACTGGCGGGCGCGTTAATTTGGGGGTGGTGATTGTAGAGGGTCAGATTGATTTTGATTACGAAATTACCTTACTCACCGTACGCGCCAAAAATGCCGCTGGCGAGATTCAAACCTACTTTTGCGAACCCATCGGCCATGTGCAAAAAAGTGGTGATTATGTCGAAAGCTGGCAGCCACAAGCCATGACAGTTGGCGCACTCAACAATGCGCAACGCATCGCCAAAACCATTACTGATGCGCTTGGTGGCTTGGGACTATTTGGTGTGGAATTATTTGTAAAGGGCGACCAAGTTTGGTTTAGCGAGGTGAGCCCACGCCCACACGACACAGGCATGGTTACGATGTGCTCGCAAAGATTGAGCGAATTTGAGCTGCACGCACGCGCCATTTTGGGCTTGCCTGTAGATGTGAGCATGACAAAACCTGGTGCAAGTGCAGTGATTTACGGCGCAATTGACTCTAACAACCTAAAATACGAAGGCCTGGAAGCCGCATTAAATATACCTTGCAGCGATGTGCGTTTATTTGGCAAACCGCAATCTTTTGTAAAACGCCGCATGGGCGTGGCGTTGGCAACAGGTAACGACACTGACCAAGCCAGAAGCAGGGCTAAGCTTGCTGCTAGTTTAGTAAAAACTAAAGCTGAGTAAATGCTTGATAAAATAGAAGATGTTGGCAGCACCAAACAAACTTTTTATGAGTTGCTAGGTGGTGAGCACGGTGGCACAGAAAAAATCCGCGTGTTAGTCGAGACTTTTTATGACATTATGAGCACTGACCTGAAAGCCGCACCAATACTGGCTTTGCACCCCGCCGATTTAACCTCGTCACGTGAAAAGCTGTTTATGTTTTTAACTGGCTGGAGCGGCGGGCCGCAGCTATACATTGAGCGTTATGGCCACCCAAGATTACGCCAAAGGCATATGCCATTTAAAATTGGTGAGGCAGAACGTGATCAGTGGATGTATTGCATGATTAAAGCCATGCACAGTTTAAATTTAGATGAAACCTTGATGCAAAAATTGGCTGAGCAACTATATGGTGTGGCCGATTTTATGCGTAATCAAGATGCTTAATTAAACTTGCCCAATAATCTAGATAAATAAGATTGCGCGCAAATAGTTAGCGCGATTATTAGCCCGAATTAACCATAGATTTTCATGGTTTTTAATGTAATACTACAGTTTAAGAATTATTAACAATTCATTAATAACTATAAGAATACAAGGGTTGAATTTTTTGGGTTTAACATTCCATAAAAAATCGTGCTTATTTGCGCTTATTGGCTTGTGCATTGGTTTTTTTGGCAATAGCGCCATTGCAAGCCCGGCACAATTTACCCAAGCAGAGCAAGAGTGGCTACTTAATAACTCCAATCTAAAAGTAGCTGTTTCTAAAGATTACGCACCGATTAGCTTTATCAATAGTGACGGCAAGCATGCGGGCATTGCTGAGGATTATTTAGTCCGTATTCAACAGCAATTGCGTACTATTAACCCACGTTTTGAGTTTCATAAAATTACCCCCAGCGTAGAGGAAAGAGGCGCCAATGACCCGCTAGATAAAAGCGTGGATATGGTGGTGGATTTTGTGAATACGCCAGATCGCCAAAAATACTGGCAATTTACAAAACCTTATTTAAAAGTACCTTTGCATTTAATTGAGCGCCAAGATGGTCATATTAGCGCTGACTTAGGTAAGCATGGTGACGTAACAATAGCTGTGGTTGATTACTATGCTGCGCACGAGTTGCTATCTCGCGATTACCCAGCCTTAAAATTGACTTTAGTGAGCTCTAATCAAGAAGGCTTAAAAAAAGTGGCCTTTGGCGAGGTGCATGGCTTTGTTAGTGACCTAGCAGTGGCTAATTATTGGGCCAGTAATGCTGGTTTAATGCAGCTAAAAGATGCGGGAGAATTGCCCTATACCTACGAAATTGGCTTTGCGTCCAGCCGTCAGCAGCCTTTAATGCACAGTATTTTAGAAAAATCTCTAGCAAATATTGGCGCAGATGAGCGTGCAAAAATTCACGATATTTGGATTATAGGGCCATTCGTTAAAAAACCATTATTTAGTGACAGTAGTATTTGGGCGCTGTTGGCAGGCGCAATTTTGCTAGGCGGGATGAGTATCTGGTTAAAAAATCGACTGGTTTGGCAAAACAAACGGATTACCCAGCAACAAAAAGCGCTCAGTGCGCTTACTCACAAGCGCTATCGTGAAAATCAAAGTGTTGACGAGGTTTTTAAAGAAATCGCCCAAACATCCGCCAAAACCATCCAGATAGAGCGTGCAAGTATTTGGATGTTTGACGCCAATAAAACACAGCTGGAATGCGCTTGTTTATATGTAAAATCTAAGCATAGCTTTGCAAAAATGAATCCGCTGATTGCAAAAAAACTACCTGTTTATTTTAATGCGCTAGATACAAACCGAGTGATTGCGGTAGCAGATGCCCTGCAAGACCCATTAACAGCAGAGTTTACGGGCGGCTATTTGCAAGATAACGCCATTGGCGCTATGTTAGATGGCACCATTATGCTCAATGGCGAAACTATCGGCGTGATTTGTTTGGAGCACACAGGGGGCACGCGCGAATGGACATTAGATGAGCAAAGCTTTGCAGGCTCGCTTGCCGATTTGTGCCGTATTTCATTAGAAACCTGCCGCCGCCGCAGCGCCGAGCAAGATTTATCCAATCAACAAAAAAATATTGAGTCGATTGTTGAATCGCGTACTGAATTAATTGAGCGCAATGCCAAATTATTTCGATTTTTAGTCGAGCGAGCACCTGTCACTATTCTATACATGGATACAAACAATGTGATTATTGAGATGAACCCTGAAGCCGAACGGCTAACTGGCTATAGCCGCGAATATGCGATTGGTAAAACCTATCAGGAATTATTTGCCACCAAAGACAATGCGCAAAAATTAGCAGACTTAAGTAAAAAAATTGCATCAGGCGAAAAAGTACAGGGCCAAGAAGTGACCATTCGTTGTGCCGATGGCAGTACAGTGGATTTATCGGTGACACGCAGTATGGAGCTGGATGAGGATGGAAACCCGGTCATTATCTCTATCGGGCAAGATTTAACCAGGCAAAAAGCATTTGAGTTAAATGCAAAAAAACTGATGGATAGCGAAAGTCGTTACAGCTATGTAATGGAACATGCGCCTATACCTATTTTAATTTTAAAAAGAAATGGCGAAATTATCGAGGTAAACCCAGAAGCAGCGCGCGCTTTTGGTGCAAGTAAACATGATATGTTAGGCAAAATTTTTGTTAAAACAGTGGTGGCGCCAGAATCGCGCAGAAACGCCACTTTAATGGCTGCACGCACACTACGGGGTGAATTATTTAGAGACGTAGAATTGGTGCTTCAAACCGCCAGCGGCGCCAAACTAGAACACGTATGCTCGATTGGCATAGTGACGGAGGGCAATGAAGTGGAACAAGGCCAAATGGTGGCCATTGCGCAAAATATTAGCCAGCAAAAAGCATTAGAGATTTCACTTATTAAAGCGCGTGAGGCGGCCGAATCGGCAGACCGCATTAAATCAATGTTTGTGGCCTCCATGTCGCACGAGCTGCGTACGCCGTTAAATTCTATTATTGGCTTTTTGGGTGTGGTGTTGCAAGGCATGTCGGGCGAGCTTAATGTGAAACAAAAAGACCAGCTTGGCCGCGCTTATCATTCATCTAAGCATTTGCTCTCGCTCATTACCGATGTGATTGATATCTCAAAAATTGAGGCAGGCTTTTTACAGGTGCACGTAGAAAAATTTGACCTGATAAAAATATTGTCCGATGTGCAATCTGCCGTGCAACATTTGGTGGATGAAAAACAATTACAACTTGTGATTGAATGCCCGCAAAAATTAAGCTTAGAAACCGATAAAAAACGTTTATATCAAGTCATACTAAATGTGGTTAGCAACGGCTTAAAATATAGCGAGCAAGGCTTGGTGAAGGTGATTGCCAACAGTAAAGGTAAGCAGGTAATAATTACGGTTGAAGATACAGGAATTGGTATGGACGCGGCGGGTTTGGCAAACTTATTTAAACCGTTTCAGCGCATAGAATCGCATCTAAAAATAAAAACACTAGGCACTGGCTTGGGTTTGTATTTAACGCGTAAAATATTGCATCAATTATTAGGCGGTGAAATTTCAGTCAAAAGTGAGCTTGGGCAAGGTAGTATTTTTACGATGCAATTGCCTGCCAAAATGCCTGAGCTTGTTCAGCAAAATCACACTTCAATTTTAGAAGAGCACAGATCATGAAAACGGCTTTAATTATTGAAGATAACGATAATAACCTTGAGTTAATACGTTTTATTTTAGAACAAGCTGGCTATAAAACGCGTTATGCCATGACGGGGCTAGAAGGCGTACAACAAGCCTTGAGTATTCCGCCAGATTTTGTTATTTTAGATATACAATTACCTGATATTAATGGGCTTGAGGTGTTAAAACGTATTCGCGCACATCCAATAGGGAGAGATGTGCCAATTATCGCCATGACATCGTACGCCATGGCGGGTGATAGCGAAATGTTATTGCAAGCAGGTTGTACTGCATATATTGAAAAACCTATCGATCCAGCATTGGTAATAGGACAAATAGAAGAAGCATTAGGCACAGGAAGAAAAAAATGAAAATTTTAGTGGCTGAAGATGACGAAAACTCAAGGCATTTATTAGAGGCCGTATTAACAGGCGAAAATTACGAGGTGGTCAGTTTTGATAACGGCTTAAAAGCTTTGTCTTATTTGCAAACTGAACCAGTCGATTTAATTGTTTCAGATATTTTAATGCCAGAACTAGATGGCTACGGCTTGTGCCGCGCATTAAAACAAAGTCACAATTTACAAAAAATCCCGTTTATTTTTTACACAGCCACTTATACCACATCACAAGATGAGCGCTTTGCCATGGCGTTGGGGGCAAATCGGTTTTTGGTTAAGCCGATGCTCATGCCAGATTTACTTAAAATAATTGGTGAGGTGCTAAGCTCTGAAGAGACAGGCCGTGGCCCAAAAAACCGTGGTTTGTATCGTGGCAGTCCGCTCAAACTAGATAAACAACATGCTGATTTAGTGCGTTCAAAGCTAGATAAAAAACTTGTAGAGCTGCACGAAGAAAAAGAAAAGCTCACCGAGAGTGAACAGCGTTTTAAAGATTTTGCCGAGGCCTCGGCTGATTGGTTTTGGGAATCTAACGAGCAGCACAAAATAAATGCTGTAACTGGCGGCCCTGCAGGCTTAAATTTTTACAGCCTAACTGACTTAGCTGAGGCTTGTCACAGCCACAGCTCGAACGAGATGTTAAAAGCTTTGCAAGCCCATAAGCGTTTTGCAGACTACGTGGTGCATTTTACCGATGAGCAAGGCCGCTTGGTGTATTTGCGCGTTTCTGGTAAACCTATATTTGAAAGCAATGGCAATTTTGCTGGCTATCGCGGGGTAGGGCGCGATGTGAGCGAGATGGTGGCATTGAACCGCAAAGTAGAATTTTTAGCCTCGCACGATGATTTAACGGGTTTGCCTAACCGCAGTTTGTTTAGGCAGCGCTTAGAACACGCGATTGCAAAAGCGGAACGTAGCAGCACGCAGGTTTTATTGTTATTTTTTGATTTAGATAAATTTAAATTGGTGAATGACACGCTAGGCCACGAGGCAGGCGACCAATTACTGATTATGGCAACCAAACGCATTACCGAAAAAGCCCGCGCTACTGATGCGCTTTGCCGGCTGGGTGGTGATGAATTTGTGATGGTGATGGAAGGCGCATCGCCACAAGATGGACATAGATTGGTGCGCGACATTATTACTGCGTTTTCGGCACCGTTTGAAATTCATGAACAACGTGTATATTGCACCACTAGTATTGGTGTAAGCGTATACCCAGATGATACAACCGACCCACAAACGCTGATGGTGTATGCCGATTTAGCCATGTACCGTGCCAAACAAAATGGCCGTAATGATTTTGAGTTTTATACCAGCAATCTGAATTTTATTGCGCACCAATGGTTAGATATGGAAAACGGCATTCGGCATGCCTTTGCCGAAAATCAATTTTTTATTGTGTTTCAACCACAAATTGAAACTGATAAAAATCAGCTTATTGGCATGGAAGTATTGCTGCGCTGGCGCCACCCAGAGCGTGGTCTGATTCCACCGCTTGAATTTATTAAAATTGCTGAGCAATCTGCGCTTATTAATCAAATTGGTGAGTATGTATTAGATGCAAGCTGTAAACAGATACGTGAGTGGTTAGATAAAGGCTTTAAAGTACCGCGCGTTTCTATTAATATTTCGGCGCGGCATTTGCGCTCACCTATGTTGATTAAAACGCTGACAAGCACAACGGCCACCTATGGTATAGAGCCTAATATGCTATGTATAGAAATTACCGAACATGCCTTGCTAGAAGAAGGTGACGTGGTGAAGAAAAATATGCGCCATATTAAAGATGCAGGCTTTAGTATCTCGCTAGATGATTTTGGTATGGGGCATTCATCATTACTTTACCTAAAACGTTGGGCAGTAGACGAGGTAAAAATTGACCGCACGTTTGTCGATGGCTTGGTCAATAGTGCAGAAGATCGCGTCATTGTAAAAGCCATAGTAGCGCTGGGTGACGCACTGGGCTTGCAGCTGGTGGGCGAGGGCGTAGAAAACCAAATGCAAGCGGATATTTTAGCCGCGAGTGGCTGCAAAAATGTGCAAGGCTATTTTTATTCGCCACCCATTGAGGCTAAAGAGATGGAAACTTGGCTTAAAAAGAATGGCAGCAAAAAACAATAAGCAAATGCAAAAAAGCCTCAGTAATGAGGCTTTTTTATTAGTTTTTAACTTTATTTACTTAATCGTAAACCGCCCAGTAAAGCGGCTACGGGTGCTTTGCGATTAATAATAGTTGAAGTTTGCGTATTTTCGCTGCTAGTTTTGGCTGGCTCGTATGGCTTATCAAACCAAGGGTCAGCTGCTGGTTTATGTGTATGCTGACGCGGCCTAGTCTCATGTTTAGAATCGTGCGAAACATTATATTTACTTCTAGTAGATTCAGAACTTGAGCTAGTTTTAGCATGCTCGCGACCCGCATGGCTATTGGCTTGCAGACCAGTGCCTGAACGTCTATGTCCAGCTACAGGCGCTTTGATGTCTGCTGTTTCTTTATCAATCGTGCGTTTGATTAGCTTTTCAATCTCTACCAAATATTTTTCTTCATCTTCGCATACCAACGATATGGCCTCACCGCTAGCACCAGCGCGGCCTGTACGGCCAATACGGTGCACGTAATCTTCTGGCGCACTGGGTATTTCGTAATTAATCACCATCGGTAAATCGCTAATATCTAAGCCACGCGCAGCCACATCGGTGGCCACTAGCGCCATAATTTTGCCTGCCTTAAATGCATCTAATGCTTCTAGGCGCTCTTTCTGGCTTTTGTCGCCGTGTATCGATTCCGCCGCAATGCCCTCTTTTTGTAAGGCTTTGCTTAATCTGCTGGCAGTGAGTTTGGTTTTGGTAAACACAATCACTTGCTTGGTGTTCGATTCAAGCAACAATTGCGTTAACAAAGCTTGTTTTTTGCTTTGCTCTACCGTGTACACTTTTTGTGTCACATTATCTGCCGTGGCATTGCTGCGTGCAACTTCAATCAATGTTGGATTGGTTAAAAAATCATCGGATAACTTTTTGATTTCGTTAGAGAATGTCGCAGAGAACATCAAGTTTTGGCGTTGTTTTGGTAGCAAAGCTAAAATGCGTTTTAAATCAGGCATAAAGCCCATATCCAACATTCTATCGGCTTCATCCAACACCAAAATTTGCACTTGGCCTAAGTTAAGCGTTTTTTGCTCCACGTGATCTAGCAAACGGCCTGGTGTTGCCACCAAAATTTCCACACCTGTTTTTAAATGTGGCGTTTGCGTGCGAATATCCACACCGCCAAATACTACCAAGCTTTTTAGCGGCGTATGTTTTGCATAAACTTTAATACTTTCTTCTACCTGAATCGCCAATTCACGCGTTGGCGTTAGCACTAGCGCGCGTATTGGGTGCTTGGCTGGCGAAGTGCTGGTGCTGGCAAACGGCAGTAATTTTTGTAAAATCGGCAGCGCAAATGCCGCCGTTTTACCCGTGCCCGTTTGCGCACCAGCCATCAAGTCTAAGCCTTGCATAGCCAATGGAATGGCTTTGGCTTGAATTGGTGTTGGCGTGGTATAACCAGTGTCTTGCACCGCTTTTAGAAGCGGTGCAGCCAAACCTAATTCATCAAACTGCGTAATTTCAGTCGTCATAGTTTTAAAACTTAAGCAAAGCTACGTGGACGACGTGGTGCGCTGTCACCGCCTGCGCGGCCTGTATTTGAGTTGGCGCGGTCACCAGTAGGACGTGGACGCGGATTGCCAAATTTTTCACCCGTTGCTGCGCCAGTTGCTACGCGCGGCGCTGAACGGTTTGGCCTATCGCCAAAGCCGCCTTCAGGCTTGCGTGCATATGGTTTTGCAGCATTGGCTCTATCATTTGAGCTGCGGTCACCAAAGCCCTTGCTCAACTCTTTAGCAAATTGCATATCGGTGTCTTTGGTGTAGCTGCGGCTATTGCCATTCACTTCGCTAGAAGCTTCACGCGGTGCGCGGTTGCCAGCAAATTCATTGCTGCCGTTAGCGTTGTTAGAAAAACGCTCACGGTTAGGCACATCATTGCGTGCAGGCTTGCCTGCGCTAAAGGCGGGCTTGTCGCCAAACGCTGGGCGATCGTTAAAGGGACGTGCAGAACGCGTGTCGCTGTTTGTGCGCTCTTTATTGCGGTCGTTAAAGCCGCCAGAACGAGCGCCATAAGATTTTTCAGCACCACGACTAGCTAGTTTTTCGCCCATAATGCGGTCACCGAATGTGCCACGGTTATTTTGACTAGCATCGCGGCCGCCATCACGTGATTGATAACCACCACGGTCACCCGGTTTGTGCGCACTGCGCTCGTTACGGCCAGCGCCATAACCACCGCGCTCATTATTACCACCGCGTCTTGCACCTTCTGGCTTGCCAGAGGTAAAGTTACGTTTTGGCTCAAAGCCTTCAATGACTGCCGCTTCTAATTTTTGGCCAGTGTATTGCTCAATTTTGCGCAGTAAATGTCTATCCATGTTTGATGCAAACGAAATCGCTGTACCTTTGTTGTTAGCACGGCCAGTACGGCCAATACGGTGCACATAATCTTCTGCAAATTTTGGCAAATCATAATTAATCACGTGGCTAATACCTTGCACGTCAATACCACGCGCTGCCACGTCGGTGGCTACAAGCACTTTTACATCACCTTGACGCAATTTTGTTAGCGTGCGGTTACGCGCACCTTGTGTCATATCGCCATGTAAAGCGGCTGTTTTGTGGCCAGCAGCGTATAAATCTTCTGCCAATACATCCGCATGGCGCTTAGTGCTGGTAAAAATAATGGCTTGGTTCATGTCTGGCGCAATTAGCAGATGTTCAAGCAATTTGTTTTTATGCGTCATGTCATCTACAAAGTGTAAACGCTGCTCAATATTGGCATGTTTTTCGCGCTGTGAAGCCACTTGTAATGTGATTGGATTATTTAAAAATTGTTTGGCAATATGGCCAATGCCATCTAGCGTGGCAGAAAATAATAGCGTTTGGCGCTCTTTTGGTAAAGCAGCACAAATCTTTTCAACATCAGGCATAAAGCCCATGTCCAACATACGGTCAGCTTCATCTAACACCAACATTTGCAAACGGCTTAAATCAATACGGCCGCGCTCCATATGGTCAATAAAGCGGCCTGGGGTTGCGACTAAAATATCTAATGGTTGTGATAACAATTTATTTTGTAGCGGGTAAGGCATGCCACCCACAATGCTCACTGTGCGGGCGCGAATATATTTGCCATATTTACGCGCCGCTTCATTCACCTGTGCAGCAAGCTCACGCGTTGGCGTAAGCACCAAAATACGTGGGCCACGGCTGTTAGATGCGTGCGGTGTGGCTAATAAATTCAATGCTGGCAATGTAAATGCAGCAGTTTTGCCAGTGCCGGTTTGGGCAGAGGCCATAATGTCGCGACCTTTAAGTGCGTCAGGTATGGCTTGCGCTTGCACCGCAGTTGGCATTGTATAGCCTGCCTCAAGCACAGCGCGTAAAAGCGTGGGGTGTAAGTTAAGTGCCTCAAAAGCAGATGGTTTAGCCGCTTTTAGTGGTGTTGTTGCTTCTGCAGTTGATGCATCTGAAGCGTTTAATTCGGTGGTGTTTAAATCTATAGACAAAATATGTCCCTTTATGAAAAATAAATAAGGGCGCGAGCAATCACATCAATGTTGAAGCTATTAAAAATAGAAAAATCAACACAAAACGCGTAAAGCAAAATATTCTTTAAACTAATTTAAAACCAATATTGAATATGCTTTTTACCAGCGCACGGGCATAGCCGCTAACCAGTAAAAGATAGATTCTCATCTATATGATAGTCACTTCAACATTTCACGAGTGACAGTAGGGTCAGGGCAATGAATTTAGTACTTTTTAATTGTTGATTAAGCACTAAACTTGCGCGCATTATAGGGTTTATTTCAGATTTGTCAACGATTTATTGCACGGTATACTAAGTGAACGCATCTAAAGTGTGTTAAAATCGCGCCCTTTCAAACAGTGGCTACATTCCTTATGACTACACCTAATTCTCGCAATCTGCGCAACGTCGCAATTATTGCCCACGTTGACCACGGTAAAACCACCATGGTGGATAAATTGTTACAGCAAGCCGGCACATTTGCCTCGCACCACGCCGTGGTAGAGCGCGTGATGGATAGCAACGATCTTGAAAAAGAACGCGGCATTACCATCTTGGCTAAAAATACCGCCGTGGTTTACGAAGGTACGCACATTAACATTGTGGATACGCCAGGCCACGCCGACTTTGGTGGCGAAGTAGAGCGCGTATTAGGCATGGTAGATGGCGTTGTATTATTAGTTGACGCGGTTGAAGGCCCAATGCCACAAACGCGTTTTGTGACTAAAAAAGCACTAGCACTTGGTCTAAAGCCAATTGTGGTGATTAATAAAGTTGACCGCCCAGGTGCGCGTTGCGATTGGGTGATTAATCACACTTTTGATTTATTTGCCAATTTGGGCGCAACAGATGAGCAACTAGATTTTCCAGTGGTTTACGCATCGGCCATTAACGGCTATGCCATGCTAGATATGAAAACGCCATCTGATAACATGCGTGCGCTGTTCGACACTATTTTAAGCCATGTAAAACCGCCAGTGGGCGACCCAGAAGCGCCATTGCAATTACAAATTTCTGCGCTAGATTACTCAACTTACACAGGCCGCCTAGGCGTAGGCCGCGTGCGTAACGGTAAAGTGAAACCTGGACAAAACGTCACGGTAATGAACGAAGACAAGCAAATCGCTACGGGCAAAATTAACCAAGTACTCGGCTTTGTAGGCCTAGAGCGCGTGCCAGTGGAAGAAGCGCTGGCGGGCGATATTGTGATTATTTCAGGTTTGGACGATATTGGTATCGGCTTCACCATTTGTGACCGCGAAAATCCAAAAGGTTTGCCGCATTTAGGCGTGGATGAGCCAACATTAACAATGGACTTTATGGTGAACACATCACCGCTGGCAGGTACAGAAGGCAAATTTGTGACTTCGCGTCAAATTCGTGACCGCCTAACTAAGGAATTATTAGTGAACGTTGCGCTGCGTGTGGACGAAACCGCAGATGCCGATATTTTCCGCGTTTCTGGTCGTGGCGAGTTGCATCTGACGATTTTGCTGGAAACGATGCGCCGCGAAGGTTTCGAGATGGCCGTTGGTAAACCAAAAGTAGTTTACCGCGAAATTAATGGTGAAAAATGTGAGCCATATGAGATTTTAACGGTGGATTTAGAAGATGAACACCAAGGTGCAGCGATGGAAGAACTAGGTCGCCGTCGTGGCGAAATGCAAAATATGGAATCGGACGGCAACGGCCGTACTCGTTTAGAGTACAAAATCCCAGCACGTGGTTTAATTGGTTTTCAAGGTGAATTTTTAACCATGACGCGCGGCACAGGCTTAATGGCACACATTTTTGATGAATATGCACCCGTTAAACCAGATATGCCAGGCCGTCGTAATGGTGTATTGATTTCAGCTGAACATGGTGAAGCCGTGGCATATGCGCTATGGAAATTGCAAGATCGCGGCAAAATGTTTGCGGTGCCAGGCGATAAGTTGTACGAAGGCATGGTGATTGGTATTCACAGCCGTGATAACGATTTGATTGTTAACCCGATTAAAGGTAAACAATTAACAAACGTGCGCTCATCTGGCACTGATGAAGCGGTGCGCTTGATTACGCCGATTGCGCTTACTTTAGAATCTGCAGTAGAGTTTATTGATGATGATGAATTGGTAGAAATCACGCCAAAAACCATTCGAATTCGTAAACGTTATTTGTTAGAGCATGAACGTAAACGTGCGTTTAAAGAGTAGTTTCAGAAATTTTAAAGCCGCTGAAAAGCGGCTTTTTTTACGTCATTTATAGTGCTGCCTTATTTCGATGCTCTGCAAGCCAATATCCATAAGGGTTGCAGGGCATGTGTTTTTTCTGCTTTAGATTTCTATAGTTGAGATGATAATATTATTAGATTTACAGTGGTTGCTTATTTGGCATAAAAGTTTTCCTTGAACACTATTAGGAGTCTTAGCGCCAAATATTACCTTACTAATGTGCCCATCAATAATAAAATTGACGTTTTGTTGCTTGCTAACAAATCTGACCTCTTTTTCATAGCAAAAATTATTTGTTTTTGTTAGCAAGATACTTTCGTAAACCTCTTGCGCTTTGCCATTGTCATTAGATAGCGTAGCTTCTAAAAAAATATCAACGTGAAATATCTTCTTGGGCACATAGTTAACGTGTTGGTAGAGTTGTCCAATAAGTGAATCTGGAATATTGATTTCAATACATGCACCATTACCCTTTCCTCCATGTTCTTCCCACAACGTTGCATTAGCTTCATACGTAAAACTTGTGATGCCTATTTCACTCCTAGACCTTTGAGTTATGTTATTAATTATGGGTCTTGCAAGTTCTCCAAGGGTGTTATTTATCAAAGTTTGGCGCGCAACATAAGAAGGCGGGAAAGGATTCCACGAATCTATAGGGCGGTTTTGCGCAATGAGTTGAGCTAATAGACTCTCTGTATTTGGTGTTGGAGTATAGTTAATCTCAAAATTGAACTCATTCTCATCTTTATCGTTCAAGCTATTTGGACTGGCGCACCAAATCTTCTTCTCTAATACTATTTGGAGAAAGTGGGGATGATTGCTCTCATTTGTAAAATCTTTGAACTTATATAATTTCATTTAGCTTTTGTTGTATTTTCACTAAATTAATTAAAAACACATGCTCTGCAAGCCAATATCCATGAGGCTTCCAGAGCATGTTATTTTAGTCTAGTCTACACCCTGACTCGCCAAATAATCTTCATAATTGCCTGTAAAATCCACAATCCCATCAGGCTTAATTTCTAATATTCTCGTGGCGATTGAGCTGACAAATTCACGGTCGTGACTCACAAAAAACAATGTACCTTTGTATTTATCCAGCGCCGTGTTTAGGGCCTCAATCGATTCCATGTCCATATGATTAGTCGGTTCGTCCATCAGCAGCACATTGGTTTTCGCCAGCATCAGTTTGCCGTAGAGCATGCGACCTTTTTCGCCACCTGATAATACCTTTACAGATTTTTTAGTATCTTCACCGCCAAATAATAAGCGTCCCAGCATGCTACGCACTACTTGGTCGTCGTCATTGGCTTGGCGCTGCAGGGTCATCCATTCAAACAAGTCTTCACCTTGTTCA
>JANOYU010000101.1:0-4442 GCA_031429035.1 Methylophilaceae bacterium
GTGAATTTAAGCCCCTCGCCCCTGAGTGGGAGAGGGCTTGCGGCGAGGGGCTAGATTCAGCCAGGCCTTGCGCGCTTGTAACCCCCTCCCCCCCCGTGGGAGAGGGTTGGGGAGAGGGGGCTAAAACGAAAGCAATCTTCGCTAAAGCAGCTTCCACCAAGGTCTCCGTATCCGCCCGCGGAATCAGCGTATCGGGCGACACTTTTAACTTTAAACCATAAAATTCACGATAACCCAAAATATAAGCAATTGGCTCGCCATTTATACGACGATTAATCAGTGCTCTGTAGGCCGCATGGATGTTGGCTTCCAGAGCATCGTTTTGATGTGCAATTAACCAAGCGCGATTGACGTTGAGAGCGTATTGCAATAAAAGTTGGGCTTCCAGCTTTGCGCTTTCGGCATCAACGCCCTGCGCTTTTAGTTGCGTGGTAGCCAGTAAAAGTGTGGTTTTAATTGAGTGAGCGTTGGTCATTTAATTAGACTTTAGTAGGGCGTATTAGCGCAGTGTGATACGCCGAAAGCAAAACGATTCATGCGGCGCAATACGCAAGCTATAGCGCCCTATGAGCTGGGTTAGTTGCTTGTGTCGAACGGGCAAATAACTCGATGTGCCTTGCATAATTCATCGTCATCAGGCAGGAATACATATGATTCTAATTCCTTATAGTATTTGCCAGTGAAACCCCAGCGTGCATATGATATGTGACCTGCTGAACCGCCTTCTGTAACTATCTGGCGCAATCTATTATTTTTCTCTTCTTTAAATTCAACCCCGTTGGTGATTGTGTGCATGATGCTTGTGTAAGAGTTATTGATTTTTGACACAACCCAAACTGGTCCAGAACTAGCACCCCAACCACATGCATTTGAGGTGGTTACAACAAAACTAGTATCTTTTTTACTATTAGAAAGATTAATAGCTTTACCTATTAACTTGCAGCTCGTAAACTCAAGCTGCTTGTGTGTACGAATGGCTCTTTCCACTTGCTTTGGTAATGATTTAAGGCCTTCTTCTTCAATGTTGAAATCTTGAGCAAAAGCCTGATTTGTGCAAATAAAAAATGCAATGATAAAGCGGTATAAGTACATTAACTATCCTCACCCAAGCTCGCCAACAAATCTGCTTGATGTTCAGCCATTAGCGCGCCAATCAGCTCGTCCATATCACCTTCGGTAATCGCGTCAATTTTATATAGCGTCAAATTAATGCGGTGATCGGTAATGCGGCCTTGCGGGTAGTTGTAGGTTCTAATTCGCTCACTACGGTCGCCGCTGCCAATCAAACTTTTACGCTCGCTAGCAATCGCGCTATTTTGCGCATCTACTTGTTTGCTTTTAATGCGTGCCGCCAATACCTCCATGGCTTGTGCTTTGTTGGCGTGTTGGCTTCGGCCCTCTTGGCATTCCACCACGATGCCCGTTGGCGCGTGGGTAATGCGCACTGCAGAATCGGTTTTGTTAATGTGCTGCCCGCCCGCGCCAGACGCTCTATATGTATCGATGCGAATATCGGCAGGGTTTATCACCACATCATTTACTTCATCTGCCTCTGCCAGTACCGCCACCGTGCAGGCGCTGGTATGAATGCGGCCTTGCGTTTCGGTGTCTGGCACACGCTGCACACGATGCACACCAGACTCAAATTTCATTTTAGAATACGCGCCGTAGCCTTCAATTTTAGCGATAATTTCTTTGTAGCCGCCTACTTCACTTTCGTTAGCCGACATAATCTCGACTTTCCATTTTTGGCGTTCGGCATAGCGGCTGTACATTCTAAATAAATCGCCACAAAACAAGCCAGATTCATCGCCACCAGTACCTGCGCGAATCTCTAAAAACAGATTTTTGTCATCATTTGGATCTTTGGGTAGCAGCAGCAATTGCAATGCGGCTTCTACCGCTTCCAACTTAGCTTTGCCGCTGGTAATTTCCTCTTGCGCAAACTCTTTCATTTCTGGGTCGCTTAACATGCTTTGCGCATCTTTTATATCCGCCTCAGCTTGTTCAAACACATGATATTGCACAACAATTGGCGTAATTTCCGCGTGTTCTTGGGTAATTTTTCGGTAATTATCCATATTGTTGGTTACGCCCTCGCTACTCATCAGGCGGTTTAGTTCTTCTAGGCGCTCGCTCAATGTGGCGAGCTTTTTTAACATGCTGGATTTCATAATTGTTTGATTTCTATTTCTTTTAAGGCAATTGTGTCTTGTGGAAATTGCGCCAAAATTTGCTTATCTTGCGTGATTAGTTTTACTTGTAAATGCCGCGCTAAGGCCACAAATTCACAATCGTAAGCCGAACATTGGCTTTTACTTGCCAGTTTTAATACTACCAAGCTGTTGGTTTGATATTCTTTACCTGTCATTAAAACTTCAGCTTCATGTTGAATTTGGTAAATCTGTTCTAAGCTCATTAAACCTGCGCGTAAATACTTGGTGAGCGTATTACGCATTTCACTACGCCACAACAACGGGACTGCCCAATCCACATCTTGTAAAATAAGGCTTTCAGCGTGGGCGGTAAAATCACTCGTCAAATAAAGTGCCGCAATCACATTGGTATCAACAACTATCAATTACTCACGGCCTTCTTTTATTGCAGCATTAATATCATCTGCACTAAAAGTCAGGGGCGCGAGTGCGCGTCTTAGCTCACGCGCCTTTGCAAGATGCTCATGGGCGCTACTTTTTGCGGGCAATAAACTTTGCTCTAAGCAGGCAATAATCTCACCATTCAGGCTACGATGATGCGCGTCAGCCGCAGCGCGCAGGCTGTTGTAAACGTGATCTGGAATGTTTTTAAGCGTGATAGATGTAGCCATGACGAATCCTTTGCAACCGTAAAGAAACCATTATGGTATATTTTATAAGAAAGTGCAAATTTACTACTAAGTTAAATGGCTTAGTTTTTGATTTGGTAAAGCTGCTTAAGGATATTTTCTAACTTAGCGTGTTCATCACCATGTGCTTGGTTTAGCGCGTGGCTGGGCGCGTGTAAAAACTTATTGGTGAGTGCATTGCTAAGTGCTTCTAGCGCTTTTTCGGGCGATTCGCCTTTTTGAATCAGCTTCAACGCTTTGTCTAACTCGGCTTGGCGCAGTGCTTCGGCTTGGTCGCGCAGCGCCTTAATGGTGGGTACCGCATCGCGTTTGGCTAGCCATTGCATAAAGGTTTCTACGCGCGCTTGCACAATTACTTCGGCGCTAATGGCCGCTTCTTGGCGATTTTCCATGCCATCGTTTACCACTTGCGCCAAGTCATCCACGGTATATAAAAACACGTCATCTAGCTGCGCCACTTCTGGCTCGATATCTCTTGGTACAGCCAAATCGACCATAAATATTGGCCGATGTTTACGCGCTTTAACGGCGCGTTCTACCATGCCCAGTCCAACAATCGGTAGCTGACTGGCGGTGCTGGTGATGACAATATCAAACTCGGAAAATCTCTCAGGCAAATCGTTAAGCAAAATCGCATTGCCACCAATTTTCTCTGCCAAAATTTCACCACGCTCCAAAGTTCTATTAGCAACCGTCATACTTTTTGGCTTTTGCGCAGCAAAATGGTCGGCGCAAAGTTCTATCATTTCGCCCGCACCAATAAACAAAACATGTTGATTTTTAATATCGCCAAAAATGCGTTGTGCCAGTTTAACTGCCGCCGCCGCCATGCTAATGCTGCTGCCGCCAATGTCAGTATTGGTGCGCACTTCTTTGGCTACCTCGAACGTGCGCTGGAAAAGTTTGTGCAATAAAGTACCCAGCGTACCAGCATCTTGCGCGATTTTTACCGATTGCTTAAATTGCCCCAAAATTTGTGGCTCGCCCAGCACCATGCTATCTAGCCCACTGGCCACGCGAAACGCGTGTTTTACTGCATCTTGGTTGCTCAGTGTGTAGGTATAAGGCTGTACATTATTAATATCTAGCTTATGATAACTCGCGAGCCAACCCACAATTGGCTCTGCTGTTGATGTTTGCACATAAATCTCGGTGCGGTTACAAGTAGATAAAATAGCCGCTTCCAGCGCATTATTGGCGGTTAAATCGCTAAGCGCATGGCGCAAATTGGCGTCAGAAAACGCAATATTTTCACGAATGGCAATGGGTGCGGTGGTGTGATTTACACCAATGGTATAAAGCTGCATATGACTATTTTACCAACTCTTTGAACTTATTGAGATAAAAAACGCGTATATGACACGTGGAAAGATTAAAAAAGTACGCTAAAATAACGTATTAACTAACTTTTAGCTGACGCATTAACGTAAGGATTAACATAATGAGTAAAACATATAGAATCGCCCCCAGTATTTTATCGGCCAACTTTGCCAAGCTTGGTCAAGAAATTGATGATGTGATTTCATCTGGCACCGATTTAGTACACTTTGACGTGATGGATAACCATTTTGTGCCCAACCTGACCATTGGCCCATTA
>JANOYU010000102.1:0-4011 GCA_031429035.1 Methylophilaceae bacterium
ACCAGCAGGTACTGAAATGGTGATGCCAGGCGACAACGTATCAATTACAGTAGAACTGATTGCACCAATCGCCATGGAAGAAGGCTTACGCTTCGCTATTCGTGAAGGTGGTCGTACCGTGGGTGCTGGTGTGGTCGCAAAGATTATTGCTTAGCAATATGTTTTAAGCAAATGCCGCGCAAACAACCCTGCGCGGCCATTTGATTTTAAAACCTTGTGGTTTTAAATAAAGTTAAATAGGCCAATAGCTCAATTGGTAGAGTATCGGTCTCCAAAACCGAGGGTTGGGGGTTCGAGACCCTCTTGGCCTGCCAATTAAAATAATTAATCCATTTTATGGGTTAAATAAAAAGTTAAGACCAGACTATGATTGAAAAAGTTAAGCTAGTGTTATCTGCGCTGCTGCTAGCAGCAGGCATCGCTGGCTTTTATATTTTGGCCGATAAAGCCTTGGTGCTGCGCATACTTGCTATATTGGCAGGCTTAACTGCGGCTATTGCAGTGTTGTGGACAACCGCTTTAGGTCAAACTGCATTTGGCTTTTTTGGTGAATCGGTTGCCGAAGCTAAGCGTGTGGTATGGCCAACTAGAAAAGAAACAATACAAACTGCTATTGCTGTATTTATTTTAGTTGTGATTGTAGCGGCATTTTTGGCGGTAGTTGACATTGGTTTTGCTTATATGGTGCAGTGGTTAATGGGACGGAGCGCTTAATGAGTATGCATTGGTATGCGGTACAAGCTTTCTCTGGTATGGAAAAATCAGTTAAAGCGGGCATTGAAGATCGTATTGCACGTTCTGAAATTCAAGATCAGTTTGGCGATATTCTAGTGCCAGTAGAAGAAGTGATTGAGATGAAGGCAGGTGTTAAGAAGATTTCAGAGCGCCGCTTGTATCCTGGTTATGTGTTGGTGCAAATGAGTATGTCTGATGAAAGCTGGCACTTAGTTAAAAGCACGCCACGCGTAACCGCATTTATTGGCGGCAGTGCACAAAAGCCGACACCAATTAAAGATAAAGAAGTCGAAATTATCTTGCAACGTATGGATGACAGTAAATCCAACCCAACACAAAAAATGACCTTTGAAAAAGGTGAATCAGTGCGCGTGGTCGATGGTCCGTTTAAAGACTTCTCTGGCACAGTTGAAGAAATTAATTACGAAAAAAGTAAACTGCGTGTTGCGGTGGTTATTTTTGGCCGCGCAACGCCAGTAGAGTTGGACTTTAGTCAAATTGAAAAAGAAGTTTAATTTGAGTTTGTAGTAAACAGTTTTATTGTGTAGTTTTTAGTAGGTTAACGGGGAGCCAAAAAACCCAAAAGTCAAATGGCAAAGCTAGACGAGGCACAAGAATAAAAATAGAGCGCGGCATACGAATTTGTATGTAAGCGAAGATTTTTAGTCTTGTAACAAAGTATAGCAAAGCAATTTTAGTTTTGAATGGCGTTTGTACCCACATAGGAGTAATAAAATGGCAAAAAAAGTACTAGGCTATATTAAGCTGCAGATTCCTGCAGGCAAAGCCAACCCTAGCCCACCAGTGGGCCCTGCATTAGGTCAACGTGGCCTTAATATTATGGAATTCTGTAAAGCGTTTAACGCTGCAACGCAAGGCGTAGAGCCTGGTTTGCCAATTCCAGTAGTGATTACTGCATTTGTAGATAAGAGCTTCACGTTTGTGATGAAAACGCCGCCAGCGACGATTCTTATCAAAAAAGCGGCTAAAATTGAAAAAGGTTCAGCGACACCACATACCAACAAAGTGGGTAAAATTACCCGCAAACAAGCGGAAGAAATTGCAACCACCAAGATGCCAGACTTAACAGCAGCAGACATGGATGCGGCAGTGCGGACCATTGCAGGCAGCGCACGCAGCATGGGTATTGAAGTGGAGGGTGTATAACATGACTAAAAGAATTAATGCGCTACGCGCAACAATCAATCGTGATAAGCTTTACCCAGCTACCGAAGCGTTAGGTTTGGTAAAAGCTGGCGCGACTGCAAAATTTAACGAGTCTATTGATACGGTGATTAATTTAGGTATTGATGCCCGTAAATCTGACCAATTAGTCCGTGGTGCTTTGGTGTTGCCTAACGGCACAGGTAAAGTGACGCGCGTTGCCGTGTTTGCGCAAGGCGCGCAAGCGGAAGCAGCAAAAGCGGCTGGTGCTGACATTGTTGGTTTTGAAGATTTGGCTGAAAAAGTAAAAGCTGGCTTCTTGGACTTTGATGTGGCCATTGCTACGCCAGATGCTATGCGTATTGTTGGTACACTTGGCCAAGTATTGGGCCCACGCGGCTTAATGCCAAACCCAAAAGTAGGCACAGTGACACCAGATGCAGCGACTGCAGTTAAAAACGCCAAGGCGGGCCAGGTACAATACCGTACCGACAAAGGTGGCATTGTGCATTGCACGATTGGCCGCGCTTCGTTTACGGTTGAACAATTGCAAGGCAATTTGGCAGCTTTGGTAGAAGCGCTTGCAAAAGCAAAACCAGCTTCAGCTAAAGGCGTGTTTTTGAAAAAAATATCTATTTCTAGCACTATGGGTGCTGGCGTGCGTATTGATCAAGCGAGCATTGCATAAGATTTATTAAGCGCTGATATAGCGCTTATAAAAAGAACTTTGGGCTTGCTACCTTGATGTTGAGGTGGCAAGAGCATCAAAGACCGTGGGAAGCCAGCGATCATTATTGGTCGGGCTTTAATTGATGCGGAGAGTAGGTGGGCGATAGAAGAGTTATTATTATCTTCAATCCTCTGTTTACAATCCTCTGAATCCAACGCAGATGGCGCAACCAGACACAGGATTTGAATGACCTGAATAAGGACGCCGTGAGATGGTTTGGCTGGTGTTAATTTGGCTAAATCTTTTGCTAGTGCAGTGAATCGCACTGGTTTAACAACGGAAAGGATTAGACCATGAGTCTAAATTTAACAGAGAAAAAAGCAGTTGTCGCTGAAGTGAGTGCCCAAGTGGCGCAAGCGCAAGCGATTGTGTTGGCGGAATATCGCGGCATGGGCGTGGCTGACATGACTTTGTTGCGTGCAGAAGCGCGTAAATCAGGTGTGTACTTGCGTGTATTAAAAAATACATTAGTTCGTCGCGCCGTTGATGGTACGCCGTTTTCAGCACTTGCAAACGACATGATAGGCCCGTTAGTGTTTGGTATTTCTACCGACGCAGTTTCTGCAGCAAAAGTTATGAATAATTTTGCTAAAGCAAACGACAAGTTTGTGATTAAAGCAGGTGCAATGCCAAACGAAGTGATGAACGCCGCTGGTGTTCAAGCCTTGGCATCAACACTAAGCCGCGAAGAGTTACTTGCAAAATTTGCACGTACGCTCAACGAAGTGCCAACCAAGTTCGCACGCGCGCTTGCAGCAGTTCGTGATGCTAAAGCCGCTTAACTTACACTTGCACACACACAACAACTATATAAATTAATTTTTAAGGAATATTTAAAATGGCAATTTCAAATGCAGATATTTTAGAAGCAGTAGGTAAGATGTCAGTGCTGGATTTAACAGCATTTATTAAAGAAATCGAAGAGAAATTTGGCGTATCAGCGGCAGCAGTTGCAGTAGCAGCTGGTGGCGGCGCGGGCGGTGCAGCACCATCTGCAGCGGCTGAGCAAACTGAGTTCACGGTGATGATTTTAACATCGGGCGAACAAAAAGTAAGCGCGATTAAAGCAGTGCGTGAATTAACTGGTTTAGGCTTGAAAGAAGCGAAAGACTTAGTGGACGGCGCGCCTAAAGCAGTTAAAGAAGGCGTTAACAAAGCAGATGCTGACGCAGCATTGAAAAAATTGATTGAAGCTGGCGCAACTGGCGAAATCAAGTAACACCTAGATTTGAACGTACTTAGGCTGACGGGAGACCGTCAGCTTTCGTCGTTTCTAGGCAGGTGCAGTTGTAACAAAATGTTACATATTTTTGTATTAACTAAAACAAAAATTAATAACAATCATTTAACTTTAAAGATTTGATTATCTTTGATGTTAGAAA
>JANOYU010000103.1:0-11271 GCA_031429035.1 Methylophilaceae bacterium
ATTGGTGGCTGGGCTGGCGTTGCGATGAACCTTGGTATGACTAACCCAACAGACGCACTTGGTGCTGCTGGTGGTTATGCTGAACTAGTTAAATACAACGCTGCTCCTGGCGGCGGTGCATTAACAGTATTCTCACTATAATTAAAACGGTTATTTCGTTTAATTGTAGTTAGATATGCAAAATAAACACCCCACTTCGGTGGGGTGTTTTTATTTAACCTTGCCTAATTTTAAATAGTCATCCAAATTAGTTATCAGGCGTTATCAGTATGCCTAAAAATAAAATTTTAGTTACAATGACGGGTTGGTTTTATAACAGCAAAACTAACTAGCAAAACTTGCGCATAAGAACTTTTATTTTTAGTGGTACTCTCATGCAATGGGCGATATTTTGTCGCATAATAAAATAAGGAAACAACAATGTTGAAACACATTAAACAATATGGCCAAAGTGTCAGCTTGGCTGCAGCTTTAGGGGCATTTATTGCAATTTCATCTGCGGCAGTGCAAGCAGAAGATTTAAACGTAGACCTGACTAGCGGCAGAGGCGGTGAGGCACAACGCGTGGATGACGGCACAGAGTTTAAAGTATGCGCAGACCCAGAAAATATGCCTTACTCAAATTCTAAAGGCGAAGGTTTTGAAAATAAAATTGCCGAGCTATTGGCAAAAGATTTAGGTTTGAAAATTTCTTATCTTTATTGGTATGACCGTATGGGTTTTTTACGTAATACGCTTAACGCCAAACGTTGCGACGTGGTGATGGGTACAACACCTGATAACGATGCACTACGCACATCTAAGCCATATTATCGCTCTGGCCATGTGTTTGTTTGGCGTAAAGAAAGTAATTACAATATTACCGATTGGGATTCTGCCGATTTGAAAAAAGGCGTCATAGGTGTGGTTGGTCAAAGTCCAGCCACAATACCAATGAACGATAAAGGTTTGATTGCAAATGCCCGTCCATATCGTATGCAACGCGATTTAAACTTACCACCAAGTTATTTAATTGATGATTTGGCCAAAAAAGAAATTGATGTTGCTGTTGCATGGGGCCCTATTGGTGGCTATTTTGCTAAGATGAATAAAGTGCCGATGGAAGTAAGAATGATTCCAGAGTATTTGAATGAAGATTCAATTAGCCAAGCAAAAGGTAAAGAGTTTTGGAATATTTCTGTAGGTGTGCGTAAAAAAGACAAAGAGCGCATGGCTAAAATTGATGCTGCACTAGAGCGTAATAAAGATAAAATTAGTAAAATTTTAGATGACTATGGTGTTCCGCGTACAGCAGTGGTTGAAAACGATAGGTTATTGAAAAAAAGTAAGAATGATGACAAGCCACGTGGTGAAATTGTGCCAAAAACAGAGTAAAATGTTGTTTTTATTTTGTGGCATATTTGTGTCAACCGAGTAGAAACACATTCGTTAAATGAGCAAACGATCGAGCTGCAGCTGCATGTAAGACGTTACTTAAATTGAAAAAATTAGGAGATAACATGTTTGGTAATAAAGCATTAAAGTCAACTTTATTAGTATCTGTGTTGACATTAGCAGGTCTTACACTTTCATTGCAAGCAAATGCAGCCTGTAATTTAGTTTCAACTAAAGATGGCAGCCCATTGGCAATTAAAGCAGTGGCTACTGATTCACCAGAAGCAAAAACCTTTTTAGAAACTTGCGTTAATCCATATACTAAAATGTATATGGCGGATAAAGAAGCGGTTAAAAAAGGTAAAAGAGAATACGGCTACAATAACTGTACTGGTTGCCACGGTGGTAAATTAGAAGGCATTATGGCGCCATCATTAAGCAAAAATACAGCGGGCGGCCAAGGTGCTTATGATCAAAAATGGGTATATGCTAAAAATTCAACTGACAAAGGTATGTTTGAGTCAATAGCAGGCGGTACGCCAGGTACATCAGGCGGTGCTATGTTTGTTTGGCACAACCAATTAGAAGGCCATACAGGTGACGGCTTATCAACTGATCAAATTTTAAAAGCCATTGCTTATATTCGTACAGAATACAAAGGTGACGGCGCTAAAGATTGGACGAAATAAGTAACAAGTCTACTAAATTATTACAATTAGAAACAGCTACTGTATAATGCAGTAGCTGTTTTTATTTCAAGTAATTTACTTATAAATCAAGGATTAACCATGAATCAATTTTTAACTAAACAATTAGGCTTAGGTGTAATTTTTGCGACCATGTTGCTTGCGCTTAGTGCTTGCAACAAATCAGAAACTGCTGCCTCATCAAGTGGCAGCGGAGATGCGGTTACAGCGAGTGCAGAAGCCCCCGCAGCAAGTGGCAATGCAATTACTTTTGTGTCAACACAAGATGACAAGCCGTTTACGATTGATAATGCATTATTTACGACGCCTGCGGCTAAAGAATTTTTAGCCACAGGTAAAAACCCTTACATTGGTAACGAAGAAGCAATTGGAAAAGGCAAACGCGTATTTGGTTTGTATTCGTGCACACAATGTCACGGCCCAGAAGGTAAAGGTCAAGTAGGCCCTGGTTTAGTAGGCCCTACCTTTAAATACCCTAAAAACGCCACTAATAAAGGCATGTTTGAAACCGTATGGCACGGCTCAAACGGTGGCATGGGGGCAAAAGGAATTGGTTTAATGGTAGCTGGTGATAATACACAAGGTATTACTACGGATGAACTGTTACAAGTGATTGCTTGGATTCGCACCAAAGGTGATGGTATAACTGGCAACGAATAGTTTTTTTGTTACAATATGCGCGCTTGCTGTTTCAGCAGGCGCGTTTTTATTTGTAGGCATGTAAATAGCCTTTAAATTTTAGTAAATCATAAATAGAGATTGATAAGAAAGTAAATTTGGAAAATACAGTTGATAAAAAATTGCATCATATTGTGATTGTAGGCGGTGGAGCGGGTGGCCTAGAGCTGGCTACACGCTTGGGCGATAGTTTGGGCAAACATAAAAAAGCTGACATTACCCTGATTGATAGCACTAGAACGCATATGTGGAAACCGCTGCTGCACGAAATTGCTGCAGGCAGCATGAACCCAGATAAACACCAGCTAGAGTATTTGGCACAGGCACATTGGCATCATTTTCATTTTCGTCTAGGCCGTATGGATGGTTTAAATCGAGCTACAAAAGAAGTAACAATTGCACCGCATTATGATGAAGATGGTGCTGAGGTAATTCCGCGCCGTGTATTTAAGTACGATACACTGGTGATTGCTATTGGCAGCACGACAAATGATTTTGGTATTTTAGGCGCGCGCGAGCACTCAATTGCACTAGATACACAAGAACAAGCAGAAAAATTTCACCGCCGTTTACACAATGCGTTAGTGCGCGCACAAACGCAAACTACGGCCTTAAAACCTGGCCAGCTTGAAGTGGTGATTGTGGGTGCAGGTGCAACAGGCGTAGAGTTGGCAGCAGAGCTGCATAACACAACGCGCGAGTTAGCTGCATATGGGCTTGATAAAATTGACGCAGACCGTGATGTGAAAATATCAATTATTGAGGCTAGTGACCGTGTGTTGCCTGCATTGCCCAGCCAATTATCGCTGGCAGTAGATGTAGAGCTTAGAAAACTGCGCGTTAATATATTTACCAGCGAGCGGGTAACCGAGGTGTCTGATAAAGGCGTAACCACACATAGTGGGCGCTTTATACCTGCCGAGTTAGTAGTATGGGCGGCGGGTATTAAAGCACCTGATTTCTTAAAAGATTTTGCCGGCTTAGAAACAAACCGCATTAATCAATTAATCGTCAAACAAACGCTACAAACCACATTGGATGAAAGTATTTTTGCGTTCGGTGACTGTGCTGCATGCCCAAGGTTGGGGCATGAAGGCAATGTGCCGCCGCGCGCGCAGGCAGCGCATCAACAGGCATCTATGTTAGTTAAAACCATGAAAAAGCGCGTACTAAATAATGCCAACTTGCCAGAGTATAAATATCGCGATTATGGCTCGCTGGTTAATTTAGGTAAATACTCAACAGTTGGTAGCTTGATGGGTGCAGTATCGGGTGGTAGTATGTATATTCAAGGCTTGTTTGCGCGGCTGATGTATCAATCACTATATAAAATGCATTTAATGACCTTGCATGGCTTTTTTACAGTGGCGCTGCAAACAATTGCACGATTAATTACGCGTCGTACCGAGCCGCAAATTAAATTGCATTAATTGCACAAAGAATAATAAAAAAGCCGCAAATGCGGCTTTTTTATTATTGTGCTCTGCGAATATTGTGCTGCGCATAGCTATTCATTATGGTTGTATAGTGCTGCTTACTTCATCGCGATAAAGCTTGTAAATAACGGTCATGCAAATGCTGACAAAGGCGCCAAAGATAATGATAATCGTGTTAATAGGTAAGCCTTGATGCACCATAAAAGTGTAAATACCTAGCAAAACCAATATACCAATATTTTCGTTAAAATTTTGTACAGCAATCGAGTGCCCAGCACCTAATAAAGTATGGCCACGATGCTGCAATAGCGAATTGAGCGGCACCAAAAAATAACCCGCCAATACGCCAATGCTAAACAACATGACCGCTGCTACTTCACGTGTATCAACAAATATCATGCCCATTACCAAAACACCCATCATAATGCCTGCTGGCAGTACTTTAACGGCCTCTTCAAGCTTAACAAACATAGATGCCCCCACCGAGCCCACAGCAATGCCTATGGCCAATATAGCGATGAGTTTAGTGGCATCTTGTTGACTCATGCCTAACTTTTGCGATGCCCAACTAAGCACTACAAATTGCAGCGTAGCACCTGCGCCCCAGAATAAAGTGGTAACCGCTAGCGAGACGCGGCCTTGTGGATCGCGCCATAACGTGGTGAATGCATGCCAAAAATCACGCATAAGGTAAACCAAATCACGTTGCGGAATTTTATGATCTAAAGGCAGTTTTGGGATGTAATAATTGAAACCAGCTGCTAGCAGATATAAACCTGCGATAACTGCTATGCCAAAATAGGGGTCACTAACAGAAATGGCAGAACCAAATACAGGCCCTAAAATAATGGCAGTGACGGTGGTGCCTTCCATCCAGGCATTGGCTTTTATCAGCAAGCTAGGCGGCAATAATTCAGTCAAAATGCCATATTTAGCAGGGGAGTAAGCGGCAGCACCTATGCCCACCACTGCATATGCATATAGTGGTGGCAAGCCCATTAATGCCAGCAAGCAGCCAAAAAGCTTAATACCATTACTAATAAACATGACTTTGCCTTTGGGTAAGGCATCGGCAAAAGGCCCTACAAACGGTGCTAGCACAATATAGGCAATCACAAAGACTTCGCGTAGTAATGGTTCGTGCCATTCGGGCGCATTTAGTTTTGATAGTAAAGCGATGGCGGCAAATAACAGGGCATTATCGGCCACCGCCGATAAAAACTGCGCAATTAAAAGCGTATAAAAACCTTTTTTCATTTACGCTTTCAATTTAATGCTTTTGTGTAATTTCTCAAATTAACTACAGTGCTTCAGCTGCAAAATCGGCCAAGCGCGATCGCTCACCGCGTACTAAAGTAATATGGCCATTGTGCGCCCAACCTTTAAAGCGGTCGACAACGTAGGTAAGTCCAGAACTGCCCTCGGTTAAATAGGGGGTGTCAATTTGTGCAATATTGCCTAAACATACAACCTTAGTGCCAGGCCCAGCGCGGGTAATCAGCGTTTTCATTTGTTTTGGTGTTAAGTTTTGTGCTTCATCAATGATTAAAAATTTATGCAAAAAAGTACGGCCACGCATAAAGTTAAGTGATTTCACTTTAATGCGCGTGCGAATTAAATCTTGCGTAGCGGCGCGTCCCCACTCTCCTGCATCTTCGTCGGTTTTGTTCAGCACATCTAAGTTGTCTTCTAGTGCACCCATCCAGGGCGCCATTTTTTCTTCCTCGGTGCCTGGTAAAAAGCCAATATCCTCTCCTACTGGCACGGTGACGCGTGTCATAATAATTTCAGAATAGGTTTTTTTATCTAGTGTTTGCGTCAGCGCAGCCGCCAAAGTAAGCAGCGTTTTACCTGTGCCGGCTTGGCCTAGCAGCGTTACAAAATCTATATTCGGATCCATCAGCAAATTAAGCGCATAATTTTGCTCGCGATTACGCGCCGTAATGCCCCATACATTGTGTTTTGGGTTTGCGTGGTCTTGCACAATTTCTAACACTGCGGTGTTGTCGCTAATGCTTTTTACAATTGCATGAAACGGTTTGTCAAACTCATAAAATACAAATTCGTTAATGAGAAATGTTTTAACTAATGGCCCTGTAATGCGGTAAAACATGCGTCCTGCTTCTTGCCACGATTCCATTGCCTTGCTATGTTTATCCCAAAAATCTTGTGGCAACTCTTTCATGCCGCTATATAACAAATCAGTGTCTTCAAGCACTTTATCGTTAAAGTAATCTTGTGCCATCACGCCCATAGCACGGGCTTTAATGCGGATATTAATGTCTTTACTGACTAAAATAACCTGTCGATTTGGCTGCTGTTTTTGTTGGTTAAGTACGACGCTAATAATTTGGTTATCGGCTTTGCTACCTGCTAAACCTGGTAGCTCGATATTGACTTGATACGTTTGCAAGAACAAACGCCCATCTAAATGCTTGTTGCCGTTAATGGCCAGCGGGCAGCCCAGCTCTAAATTGGTTAAATCGGTACCAACAATTTCCTCTAAATAACGGCTGGCTTGGCGCGCATTGCGAGCCACTTCGGTTAAGCCTTTTTTATTATTATCTAGCTCCTCTAGCGTCACCATTGGCAGGTAAATATCGTGCTCTTCAAAGCGAAATAAGCTCGATGGATCATGCATCAACACGTTGGTATCGAGTACAAATAGTTTGGTGTTGCTTGCTAGTTTTTTTGCCATAAGCCTTTAATTTATTTCGTATTTTAATTACACATGTTTAATAAAATCGAGCACTTCAGCTGCGTGACCATCTACTTTTACGCCGCGCCATTCTTTAATTAAGATACCATTTTTATCAATAATAAAAGTGCTGCGCTCTACCCCACGCACTTGTTTGCCATACATATTTTTCATTTTCATCACGTCAAATATGCCGCAAGCAAGTTCTTCAGTATCGGCTAATAATTCAAACGGAAAAGTAAATTTGGTTTTAAAGTTTTCGTGCGATTTTAAGCTGTCGCGTGACACGCCAAAAATTTCACAATTTAATGCTTGAAAATCGTCGTAAGCATCGCGAAACTGCATGCCCTGTGTGGTGCAACCAGGCGTGTTGTCTTTTGGATAAAAATAAATCACCAGGGTTTTGCCCAGGTAATCTGATAATTTAAAGATGAGCCCATTGGTGGCGGCTAGTTCAAAATTGGTTACAGAGGTATTAAGCATAGAAGTTGTCATATTAATTATTCTCATTGTTGTAAAAATTTGGCATTTAGGCAAGCTAAAAATTATGACAAAACAAAAATGTTTTGGTTGATGGCTAAAAAATAAATTTTTAACTTTAAAATTATTGTGGCAAAGTTAAAGTGGCGCGCGTACCTTGCGGGCTAGCAGGCTCAAAGGTGATATTGCCACCCAACACTTCACACACTTTAAACGCAAATGGAATTCCCAAGCCCGTACCAAAGCGCTTGGTGCTCGGCCCAGGGCTTAAGGTATGCGGGTCTGGTGTAAACGGCATACCAACTCCTTCATCGCTAATGGCGCAGCTAAATATGTTTTGATTTAAGCTTGCTTGCAGCGTAATTTTGCTGCCTTTGGGCGAGGCATCAATGGCATTTAATATGAGGTTGTAAAACATTTGCTCTAGCAAGTGTTCATCGGTGAGAATTTGTAGATTTTTTGGCTGAATATTTTTGCTAATGGCGATATTTTTATCACGTATTTTTTGTGTCAATGGCAGCATGGCACCGGCTAAAATTGCATCAAAGTTAGCCAATTTAAGTTGTGGTTTAACTGGTAGCAAATACGCTAATAGGCCGCCAGTCCAACGTTCTAGCCTATCTACCGTGTTAACTATGCCTTGCAGCGATTCACGCGTATCACTATCATTATTGGGTATATCAATAATCTGTGCCGTGGCGCGAATACTGGCCAGCGGATTACGAATATTATGCGCCAACATGGGCACCAGCAAGCCCATAGCAGCTTGTTTCTCGGTGCGCACAAGCGCATCCCTATTGGCTTGCAGCTCGGTTGCCATCATGTTAATTTTTTGCGAAAGTGTCGCCAGCTCGGCCGCACCTGTCTCTGGCACCTGCTGCTGCAAATTACCCGCACTAATTTCGCTGGTTGCTTGCATAATGGCGTTAATCGGGTTAATAATAGCGCGCTTTAAAAATAGTCGCGATAACACTAACAATAAACCTGCCAATAAAATGGGAATGAGCAGTATGGCTATTGAAGCATATTTTGCTTCATTTAAGCGCGTTTTAAGCTCAACTTGCTTCAGTGCCAATAAGTCTTCTGCACGCTTAGACACTGCCTCATATTGGCTAAAAATACCTGTTTCAATATCTTGATATAACAATTTACGAGAAGCCGCATTGGGCAAGGCTTGATAGCGATAAAACAAAGCAGGCGCCTCGTTTACAATGCTTTTGTAGCTGGTTTCTAGGGCGCTAATCGCCTGTTTTTCTTGCGCGCCACCTGTTAGGTTATTGAGCGTTTCAAAATGCTTTAAAATGGCTTGCGTGTAGGCATCGTATTCATTTTTAGCGTCGGCATCTTCTAAAAAAAACGTATCAAACAGCTCTTTCATTTGGCGATATAAATCGCCACGCGTTTGCTGAATTTCTTGGGTTAAGTAATGAATGCGCTGCGATTCTTTGGCGGCTTTATCCCACACATAAATGCCATAAGCACCAGCCGCTACTGCCAGTAAAATAAGCGCGATAAAAATGAGTTCGTGCGCTAACAATAAATCGCGCAGAGACTTGGCCTTATAAGACTGGGCTTTGTAGATTTGCGCTGCTGGCATTAAGCGTTTTCTAATTTAAACGACACTGGCACAGTGATATTGAAACTACGTCCACGCAAGGCTTCTGGCGGCGCGGGAAAGGGTGATGCCTTGCGCACCATCTCTAGCGCTTGATTGTCTAGCGATTCGTGGCCGCTACTTTCTTTGATACTGGCCGCTTGCACATTGCCGTTGCCATCTAGCTTTAAATCTAGCAATACTTCGCCTTGCCAGCCACGCATTTGTGCGATTTTTGGGTAGCTTTTGTGCTTGGCAATCGCTCTGCCCAGCGTGCTGCCATATTGCGCGCGCGCGTCACTTACATCGGCATCAGTTGGTTCTACCTTTTTTGGTGGGTCTGGCGGCGGCGGTGCAACTTTTACTTCTGGCGCGGGATCTGCCTTTGGCGCTACAGCAATCACATTAGGTGGTGGTGGCTCGGCAGGCGAGGGTTCTGGGCTAGCTTCTTGCACTGGCTCAGGTGATTTTTGTTTAACAGGTTTTACTGGTTCTGTAATTGGCCTAGTCTCTTTAATTAATTCTGGTTTTTTAATTGGCTCAGGCTTAGTCGGTTCAGGCAGTGCAACTGGCGCTGGTAGTTTTGGCTGCATAATTTCTACGGTAAGTGGTTGTGGCTTGTCTTTGCTAATATCAAATTTAAAATTAGGCAATACCACCGCCAGCAACACATGCAGCAGCAATGAGCAAATGACCGCCCAAATAAGCGTATTTTCGTTAAACTTGGTGTTTTTAATTGCGATGTCCAAGGCGGGTTTTTGTGTAAAATTTTGGTAAAAAATTAAGCTAAGCCGTTGATTATACTACAGCTTAAAACTAAATGATAACCATTATTAACCAAAATTATGGTTGTAATAGACCAATTATTTAGATTTATGTAAAGTTAAGCTAAGAATTAAGCTGGGAAATTAATGCTTTGAATTTTAACCTTTAGATAAAACTATCTAGCGTTTGCACTTTTACCATTGTGCCTGCTTCGCAATTGCCAACAGTATCATCTAACACAATAAAGCAATTGGCGGCGCTCATGCTGCTTAACACGCCACTACCTTGATTTGGCAAGGGTTTTACCTTCCATTCGCCAGCATCTTCAAACAAAATACCACGTTGAAACTCAGTGCGGCCTGTGGCTTTTTTTATCGGCGTTACGCATTCCACATTGAATAAAGGCAATGCTCTGAAAGCCGCACCAGATAAGGCTTGCAGGGCAGGTTGTGCAAACTGGTAAAACGTTACCATAGCAGAAACGGGGTTGCCAGGCAGGCCAAAGTAGTGCGCGTTTGAGATTTTTCCGTAAGCTAAAGGCCGCCCAGGTTTCATGTTGATTTTCCAAAATAAAACTTGGCCGTGCTTTGCGAGTAAGGCCTTCATGTAATCGGCCTCGCCCACCGAAACGCCGCCACTGGTGATGACAACATCATTTTCACTGGCAGCTTTTAATAAGGTTTTCTCTAGCAAATTTGGGTCGTCTGGCACATTGCCTAAATCGCTAATCACCACGCCCAGTCTACTTAACATGCCAAAAATGGTATAGCGATTGCTGTCGTAAATTTGCCCTTCCTGCAGCTTTTTACCCAAGCTTACCAGCTCATCGCCCGTGCTAAAAAACGCCACTTTTAGCTGGCGATACACGCTTACTTCGTCAATGCCAAGCGATGCAATTAAGCCTAAATCGGCAGGTTTAAGTATTTCGCCTTTGGCCAAAACGGGTTGACCTATACTTAAATCCTCCCCAGCCAGCCGCACATTTTGGCCTTTGCTGGGGGTGTCAAGCAAGGTAATGCAATCGCTTTTTGTGGCGGTTTTTTCTTGCATAATCACCGTATCGGTCCCTTGCGGAATCACAGCGCCAGTCATAATTTTTACGCATTCGCCAGCTTTTACTAGACCTTCAAACGGCCTGCCAGCAAAGGCAGTACCGATTACTTTAATAATCTTAATGCCTTCAGAATACTTAAAAGCATAACCATCCATGGCGCTATTACTGTGGTTTGGCACGTTAGCGGGCGAGATAATATCCGCCGCCAATACGCGACCAAGTGCGTGCATGGTTGCCACATTTTCAGTCTCGGTAACAGGCGATAAAAATTGCTGAATGAATTGGCGTGCCTGATTAACCGACATGGCGTTTGGGTCGTAATCGTCCATGCAGCTTGGGTCTGTGGCGAGTTGGCTAAGGGTGGTTTTTTTCGTCATCTTTGTATTTTATCAAATAATATTGCTTATATTTCCGTCGGCCCAGACTTTAAATCCCCTCGCCCGCAAGCGGGAGAGGGTGCGCGACAGCGCGGGTGAGGGGCGGCG
>JANOYU010000104.1:0-6081 GCA_031429035.1 Methylophilaceae bacterium
CAATGGCAGCGATATTGGGTTTGGATGACGATGTTGTATGCGCTGTTTGCGCAGAAGCGGCGCAAGGCGAGGTATGCGAAGCAGTGAATTTTAACTCGCCCGGCCAAGTAGTGATTGCAGGCAACAAAGCGGCGGTAGAGCGCGGCATGGAGTTAGCAAAGGCAAAAGGCGCAAAACGTGCGCTGCCTTTGCCTGTTAGCGTGCCTTCACATTGCGCGTTAATGCGCCCAGCAGCTGAAAAACTGGCTGAATACTTAAAAAGTGTAAGCATAATTACGCCGCAAGTTCCTGTGATTCATAATGCAGACGTAGTTTCATACAATGATTCAGCACAAATTAAAGACGCATTAGTGCGCCAACTGTATTCGCCAGTGCGTTGGGTAGAAACGGTGCAAGCGATTCATGCGCTTGGCATCACCAATGCTGCGGAATGTGGGCCGGGTAAAGTATTGGCAGGCCTTACAAAAAGAATTGTTGCCGAGTTGCCATGTGTTGCGTTAACCAGCAATGAATCAGTACAAGAATTTATAAATCAATAGCTTATAAGGTTTATTTCATGTCAAATATTGAAAATTTAGCAGGGTCGAGTTTAATGAATCAGGTCGCTTTAGTGACGGGCGCCAGCCGCGGCATAGGTGCGGCAATTGCACAAGAGCTAGGTAAGCAGGGTGCAATGGTCATCGGCACTGCAACTAGCGCAGGCGGCGCAGAAAATATCAACGCTTCGCTAAAAGCTGCCAACATAAGCGGCATGGGCATTGCGCTAGACGTGAATGATGCTGCGCAGATTGAAGCTGTTTTGGCTGAAATTACCAGCAAATTTGGTGAAATTTCAATTTTGGTAAACAACGCAGGCATTACCAAAGACACTTTACTCATGCGCATGAAGGCCGAAGATTGGGATAGCGTTATTTCAACCAATCTAAGCTCGGTCTATCGCATGAGCCAAGCAGTATTGCGGCCTATGATGAAAGCTAGAACTGGCCGTATTATCAGCATTTCTAGCGTAGTTGGCCACATGGGCAATGCAGGCCAAACCAACTATGCAGCGGCTAAAGCGGGCATGGCAGGCTTTACTAAATCGCTAGCGGCCGAAGTTGGCTCGCGCAATATTACGGTGAATTGCGTGGCACCTGGCTTTATTGATACTGACATGACGGCCGAACTGCCAGAAGCCATTAAAACCAAAATGTTAGAGAATGTGCCGCTAGGGCGCTTGGGTAATGTGAATGAAATTGCTGCCACAGTGGCGTTTTTAGCCAGCCCCAGCGCTGCTTATATAACTGGCGAAACTATTCATGTGAATGGCGGCATGTATAGCGCCTAAAATATAGTTTATGCATTAAATTATTTTTGTAACTTTTTTTGTATTCTTGTATAGTTTTGATAGAATACGCACTTAGCTGAAGAGCTAATTTCAATTAAAGGGGTAAATAGATGTCTGACATCGAACAACGTGTTAAAAAAATTGTTGCCGAACAACTTGGCGCAGCAGAAGCAGATGTTAAAAACGCATCATCATTTGTAGATGATTTAGGTGCAGATTCGCTAGACACTGTAGAGCTAGTAATGGCGCTAGAGGAAGAATTTGACTGCGAGATTCCAGATGAAGAAGCAGAAAAAATCACCACCGTGCAATTAGCCATTGATTATATCAATACAAACCTCAAATAAATTCAAACTTCAGCCCTCCAAAAGAGGGCTGATTTCTAATAAGCTTTATACATTTAAAAGCGCGCAAACATGACCACTAAACCTCTTGATTCAAAGCGGCGAGTTGTAATTACAGGCTTAGGCGTAGTTTCGCCTGTTGGCATTGGCACGCAAACCACTTGGGATAATCTTATTAAGGGCCAATCGGGCATTGCGCGTATTACGCATTTCGACCCGACCGAATTCAGCTCGCAAATTGCAGGCGAAGTGAAAAACTTTAATGTAGAAGATTATCTAAGTGCCAAAGAAGCGCGCCGAATGGATAAATTCATCCAATTTGGCTTAGTAGCAGGCATAGAGGCATTTAAAGATTCTGGTATTGAAGTGACTGAGCAAAATGCTGAGCGCATTGGCGTTTCCATTGGCTCTGGCATTGGCGGCATTGGCTATATTGAAACCACCAAAGTCACTTATGACGAAGGCGGGCCGCGTAAAATCTCGCCGTTTTTCATACCCGGCACCATTATTAATATGATTTCTGGCAATTTAAGCATTATGTTTGGCTTAAAAGGCCCAAATGTAGCGATTGTCACCGCTTGCACCACTGGCACGCATAGCATTGGTGATGCCGCGCGCATGATTGAATATGGCGATGCCGATGTGATGGTGGCAGGTGGCGCAGAAGCAGCGATTACTGAGCTTTCTGTCGGCGGTTTTGCTTCTGCTCGCGCACTATCTAACCGCAATGATGACCCTGCAACTGCAAGTCGCCCGTGGGATAAAGACCGCGATGGCTTTGTAATAGGCGAGGGCGCAGGCGTGATGGTGCTAGAAGAGTACGAGCACGCCAAAGCCCGAGGCGCACGTATTTATGCCGAGTTGAGCGGCTACGGCATGAGCGCCGACGCATTCCACATGACTGCTCCCAATATGGATGGCCCGCGCAGAAGCATGGTCAACGCGCTTAACAACGCAGGCATTAACCCAACCGACGTACAATTTATGAACGCGCACGGCACATCAACACCACTTGGCGATGCCAACGAAACCAACGCGATTAAAGCGACTTTTGCTGATCACGCATACAAATTGGTCGTCAACTCCACAAAATCGATGACAGGCCACTTGCTAGGCGGCGCAGGCGGCTTAGAATCTGTGTTTACCGTGCTTTCTATTTACAATCAAGTTTCACCACCAACGATTAACATTTTCAACCAAGATCCAGAATGCGATTTAGATTATTGCGCCAATACTGCGCGAGATATGAAAATTACTTATGCACTGAAGAATAATTTTGGCTTTGGCGGAACTAATGGAAGTTTGGTTTTTAAGAAAATATAAAGCGGCAGTTTTTGTAGGGTGTGCAAAATGCTTTAATTTGCACACCAGCTGCCAACAAAGCTAGTATAAGCAAATGCCAAAATACATTCGCAGCCAGCTCGCAGGCGCCACTTACTTTTTTACGCTCACGCTGGCGCAACGTCAAACGCAATTTCTTACCGATAACATCCACTTATTGCGTCAAGCTTATCAGCGCGCAAATGCCTTGCACCCATTCACCACCGTCGCCATTTGCGTGTTGCCAGAACATCTTCATGCAATATGGCAAATGCCCTTGGATGATGGTGATTTTGCATTGCGTTGGCGCATGATTAAAAGCAATTTTTCGCGCCAGTTTAGTGCGAATAAAACACGCTCAAACAGCAAAATTAAACATCGCGAAAAAGGCATTTGGCAACGCAGATATTGGGAGCATCAAATAAGAGATGAGATTGATTTACAACGCCATGTAGATTATATTCATTACAATCCAGTTAAACACGGATTAGTATGCCAAGTAAAAGATTGGCCGCACAGCACGTTTCACAAGCATGTGGTGCAAGGTGTTTATACAGAAAATTGGGGCGGTTTTGGTGATTCAGGCGCATTTGGTGAATAAAAAATTAGATAAACGGTGTGCAAATAACAAACCATTTGCACACCCTACGCTTGCTGGTAGCGAGGAAACTGCTAGAGAGGTTGAAGCGTTTCATCGGGGAGTTGAAAGTAACTTACATCTACTAGGGCGTTCTATTAAAGCGGGAGAGCCGGTAAAAAAATACAACTTTGCCGATGTGGGGTACAATTTTATGATAGCAAGTAATGGTACTATTTATGAGGGTCGTTCTTTGCAGTTTGAAGCAGCGCATGTATTAGGTAAAAATCCAGGAAATATTGGTATTGCATTTTTGGGTGATTATTCAGATAATCCTTTATCAAAAGCGCAGGTTATTTCAGCAGAAAAGTTAATACAAAAACTCAATGATGTTTACTCAATAAATAGTAGCGGAATAAAATCAAACTATATTTATACACATGCACAATTTGACGCAAACAGGCTCAACGAGTTAGCCGGCGCTAAAAAACAAATTGCTGAAATTAGGGCAAAAATTTATAGTAATGATTGATGGGGTTTCCAATTAAATTCAAGATAAAACATATTCTTAAACTGTGTGGAATAGGCCTAATTTCATATTTTGTTTACATATATGTGTTTTACTTCCATATGGGTCCAAATGATTATGCGACTTTGGTACGAGTGATGCCTATCTCATTTAGCAAGGTTTATCTTGATACTTTGTTTACCAACTTAAATAAAGACGTAATGTATGCGCCGTTAATCGGATCGATGGATGCAATACAAAATAGCTTAATTAGCAACGATAACTTTCATGAAGATTTTGATTTTTATAGATTGTTACCTTTGCTAAATGACAAAATTTACTATGAGCCAATTCCTGCATTAGCTTGCAATTTATTACTTCTAAATAATGATTTGACTGTATTTAAAGCTATGTCAAAGAAAAATGGAGAAGATAAGATTTCCTGGGGACGTTGTGTCACTGGAGGTATGGTTAGAGTCAAAGAGGTATGGCCTAATAGATACGAAGCAATTCGAAAAAATTTTAAATCAATGGGGTCATAATGCACCAATAAATGGGGTCAGACACGATTAATTTGACTTAATTTAGCCCGTAGGTTGGGGTGAATCGGTTTTATAAACCCCAACACTTTTCACATCGTTGGGGTTCGCTACACTCACCACCAACCTACAAAATCATTCGGGGATAGGCGCTACAAAACCTCCATTTTCACCACATTTAAACGCTTTGACACATGCTCTACAGCCAAATATCCATGCGCATTGCAGGCTTGCTTGTTTTAAGCTGCTTTAACTTCCGATAATAAATCAGGATGCTTATTAAGCACTTTTAACAATTTAACCAAAGCGAGTGGTGGTTTTGTTTTACCGTTTTCGTACCTTGAAAACGCATTCACCCCTCCGCCAAAAATCTCTGCTGCCTCGCGTTGGTCTAAAGCTAACTTTTTACGTACTGAGACAATAAACGCGGGATCAACCATCGCGGCGTTGACTTGCTGATTAAATGCCAACATTAAAGTACTGGCACGCGCTGACTCTGTTGCATCTAATATATGCTCGCCGCACGCAGTACAAAACTCACCTTTAATTTGTGGCAATATAGTGAGTTCACCTTTGTATAGGTAAGGCGTATCACGGGTATCTGCGACCAGTTCCGCGTTATTGCAAATAGGACATTGCATATTTATAACTCCTTAAAAGAAACAATTAACACATCATCAATCACCGTGAGCTTAATATACGCCTCGCCCGATGCTGTTTTGGCATGGTAAACATCTTGCCAAACTTGGTGGTTACTATGCGTGGTCATACTTTTATAAAAATCTTTCATTGTTAAGCTGGTAATAATGGTAAGCATGCCATCAAAGCTAATTTGTAAAGCACTTGCCCCAGACAATGCAGAAAACGTGCTACGCACTTTACCTTCTTTAATGTGCGATTTAAGAACCGATAACGGACAGTGAGGCGTGCGCTTTTCCATCTGGCTATATTAACCAAGTGAGTTAAATTTAGCAAGTAGGTTAATGCTAAATAAATGGGGTTAGGCACGATTAAATTTTAACACTGACCCTGCAAGCCAATATCTATGAGGCTTGCAGGCCATTGTTTCTTGCTCGACCATTCTTTAACTAAGCATTACATTAAAAATCATGCGTTTTAAGTGTTTGCTATCTTTTTAAAACCAGCTTGCTATGGTTTAATATCGGCTCATGGCACACACCGCATCTTATTTAATCAACGGCAGTTTTAATCAAGCCATTTCGCCGTTCGACCGCGGTTTTGCGTACGGTGACGGCGTTTTTCGCACCATTAAAATGCAAAGCGGTTTGCCGCAGCTTTGGCCGCAACATTATCAAAAATTAGTCGCCGATTGTGCTGCAATCAATATTGTATGCCCAAGTGCCGAGCTGCTGATGAGTGACATTGCGCAATTATTTGCGGATGATGCCAAAACTGAGAATCAAGCCGCCGTAGCTAAAATTATCATCACGCGCGGCGAGGGCAAT
>JANOYU010000105.1:0-4752 GCA_031429035.1 Methylophilaceae bacterium
TCGGCTTCAACTTGGCGTTTAAATTCGTCAATACCCAGCGCTTTAACTAAAATTTTAATACGCGCTTTGTAAATGTTATCGCGGCGACCATGCAAGTTATACACACGGATAATTGCCTCACAATAAGTCAGCGCGTGTTGCCATTCTAAATGTTCGCGAATGACAACGCCCAACAATGGCGTGCGCCCCATGCCGCCGCCAACCCACACTTTAATGGCCAATTTGCCAGCAGTGTCTGGGTAAAACTCCATGCCAATATCGTGACATTGAATCACTGCGCGGTCTTCTTTAGTGCCACTAACCGCAATTTTAAACTTACGCGGTAACAGTGCAAACTCGGGGTGAAACGTGCTCCATTGGCGCATAATTTCAGCCATCGCACGTGGGTCTGTCACTTCGTCTGGCGCAATGCCAGCAAATTGGTCCGTGGTGATATTGCGAATACAATTGCCCGAAGTTTGAATGGCGTGCATTTCCACTGTGGCAAGCTCGGCCAAAATATCAGGCACGTCTTCTACTTTTGGCCAATTTAATTGTAAGTTTTGGCGGGTTGAAAAATGGCCATAATTTTTATCATATTTTTTACAAATATCGCCAAGCTTATGCAATTGACGGCTAGATAACATGCCGTAAGGCACAGCAATACGCAGCATTGGCGCATAGCGTTGAATATACAAACCATTTTGCAGGCGTAACGGACGAAATTCGTCCTCGCTTAACTCGCCCGCTAAATAACGGCGGGTTTGGTCGCGATATTGCGTAACGCGCTCGTCGACAATGGTCTGATCTATTGCATCATACTTGTACATAATTTTTATTACCTAAAAACATAACGCTTATATTTAAATTAACTTAGTATTTTAACCGAAAACGCCTATTTTGGCTGTGTTTTTGCTTTGCTATTTTTAAAGCCAAGCTGCTTAAACGCAATAATAAACAGCAAAACAACCATGCCAATCAATTGATTAAATTGCGGAAAAGCCAATTTTTGCCCCACATAAACCAATATTAATGCCAACAAAACGCGCACCCAGTGCTCGGCCACTTTGCTACTTAAATGGCTACCTATCCAAATACCTGGTATAGAACCAATGAGTAATGTGCCTAATAATTGATAATCGACCGTGCCAAGGCTGGCGTGGCCCAAACCCGCCACTAGCGTTAACGGTACGGCATGCGCCACATCAGAGCCCACAATGGTGGTAATTGGCTTTTTGGGATACAAAATAAGCAAAGCGGTGACGCCCAAAGCGCCCGCACCTACCGATGTTAAGGTCACTAAAAAGCCCAGCACTAAGCCTAAAATAACCGTCAATGCAGGCACATAGTTAGGATTAATCCAATGTCCAGTTTTAGACAATTTTGCTAATTGGTTACGAAATATAACCGAGACTGATGTCAACAATAGTGCAATGCCCAGCCAAAATTTAATGCTAGCCACTGCGCTTTCTGAGGCAATATCTAAATCTTTTAAATAAATCAGCGTGACAATGGCTGCAGGTATGCTGCCATACGCCAATAGGCGCACCATTTTCCAATCGATATTACCCAATTTGCCATGTGCAAAAATGCCTGCTGTTTTGGTGATTGATGCGTAAAGTAAATCGGTGCCCACCGCAACGGCGGCTTTTACATTAAAAAACAGCATTAAAATGGGCGTCATTAGCGATCCGCCACCAACACCCGTCAGGCCAACCAGTAAGCCAACTGCAAAACCTGCAAATATATAAAAGGCTAAATCCATGTTTAAAATAACTAAATTTAATAATAAGTCGCGTAATATAGCAGGGTTTTATATAATTATTTAATACCTTTTTGATATTTTGGTATATTATTTACTTATAAAGAATAACTAAGCTGAAAAAGAGGTTTGTATGAAGCTGCATCAATTAAAATATATACACGAAGTAGCGCGCCAAGGCTTAAGTATTTCGGCTGCAGCCGAGGCGCTACATACCTCGCAGCCTGGTGTAAGCAAGCAAATTCAAATGTTAGAGGATGAGCTGAAGCTGCAAATTTTTCAGCGTAACGGTAAGCGGCTCACAGGCATTACAGAACCTGGTCGGCACATAGTCAAGCTGGCCGCCACTGTGATGTTAGAAATGCAAAATATTAAACGCGTGGGCGATGAATTTGCCAAAGTAGAAACTGGCACGCTGACCATTGCCACCACGCATACGCAAGCGCGTTACAAATTGCCTGCCGCAGTGAAGCAATTTATTACCAATTACCCCAATGTAAAATTAAATATTCACCAAGGCAACCCAAGCCAAGTGACCGCGTTAGTGGCCAGCGGCGAGGCGGATATTGGCATTGCGACGGAAGCCATTAGTTTAGACGACAGGTTGCTGTGTTTGCCATGTTACGAGTGGAATCGCTGCGTGGTGGTGCCAAAAGGCCACCGTTTAATTGATGCTATGCCGCTGACATTGGCTAAAATTGCTAGCTTTCCGCTGATTACATACGATTTTGCTTTTACTGGCAGCACCATTGTGTCAAAAGTTTTTCACGATGCAGGCGTCATGCCTAACGTGGTTTTATCTGCAATTGATGCCGACGTTATTAAAACCTATGTTGGGCTTGGCTTGGGCGTGGGTTTAATTGCAAACATGGCGTATGACGAAGAGCGCGATAAAGACTTAGTAAAACTCGATTGCAGCCATTTATTCCCCGCCAGTACAACTTATTTGGGCGTGCGTAAAGATGCGTTTTTGCGCGGTTATCTATATGGTTTTATCGAGCTGCTGGCGCCAAACTTTAGCCGCCGAGAAGTTGACGAAGCGCTAAAAGCTTATCGCAATAGCTAACAAAAACAGCCATGCAAAAATTAGTTATTTCTGCTTTATTATTGTCACTTATCGGATGCACTGGCCTGCATGCCAACAACAGCGCGGCTGCTGGCGATGCTAATAAGGCCTCTATACAAGTTGATAGTGCCATTTACGAGGTGCAAGTGGCTGATGGCGTGAGCTACCAAGATGTCATCGACAGCCTTAAAAGCGTGTCTGAAGGCATGAATTTCGTGAATCCTGCTAACTTTCCTATTGGCGATCACATGAAGCTGCGCGGCGTTGATCCGCAAGGCATTAAAGAAGTACACAGTTTTTGTAACCTAAGCATGGGCACTGAGATTATTCTCGACCACCCTGAATTTTTGGTATTTGCGCCTTGCCGTATCGCCTTATATGAAAAACCAGATATTAATAAAAAAATGCACTTATTTATTGGCTTAGCGCGCCCAACTTTCGATTTAAAAAGTATTAAAAACCCTACCGCACGCGCAGTAAAATCGGCACAACAGCTTGAAGATGCGCTGATTCAACTGATAGAAAAAGCGCGCAAAGGTGATTTTTAGTTTTAAATTAAGTTTTACTTTTTTGATTTAGTTCCCCATTTTTTTCACATAAACAATTGATTTAATAAGAACTTTCTAAACCTAACTTTGCCTATTGGTGGTAGTGACTTTTCTATTCTGAAAATAACTACACACAATTTGTGTTGAACAATTTTCACAAATTTAGTTAGGAGACTTTCAAATGAAACGTAATTTTCTTTCTTTATTCTTTGGTTCTATTTTTTTAATCTCATCATCTGTGGCAATGGCAGAACATCATTTGGCTGGTGAAAAAGACATTGTGGATACCGCGGTTGGTGCGGGTAGCTTTACCACCTTAGTGACCGCAATTAAAGCCGCTGGTTTAGTAGAAACGCTAAAAGGCAAAGGCCCATTTACCGTATTTGCCCCTACTGATGCCGCCTTTGCAAAAATTCCTAAAGCCGATTTAGATGCCTTATTAAAAGATAAAGCCAAGCTAACCGCGGTGTTAACTTATCATGTGGTGCCAGCTGCAGTCATGGCAAAAGATGTGAAAGCCGGTGACGCGCCAACGGTGAATGGTAAAGCCCTGAAAATAAGCACCGATAAAGGTGTGATGGTGAATAATGCAAACGTAACCGCAACCGATGTAAAAGCATCTAACGGTGTGATTCATGTAATTGATACTGTGTTGATGCCTTAAATTTGTTAACTTTTATGTGACACAAAACCCGCTTAAATGCGGGTTTTTTATTGACTATTTAAGCATAAATTAACAATAAAAACTGACTGCCCTGCAGGCCGCATGGATATTGGCTTGCGGGGCAGCTTAAATCTAACTAATAATGCTACTGTAAAAAACTTTGGCTTGGTTTATACTAAACCTTATTAATGACAATTTAAATAAGTGTAAACCACCTGATGACTAATCCAATCCGTCTTGCCAAAGCAGAAAATTTCCTGCACATTTTACCCAAAATGGCTAATCGCCACGGCTTAATTGCAGGCGCCACGGGTACGGGTAAAACCGTTACATTACAATCACTTGCAGAGGGTTTTTCTGCGCTGGGTGTGCCAGTATTTATGGCCGATGTAAAAGGTGATTTATCGGGCATGAGCCAAGCGGGCGGCGGCAACCCCAAAGTAGATGCGCGCATTGCACAACTGGGTTTGACTGACTATAAAGCGCAAGCTTCACCAGTGATTTTGTGGGATGTATTTGGCGTAAAAGGCCACCCAGTGCGTACAACAATCGCGGAAATGGGGCCATTGTTATTGGCGCGCATGCTCAATTTAAACGATGTACAAAGCGGCGTAATAAATAGCATTTTTAAAATTGCTGATGACAAAGGCTGGTTACTGCTAGATTTAAAAGATTTACGCGCCATGAGCCAGCATGCGGCCGAGCATGCAGCAGAGTACCAAACTGAATATGG
>JANOYU010000106.1:0-6509 GCA_031429035.1 Methylophilaceae bacterium
GTAGAAAAAGCAGGCGAAGCGATTAAAAAATCGACTCAGTAAATTAAATATAGATAACGGAATAACAATGCTTAAAGTTGGTTTTATTGGTTGGCGCGGTATGGTTGGCAGTGTGCTGATTGCGCGCATGATGGAAGAAAATGATTTTGCGGATATTGAACCGCAATTCTTTACCACATCCAACGTGGGCGGCGCTGCACCAAATGTAGGCAAAGACTCTGCACCTTTAAAAGATGCTAGTAACATCAATGACTTAAAAGTAATGGATGTGATTATTACCTGTCAAGGCGGTGATTACACCTCAGACATTTTCCCAAAACTCAGAAATGCTGGCTGGCAAGGCCATTGGATAGACGCGGCATCTACTTTGCGTATGGAAGCAGATTCGGTGATTATTCTCGACCCTGTGAACATGCATGTGATTAAAGATGCTTTAGCCCAAAAAGGAAAAGATGGTCGTGGTAAAAACTGGGTGGGCGGCAACTGTACGGTTTCATTGATGTTGATGGCCTTAAACGGCCTGTTTAAAGCCGATTTGATTGAATGGGTCACATCGATGACCTATCAAGCGGCTAGCGGTGCAGGCGCGCAGAATATGCGTGAGTTGCTTAATCAAATGGGTGAGGCACATTTTGCCGCCAGCAAACTGTTGGCAGACCCAGCTTCGGCCATTTTAGACATTGACCGCACTATTGCAGGTACTTTGCGCGATGCAAAATTCCCGACTTCAAATTTTGGTGTGCCGCTGGCGGGCAGTTTGATTCCGTGGATAGACAAAGATTTAGGTAACGGCCAAAGCAAAGAAGAATGGAAAGGCGGCGTGGAAACCAATAAAATCCTCGGCCGTACTAGCAACCCCATTCCTATCGATGGTCTGTGCGTGAGGATTGGCGCCATGCGCTGCCACAGTCAGGCAATGACAATTAAACTGAAAAAAGATGTACCACTAGACGAAATTAGCCAAATGCTGGCTGAAGCGAATCAGTGGGCGAAAGTCATCCCTAATGAGCGCGAAGCGAGTATGCGCGAGCTTACCCCAGCCGCGGTGACAGGTAAACTAAATACGCCAGTCGGGCGTTTACGTAAGTTGAATATGGGTAATGAGTATTTAAGCGCATTTACTGTTGGCGACCAGCTATTGTGGGGCGCTGCGGAGCCCTTACGGCGCATGTTGCGTATATTGGTAGCACGCTAGATAACAATTGAAGTTGCTGCAATTGATACAAAACGTTGATAAAAACCAACACTATTCATAGTCAACCACATAGCTACTTAATATAATGTGTATGATGAGCTTGCAACTCTAACTAATTGATGTTATTTTTGTTATTGCAATATATAAGTAAATTTAAGGGTGGAATTAAGTGCATAACTCAAAATTAAAGCGTATTAGCGTTGCCTTGTGCATGGCGTTGGTGCCAATTTCTGTATTTGCCGCAGGCTTAGGCAAACTCAATGTCACGTCTGGCTTAGGCGAGCCACTGAAAGCAGACATCGAATTAATTGCCGTCACCCCTGAAGAATTAAATAGTATTTCTGCCGCGATTGCCTCAGAAGAGGCGTATGCCATACAAGGCATAGAAAAACCTGCTTCGCACAACACCATAAAAGTGGATGTGGCTAAAAATGCCGCTGGCGCACCAATTCTTAAATTAAAATCATCGCAGCCTATTAGCGAGCCATTTTTAGATATGCTGATTCAAGTCGATTGGGCTTCTGGTCGCCTGTTAAGAGAATATACCGTTTTGCTTGACCCACCTGGCTATACAGGAGAAGCTGACCCAAATGCGCAAACCGCGCAGCCACCGATGGTGAAATCATTCAGTAAAAATAAAAAAGACCAGATAGCTGATACCACAATGGCAGATGAGGGCGTCGCCAGTGCGCCTAGCAGTAAAAAACCAAGCAAACGCACTAAAAAAATTAAACCAGTAGATGACACTGAAGCGCCGATGGAAACTGCAGGGGCAAACAGTGGCAACGACTACACCACGCAGCGTGGCGATACCCTGGCCAAAATCGCCCAAGATATGAAGCCTGAAGGTGTAAGCTTAGAGCAAATGTTGGTGGGCTTGTATCAAGCCAACCCAGAAGCGTTTCAAGGCAATATGAATCGCCTTAAAGTGGGCCAGATTTTACGTCAGCCATCGCAAGAAAACTTAAGTGCAGTATCTCGTCAGCAAGCCGCCAGCGAAATTAAAGTGCAAACAGCTAATTGGAACGCCTATCGCAATAAACTGGCTGGTATTGTGGCAGATAACGCACCCAGGGATACCGAAGCAAGCACGCAATCTGCGGGTGGAAAAATTAAAAGTGCGGCAGAAGATAAATCGACACCTGCCGTCACAGGGCCAAAAGATGTAGTGAAGCTATCGGCAGGTGAGGCCACTAATAAAGCAGATTCGCAAGATATTAAAGCACTACAAGAAAAAATTACCGCACTGCAAGAAGAAGCCACCGCACGCGAAAAAAGTGTAAAAGAGGCGCAAGACAGAACTAGCGCGTTAGAAAAGCAAATTGCAGATATGCAGAAGTTGCTAGCACTTAAAAATAATGCCATGGCCGACAAACAAAATCAGGCTGCCGCAGATAGCAGCAAGCCTGCAGAAGTGCCAGTGACACCAGTTGAAGCTGAAAAACCTGCAGCGCCAGTTGAGCCAGCTAAACCTGTTGCAGCAGAACCTACAAAGCCAGCCGCAGAAGCAGCAGCTAAGCCACAAGTTACAGCTATGCCAGCCGCCGAGCCAATTGAGCAGCCTGGCTTTATAGCAAGTATGCTAGATGGCTTAAATTTAGGCTTGCTTGCACCATTAGGTGGTGCTTTGGCCTTATTAGGTGGTGGTTGGTTTTATTTACGTAAAAAACGTGAGAAAAACTTATCTGATTTCGAACAAGGCATTATGACTTCTGGTGGTTTAAAAGCGAACACCGTGTTTGGTAATACGGCTAGCGCCAGTGTTGACACTGGTGACACCTCTTTCTTAACCGATTTTTCACAAAGTGCCAACGGTGGCATGATAGACACCAATGACGTTGACCCGATTGCTGAGGCCGAAGTGTACATGGCCTATGGCCGTGATGCACAAGCAGAAGAGATTTTAAAAGACGCCATTTCGAAAGAGCCTAAACGCCACGAATTACATCTAAAACTATTAGAGATGTACGCTGCCAGCAAAAATTTATCTGCATTTGAAACAATCGCAGGCGAGCTATATACTTCATTAGGCGCAGAAGACCCAACTTGGGCAAAAGTGGCAGAAATTGGTATTAAATTAGAGCCAAGCAACCCACTTTATCAAGCCAATAGCGCCCCAACAGGCATGAATGACCCTTTAGATGAAAACGATTTTTCTAATACGCCCTTAGCGGCAGAAAAAGATTTGGATTTTTCTTTTGATAACGATGCATTAACGCAAGACTTTGCACCAGAACCTGCCAAAGCTGTGCTTGCGACAGAAGATACAAGTTTTGATTTGCCACAATTTGACGCTGACACTACGGTGGCAGAGCCACAAGCTTTGGTAGTTGATAATGATGCGCTCGATTTTGATATGGGTGATTTTGGTGAATTAAATACGACTCAAACTGTTGATAACGCAGCATTAGCAAGTAACGCCAGCGACGTAAGCTTTGGCAACACAATGCCAGCTATTGATATGCCAGAGTTTGATGCTCCTAAATTTATGCCTGAAGCTGCTACCGAAGTAGCCGATACCATGACTGGTGCGGCTGATGACGCAATTGAATTTTTTACAGATGCAAAAGATGTTGTTGCAGACAAAGTAGATAGCGTTTCTGATCAAGTTGAAGCGTTATCTGATTTTGGTGATTTAAATGCAGAGTCTTTTGACTTTTTATCTGCTGAAACGTCAGCAAGCGATGTGCCAGAGGCTGTTTTAGACATCAGTGGTATGGAAACTGAGCTAAGCACAACAGATTTTACCAACGAGTTTGGTGGAGATACTGATTTTAACTTTGATGTAGAAACCATCACGCCAGAAGCCGCCAATTTTGAAGATGATGGCAAGCTAGAATTAAATCCATTTGATTTGACTACCATTGATTTAGATTTAAATAACAATGCCGAGATTGCTGCTAGCGTAGAGCAAGATGCTGAACTTAATCTTTCTGGTAATGAGCCGATAGAAGTAGAAACCAAGCTAGATTTAGTGGTGGCTTACATTGATATGGATGATAAAGAAGGGGCTGTTGAACTGCTAAATGAGGTGCTTAAAGAAGGTGGCGCTAATCAGCGTAAACGCGCCGAAGCGATGTTGGCAAAGCTTGCATAGCTCGCTAATTTTTTAAAAAACCGGGTTCAGCCCGGTTTTTTTATGATGGTTTACAAAACGTTAATAATTACGCATAAAATATTACATGTTTAAAATGAATATTATAACGCAGCTAATCGGGTTTTTTGTGATGGCAGCAGGCGTTAATTGGCTGCATTTACCAGGCTTAATGATTGTTTCACTCGGGTTATTGGTGATCATTGTGTTGCGTAAAAAGTTTTCTGGTTTTTTAAACACATTGTTGCGCTTTAAATGGTTTTTTTTAGTTTTAATTATGATTTTTTCATTTAATACGCCTGGCGAACACGTGGCATTTTGGCCATTATCGGCTGACTCAAGCATCAGCCCAAGTTATGAAGGCCTGCAGGCGGGCTTAACACAACTGTTAAGAATCGTCACAATACTAGCTGGCTTGTTTATCATTATGGCGCTTAACAGCAAACAGCAATTAATTTCTGGCCTTTATTTTATCTTTTTACCACTTCAATATTTAGGGCTAAAAGTAGAACGTTTTGCTGCGCGGCTATGGCTAACGCTGCATTATGTAGAGACGCAAAGTGCCGAAAAGATGACCAACAAAGCTAATGGTCACTTTTTTAGTCAATTAAAACAATTAACGCAATTAAAAATTGACACCCAAAATAAAGCCTTCGAAACGACATCAATCATATTAGAAAAGCCTGTGTTTAATTGCTTGGATTATGCTGCAATCGCCATATTGCTAATATTAATTGGGCTTGGCTTTACCAAGGCATTTGCATGATGCGTATTGCGCTGTGTATCGAGTATGATGGTGCGCCTTATTGTGGCTGGCAAAGCCAAACTAAGCAATGCGGTGTGCAAGATTTTTTAGAAAATGCCATACAAAACATTGCCGAACACGCTATACGCATACACGCTGCAGGACGCACCGATACTGGGGTGCATGGTTTAGCGCAAATTGTACATTTTGATACTGAAACTGTTCGGCCAGATAGCGCTTGGGTGCGCGGCGCCAATGCATTTTTACCGATAAGCATTCGTGTGCAGTGGGCAAAATTAATAGATGAAACTCTGGCTGATGAATTTCACGCACGATTTTCGGCGCAGCAGCGCAGGTACCAATATTTGCTGGTAAACACGCCCATAGCGCCCGCCATTAATGCCACTAAAGCGGGCTGGTATCATTTGCCTTTAGATATTGGCGCTATGCAAGCGGGCATTGCCTTTTTGCAGGGGGAACACGATTTTAGCGCTTTTCGTGCGAGTGAGTGCCAAGCGAAATCGCCAATTAAAAATTTGCAAATAGCCACAGTTAAACAGTACGGCGATTATTTTGTATTTGAGTTTGCAGCCAATGCTTTTTTACAACACCAAGTGCGTAATATGGTGGGGGCGCTTATTTATGTAGGCAATAACAAGTATTCGCCAGAGTTCATTAAACAATTACTAACAAAACAAGATCGCACCTTATCGCCACCAACATTCTCGCCCAATGGCTTGTATTTAGCGGGTGTGCAATATGATCAAAAATTTGATTTACCCAATACACAGCGCTCACTAATACTGATTTAACTGACAAGCTGTCGTGTTTCAGCTACGCTTATATATATGATGAGAACTAGAGTAAAAATATGTGGCATCACGCGGGTTGAGGATGCGCTTGGCGCCGTGCATGCAGGTGCAGATGCGATTGGCTTGGTGTTTTACGCGCCAAGCCCGCGCTGTGTAAGTGTTGCCCAAGCCCAAGCCATTATTGCCGCCATGCCGCCATTTATCAGCGTTGTGGGCTTGTTTGTGAATGCCACAATAGCAGAAATTCAATCTATATTAGCCCAAGTACATCTTGATGTTATTCAGTTTCATGGCGACGAAACGCCGCAAGATTGTGAGCAAGCAAGCGCACAAATAAACTTGCCTTATTACAAAGCAATTCGCGTAAAGCCTGATACAAATTTGTTACAATATGCAATTGATTTTAAAGCGGCTAAAGCGCTGTTATTAGATACTTATAGCGAGCAAGCTTATGGCGGCACAGGCCATGTGTTTGATTGGAATTTAATCCCTAAAAACTTGACTAAGCCTGTGATATTAGCCGGCGGCTTGGTGCCAGAAAATGTGGCGGATGCGATTAAACAAGTGCAGCCTTATGCAGTAGATGTAAGCGGCGGCGTGGAGCTAACCAAAGGCATAAAAAGTGCAGATAAGATTGCTGCATTTATGCAAGCACTGAAAGAA
>JANOYU010000107.1:0-1634 GCA_031429035.1 Methylophilaceae bacterium
GGTTATTCATGCGCGAAAGGCCCATGGATATTGGCTTACAGAGCATGTTTTTTTAGTTTCTCCTATTGGTTTTTTGTGTTTATAGTAAATATTTTTTGATATATATCCCAGCTAACGAGCTGTCTTACTAACGCATATCTCATCCATCATTAAAGCCAAATTTAGCCGTCACTTTATATTTTTTATATATTTTTTATATATTTTTTTGTTATTTTTGAATGGTTTACGCGCTGGCAACCTTGACCAAATGCCGCTAAACGGTTAATGTTTAGGGTTCAATATTATTCTTATAAATTCAAGGTTTTATGGCAACACCCGCAAAAAACGCTAAACCTAATCCCGTTAGCGCGCAAACCCAATCTGAGGGCATAAGCGATTCACACAAAAAATCTAGCCATGAAATCAGTGGTGCAGAAATTGTGATTCGTTGCCTGAATGCCGAAAAGGTCAAATTTGTATTTGGCTACCCCGGCGGCGCGGTGCTGCATATTTATGATGAAATCTATAAACAAAATGGCTTTAAGCATGTTTTGGTACGCCACGAACAGGCTGCAGTGCACGCGGCAGACGCATTCTCACGGGCAACTGGCGAAGTAGGCGTTGCCTTAGTCACCTCTGGCCCGGGCGCAACTAACGCGATTACTGGCATTGCCACCGCTTACATGGATTCTATTCCGTTGGTTGTCATTAGCGGTCAAGTACCAGTGCCCGCCATTGGGCTAGATGCGTTTCAAGAAGTCGACATGGTGGGCATTACCCGCCCTTGTGTTAAGCACAACTTTTTAGTTAAAGATGTGCGCGACATTGCTGAAACCATAAAGAAAGCCTTTTATATCGCGGCTACGGGTAGGCCAGGGCCAGTAGTGGTGGATATTCCAAAAGATATTACCGCGCATAAAACCAGTTTTCATTATCCAGAAACGGTGGAAATGCGCTCGTATAATCCAGTGCTTAAAGGCCACAGCGGGCAAATTAAAAAGGCCATTAAATTGCTGCTAGAGGCTAAACGCCCCATGATATATACGGGCGGCGGTTTGGTATTGGGCGATGGCGCGCCAGAGCTGGTAAAGCTTGCGCGCACGCTGGGCTACCCTGTGACCAATACGCTAATGGGCTTAGGCGGCTACCCTGCTAGCGATCCACAATTTGTCGGCATGCTGGGCATGCACGGCACCTATGAGGCCAATATGGCCATGCAAAATTGCGATGTACTCATTGCAGTAGGCGCGCGTTTTGATGACCGCGTGATTGGTAATCCCAAGCACTTTTTAAGTCAGAAACGCACCATCATTCATATTGATGTAGATCCATCCAGCATCTCAAAACGCGTCAAAGTCGATGTGCCGATTGTTGGTCATGTGCAAGCGGTATTGACGGAAATGAACCAAGTGTTGAAGACCGAGCTTATAGAGGCAAATAAATCTACTAAACCCGATATTGCTGATTGGTGGGCGCAAATTAACGAGTGGCGTAAGGTGCATGGAGGCCGTTACGAAATGTCCGACACCGTTATCAAGCCACAATACGTGATTGAAAAATTGTGGGAAGTTACCAAGGGTGACGCTTACGTGACCTCTGACGTGGGCCAGCACCAAATGTGGGCAGCGCAATATTATAAGTTTGATAAACCACGC
>JANOYU010000108.1:0-39494 GCA_031429035.1 Methylophilaceae bacterium
CGATGACTAATACCACTCAGTTACCAAAAAATAAACTGAAGACTAAACCAGCGCTATCTAAAACTGGACTATCTAAAAATACACCAGTGTTAAGTGATGAGATTAATGCTGCCATTGCTAGTAAAATAACAGCCACAACACCAGCGCCAGAAGTTGCACTGCGCATTAAAAGCAAACTAATGCAGCGTGTGCAAGCTGATACACATGAATTTGTGTTCGCAGCACAAGGTAAATGGAAAACTGTACACGAAGGTGTACAAATCAAGCTGCTGCATAAAACAGGTAACGCAAAATCATTTTTAATGAAAATGGCGATAAACACTAGTATTCCTGGACATTTACATGCTCACGATGAAGAATCATTTGTACTTGCAGGTGATGTAACTATTGAAGGTATTTTGTGTACCAAAGGTGATTACCACTATGCGCATGCAGGCAGCATACATCAGGCATTAAAAACGATTGGTGGCTGTACGTTACTGATTAAAAGCTACTAGATTAATTAAAAGCTAATAGTTTAAAAAATTTAACTTTGTTTAAACATTTCTGCGCCAATTTTGGCGTTAATATCAGTCCTTTTATGCGTACTTATATTTTTTTATTGCCTTTATTTTTGTTGCCAATTAATGCGCACAGTGCGCCCTACTCTGCGCCATTTTGGCTGCCTGGTGGGCATGTGCAAACTATTTTTGCGGCAACCTTGGCTAGTACGCCAACAATAAACTATCGTCGCGAACGCTGGGAGTTGCCCGATGGTGATTTTGTAGATGCTGACTGGGCAGAGCCAATTATTGCTGAGCAAAACTCGCCTGCAAACTTACTGCCAAATATACCAATCGTCGTACTTTTTCATGGTTTAGAAGGCAGCTCGCAAAGCAATTATTCACGCGCTTTAATGGCCGCAAGCGTTGCCAAAGGCTGGCGTGGTGTGGTTATTCATTTTAGAGGCTGCTCAGGCGAGCCAAATCGTCTACCGCGCGCTTATTACGCGGGCGACACGCCTGAGATACAGCTATTATTATCGCGGGTGCGCGAGCATGCGCCACAAGCGCCTATTTACGCCGCAGGTGTGTCTTTAGGTGCTAACGCGCTATTAAAATGGTTAGGTGAATCAGGCGAAGGTGCAGAAACTATTATCAGCAAAGCGGTGGCTGTTTCTGCACCCATGGATTTAGCTGCCTCTGCCACAGCACTAGATACGGGCCTAAACCGCATTCTTTATACGCCAAGCTTTGTAGATTCTATGCAGCCAAAAGCGCTAGCCATGTTGGTGCGGTTTCCAAATTTGCCGTTAGAGATAGAAAAAATAAAGGCGGCTAAAACCATCCATGATATTGATAACGCAGTTACCGCCGTATTGTATGGCGCAAGTGACGCAGAAGACTATTATGCCAAAAATGCTTCCAAACCATGGCTGCAACAAATTAGCTTACCAACGCTGATATTAAATGCAAAAAATGACCCATTTATACCTGAACAAACCTTACCAACCGCCGCTGAAGTCTCAGAATTTGTAACATTAGAATACCCAGAAACAGGTGGTCATGTTGGCTTTGCAGGCCGAGATAACTGGCTTGCCACACGCATACTAGACTATTTTACAAGTGAGTAGATAATGCAAACTAATAAAACGAAACTTAAAATACAACCAATAGTCTGCTATGCATAGATTTATAAAAAGTAACCGATAGAAATTAAGATTATGTCCATTTCAAATTTTGCATTAAATTTAGCCGAAAAAGGCAAACTCCCCGATAGCCTCATTCGTAAGGGTATTCAACAGCTAGTCGAAAAACGCTTAGTAGATATTTCGGCAAACAATTGCGAAACTGGTAGCAAAATTTTTGCAGATTTTGTTGCTGCAATGAATCAAGCTGGTATCGCCGAGGTACCAGAGCTGGCCAATGCGCAACATTATGAAATTCCTGCTGAGTTCTTCTTTTATTGTCTGGGCAATAACCGCAAATACAGCAGTTGCTTTTGGATGCAGGATACAAACGATTTAGACGAGGCAGAAATATTAGCGCTAAAGCAAACGTGTGAACACGCAGATATTAAAGATGGCCAACAAATTTTGGAGCTGGGTTGTGGCTGGGGCAGTTTAAGTTTATGGCTAGCAACGCACTACCCAAATGCGCAAATTACAGGTGTTTCAAACTCACACTCGCAGCGCGAATACATTACGCAAATGGCTAAATCACTCGGTGTGACTAATTTAACTATTATTACGGCCGATATGAATACATTTGAAGCGCCTAGCAGTTACGACCGTATTGTATCAGTCGAAATGTTTGAGCACATGCGTAATTGGCAGGTGTTATATGGCAAAGTAGCCGGCTGGTTAAAACCGCAGGGCAAGTTTTTTAAGCATATTTTTGTGCACCGCAACACGCCTTATTTGTTTGAAGTACAAGATGATAGTGATTGGATGAGTGCACATTTCTTTAGTGGCGGCATGATGCCCAGCGACGATTTACCTATGCATTTTCAGGATGATTTAAAGCTAATTAACCGCTGGCGCTGGGACGGCACGCATTACGAAAAAACCGCCAATGCTTGGTTAGCTAATATGGACGCCAATGCGGATGTAATTACTCCCATTTTAGTACAAACTTACGGTATTAAAGAATGTGAAAGGTGGCGTAATCGCTGGCGCATGTTTTACATGGCTTGTGCAGAGCTTTTTGGCTATAACAATGGCCAAGAGTGGTGGGTTGGGCATTATTTATTCGAGAGAAGATAGCCAAAGCTACGTTAATGTCAAAAAACGTCATTATTAACTTTGTATTTTTTCAAATAGCCTGGTTTGCCTGCGTGCTAGGCGCAGCGCGTGAAATGCCATGGTTGGGCGTAATCGTCACAGTTGTCATCGTCGCTTGGCATTTACAGCAAGCAAAATCTGCCAAACCAGAAATTATTTTATTATGCATTGCATTAATCATTGGTGCTGCGTTTGATCAAACCATGTTAAGCAGCGACTTAATTAGCTATCAAGCGCATGGCTGGCAAGATGGCCTAGTGCCCGCATGGATATTGGCGTTGTGGGCAGGCTTTGTTACTGCATTAAATGTCAGTTTACGTTGGATGAAAAATATGAAGTCGCAAGCCAAGTGGTTGGTCATGGTGTTATTTGGCGCCATTGGCGGGCCGCTAGCTTACATGGGCGCAGCCAAGCTTGGCGCCGTCACATTAAACAGCCTGCCCGCAAGCGCCATTGTGCTTAGTGTGGGCTGGGCAATTATTACGCCATTATTGGTTTGTTTATCGCAAAAATTTGATGGTTTTAAAGCATGAGCTGGCCAATTTATCTTTACAGTTTAGTCACAATTAGCCTGTTTGCTTTTGCAGGCTGGTTATTAAGTCTAGCGCGCAAAAACGTGACCCATGTCGATAGCATGTGGAGCTTGTTTTTTGTGATTGCCGCGTTTACCACAGCGGCATTTGTTTTGTTTGTTTACCCTGCCCCGGCGCGGCTGATACTGGTGCTTGCTTGCGTTTCAATTTGGGCGCTGCGCTTGTTTGTATATCTAACATGGCGCAATTGGGGTCCGCATGAAGATTCACGCTATGTGCAGATTCGCAAAAATAACGAACCGCACTTTTGGTTTAAAAGCCTTTACATTATTTTTGGTTTGCAAGCAGTGTTGGCTTGGATTATTTCCGTTTCGCTGCATGTTGCCATTGCAGCAACTGCGCCGCTTAATTGGCTAGATTACGCTGCCCTAGCATTATTTGGTTTTGGTTTTATTTGGGAAACCTTGGCCGACTTGCAACTAAGTCGCTTTAAAGCGAATCTTAGCAACAAAGGAAAAGTGCTTAACTCAGGTGTTTGGCGCTACAGCCGCCACCCAAATTACTTTGGTGAATGCTGTGTGTGGTGGGCATTTTACTTGTTTGCGTTGGCTGGCGGGGCTTGGTGGGCAATTATTTCACCTATTTTAATGACACTTTTACTGCTAAAAGTAAGTGGAGTGAATTTGCTAGAAAGCACCATTGTAGAGCGCCGCCCTGCTTATGCCGATTATATTAAAAACACCAACGCGTTTTTTCCAGGAGCTCCCAAAACATGAATAAAATATTTCTCACTATTTGCTTATTGCTAGTTACGCCCTTGTTGCAAGCCAAAGATTGGAACTTTGATGTATATTTAGACAAATCTAAAATTGGCACGCATACCTTTACATTATCTGAAAGCCGCATGCTGACTAGCCGCGCAAAATTTAATGTGAAAGTGCTGTTTATAGAGGCTTATAAATACGACCACACCTCTAAAGAGCAATTTGATGGTGATTGTTTAAAAAGTTTAGACACCAGTACCACAGAAAACAAAGTACTGACCAATGTAAAAGGTAGCAAAAAGGACACTGGGTTTGAAGTCAGCGATGGCAAAACTACACAAACCTTGCCTGATTGCAGCATGACATTTGCCTATTGGAACCCAAAAATACTCGAGCAAACCAAGTTGTTGAACCCACAAAATGCTGAATATTTAGATGCAAAATTTGAAAATTTAGGCAGCGAAAATATTGTAGTTAAAGGAAAAGCCACTGACACCGCTCATTACAAATTAAAAGGTGCATTGGGCGGCAAAAACAAGCTTAATATTGAGCTGTGGTATGCCAATAATAACAAAGATTGGGTAGCATTAAAATCGATAACGCCAGAAGGCTATAACATAATTTATAAACTTAAATAGTATATAAAACAATATGATAAATTATAAAATTAATGTATTACTTTTAATAATACTCAGTTATTTTTTAACTGGCTGCGCAGGAAACAAAATGACTGAGATTCCACTAGTAAAACAAGTTGATTTAGCCAAATTTATGGGCGATTGGTATGTAATTGCTGTGATTCCTACCGCTATTGAAACCGAGGCTTATAACCCAATTGAAAATTACAAACTGAATGATGACGGCAGCATTGCCACCACCTTTACTTTTAACAAGGGTAGTTTTGACGGCAAAGCTAAAAAGTATGAACCCAAAGGTTTTGTGCGGCCAGATAGTGGAAACGCGCTGTGGGGCATGCAGTTTATTTGGCCAATTAAAGCCGAATATCGCATTGTATATTTAGATTCTGCATACCAAACCACTATTATTGCGCGTAACGCGCGCGATTATGTGTGGCTAATGGCACGCACACCGCAAATAAGCGACGCGCAATATGCAGAGCTGACAGCACTAATAAAGGGTTGGGGTTACGACATGACAAAACTGATTAAGCCGCCACAACAAACGCCTACAGAGCGAAAATAATAGCTAATACTAGAAAGAACAATATGCTTAAAACCCTAAATGCGTTGCGAATTTCTATTGTTGGCTGGCTAGACAATAGCCATTACGATGCCAATACGGCTGCAGCAGAAAATCAAATTGATTGGCCGCGCGTCATCCCATTTGTCGCGCTACACTTAGCTTGTTTTGGCATTATTTACGTGGGTTTTAGCTGGTTTGCCTTATTGTTTGCGTTGGCGCTTTATGTCATTCGCATGTTTGCCATCACCGCGTTTTATCATCGCTATTTTGCCCATAAAGCCTTTAAAACCTCACGTGCAGGTCAATTTATTTTTGCCGTATTGGGCGCTACTGCAGTGCAGCGCGGGCCATTGTGGTGGGCATCGCACCACCGCAACCATCATGCGCATTCAGATGAGATTGTAGATGCGCACTCACCGCATCAACACGGTTTTTTGTGGAGCCACATTGGCTGGTTTTTATCGCGCGCAAATTTTTCTACGCAGCTAGATCGTGTCAAAGAACTGGCGCATTTTCCTGAGTTACGCTTTTTAGATCGCTTTGATATTATTATACCGATTGCGCTGGGAGCCAGTATCTATGCGCTTGGTGAGGCATTGCAAATTGCAGCACCACACTTCAAAACCAACGGTATGCAATTATTTGTGTGGGGCTTTATTTTATCTACCGTACTGCTATATCACGGTACGTTTTGTGTCAATTCGCTGGCACATGTGTGGGGTAAGCGCCGTTATGCCACGCGCGACCACAGCCGTAACAATGCGCTCATCGCGCTTATTACGCTAGGTGAAGGCTGGCATAATAATCACCACCATTTTCCAGGCTCGGCCAAACAAGGCTTTTATTGGTGGGAGATTGACTTTACCTACTATGGGCTACGCCTGCTAGCGGCGCTAGGCATTATTTGGGATTTAAAAACTGTTCCACTCGCGATTAAAAACGCGCATATTAATAAAAACCTCGTTAACAAAAATTACGTCGCATAATGAACATTGCAATTATTGGTAGCGGCATTGCTGGTAACACCCTTGCCCATCATTTACACAAAAATCATGACATTGCCGTATACGAGGCCAATAGCCACATTGGCGGCCACACACATACACATGACATAACCGTTGAGCACAAAAAATATACAGTCGACACTGGTTTTATTGTGTTTAACGACCGCACATATCCTGAATTTATTAGCATGCTAGACGCACACAAAGTGGCTTGGCAACCAAGTAATATGAGCTTTAGTGTGCACTGCGAGGCGACTGGCTTAGAATATAACGGAACCACATTAAATAGCCTTTTCGCGCAACGCAGCAACCTGTTTAAGCCGAGCTTTTATATGATGATTCGTGATATTTTGCGCTTTAATAAAACCTCGCTAGAGCTTCTGAGCAATGGCAATGAAATCTCCATGGGCGCTTATCTGGCAAAAAATAACTATGGCCAACGTTTTATTAACCAATATATCATCCCGATGGGCGCAGCCATTTGGTCAACCGATGCAGCGCAAATGTTGGCTTTCCCTGCGCGCTTTTTTGTACGATTTTTTCATCATCACGGTATGCTAAGTGTTAACAATCGGCCGCAATGGCGCACCATTACTGGCGGTTCGGCTAGATACGTTGAGGCAATCACTGCGCCGTTTAAACATAAAGTTAAGTTGAATACGCCAGTAAAAGCTGTGAAACGTAGTACAAAGCAAGTGGAAATTACGTTGCAAAATGGTGAAACGGTAAGTTTTGATTATGTTTTTTTTGCTTGTCATAGCGACGAAGCTTTGCAGATGTTGCAAGACGCGACGCCTGCAGAAACCGAAATATTAGGCGCGATTCCTTATCAACAAAATACGGTTTTTTTGCACACCGATGCCAGCTTAATGCCTAAGCGCAAGCTGGCGTGGGCAGCTTGGAACTACCACTTGCCGGCTAAACTGACCAGTAAAGTCGCTGTCACCTACAACATGAATATTTTGCAAAATATCGATTGCCCGCAGCCCATTTTAGTCACGCTCAACCACACTGAAAATATTGATCCTGCCAAAATTATCAAGCAACTGCAATACACGCACCCTGTTTATACGCTGGCTGGTGCGGCAGCACAGGCGCGGCATGCAGAGATTAGCGGCCATAACAGAACTGGCTTTGCAGGTGCGTATTGGCTCAATGGCTTTCATGAAGATGGCGTTAAAAGCGCGCTGGCAGCATTGCAACATTTTGAGCGTTTTACAGCCAATGCACAGTAAGATTTACACCGGCTGGATTGCGCATCAACGATTCACGCCAAAAAAACATGGTTTTCGTTATCGTGCATTTATGATGTATTTGGATTTAGACGAGCTGGACTTAATATTCAAAGACAGTCTATTTTGGTCATACAATAAAGCCAATATTGCTAGTTTTAAACGTGCAGATTATTACGGCGATCCACAAAAACCACTCAAAACTGAAATTAGCAATTTAATGCATGCCGCCACAGGCCAATATCCACGAGGTGCCGTGCGCTTGCTCACCAATATACGTTATTTTGGCCATTGTTTCAATCCTGTTTCGTTTTACTATTGTTTTGAAGCCGATGGTGAAACGCTGCAAGCCATTGTTACGCACATTACCAACACGCCCTGGGGCGAAGATTATGCTTATGTGCATGATTTTTCCGCTGAAAAAACCATCAAAAATACCAAAAATGGCGAGATTACCGCATTTAAACTGGATAAAAAATTTCACGTTTCACCATTTATGCCAATGGAAATTGATTATGATTGGGCATTTAAACTGCATGAAAAGCAATTATTCGTGCACATGAAAAACTATCAACATAACAACGAAGTTTTTAATGCTACGTTAAGTTTACAAGCACAAGAAATAACGCCTAACGCATTGAATTTATTGTTATTTAAATATCCGCTAATGACAATTAAAGTGGTGGTTGGCATCTACTGGAACGCGTTAATTTTATGGTTAAAACGCGTACCTTTTTATTCACACCCTAATAAGCTATAACATAGCATCATGATTGCTCAATATTTACCTCACCCGTCATTCCCGCGTAGGCAGGAATCCATTGACGGTTTTTAACGGAGTTCAAAATGGATTCCCGCCTAAGCGGGAATGATGAATAATGAATAACACAAATATAGCCAACGAATCACTAACAAAACCAATCAGACGCAAATCTCGATCCAGTTGGGTACATAATTTCGCCCGTAAGCAAGTTTTGGCTAAGCTTAAAAATTTGAAAAAAGGCCATTTAACTCTAATTGAAAATGGCATCAAACATGAGTTTGGAAAAGCTGGAAGTTTGGCAGCCACCATCACCGTCAACGACCCACATTTTTATGGTGAAGTAGCCTTTGGCGGCAGTATTGGCGCGGGTGAGGCCTATATGTTGGAATATTGGAACGCAGACAATTTAACCAATGTCATTCGCTTATTCGCCATAAACCAAAGCATTATGGATACGCTAGAAGGTGGTTTTGAGTGGCTTTCTAAACCCATTTTAAAGCTGTTACATTACCTAAACCGTAATACGCAAGATGGCAGCCGCAAAAATATTGCCGCACATTATGATTTAGGTAATGATTTTTTTAAGCTGTGGCTAGACCCTAGCATGATGTATTCATCGGCAATTTTTTCTCCGCCAGATTGTAGTTTAGAGGCCGCATCAAACAAAAAACTCAAAGTTATTTGCGATAAATTAGACTTAAAACCGACTGATCACGTGGTAGAAATTGGCACTGGCTGGGGCGGTTTTGCCATTTATGCTGCCAAGCATTATGGCTGCAAAGTCACCACAACAACAATCTCACAACAACAATATGATGAAGCAAAATTACGCGTTAAAGCAGAAAATTTAGAAGAAAAAATTACGATTTTATTGAATGATTACAGAGACTTAACTGGACTATTTGATAAATTAGTTTCAATTGAAATGGTAGAGGCAGTTGGCCACCAATTTTACGATACTTACTTTGCCAAAGTATCTAGCTTACTTAAACCAGATGGCTTGGCGCTGATTCAAGCCATCACCATTGCAGACCAGCGTTTTGAAGCGGCAAAAAATTCGGTCGATTTTATTCAACGCTATATATTCCCAGGCTCAAACATCCCCAGCAACACTGCCATGCTAACTAGCATGACCAAAACTACCGATTTACGCCTGTTTGATTGTGAAGACATAGGCCCGCATTACGCCACAACTTTGAGACTATGGCGCGAAAATTTCTTTGCCAATATCGATGCAGTGCGCCAGCTGGGCTATTCAGAAGAGTTTATTCGCATGTGGGAATTTTATTTGTGCTATTGCGAAGGCGGCTTTGCAGAGCGCGCGCTGGGTGATGTGCACTTATTGCTGACTAAACCAGATAATCGTCGCGCTACATTGACTTAGCACTATTTAGGTATTCGTTTTTTTAAATCGCGCCATTATGGTATGTCCAGGAATAGTCTGCCATGAGCTATCTATATACTTAGACAACACTTCATCGAAGCCAAATTTATAATACAGTTTACGTTTTAATTTACCTGTTAAATATTTTTGTTCAATTGAAGCTTTAAACCAGCCCCTCTCTTGTAGCGGCTCAATATAAGTAGCAATGTGTTTAACACCAAGCTGTGTCGATACATTTTCAAGGCATGCTCTGCTCCATAAGCTCATATGATGTGGTGGCATATTAAGCAAAGTATCGTCGAGTAAACCCAAAAAACTATCGTTATTTGGTACGCCTATTATCAGCTCACCTTCAGGTTTTAAGGCTTTAACACACGATTTTAAAAAAGATAATGGATTAATCACGTGTTCTAAAACTTGAAATGAGGCTACCGTATCATAATAATTAGGTCTTAAATCGGCATGCGTTTGTATCGTATCGGTAAATACTTCCACACCTCTTTCGCGCCCAAAATCTGCAGCTGATTCATTAAACTCAAGCCCTGTCACAATAGCCGCTTTAGTTTCTGCAGCGCGATTTAAGAAGGCAGCTTGACCACATCCCACATCAAGCAAACGAGATTTAGCATGAACAAATTTAAGCGCCTCGTCATGCTCCCATTTTGTTTCTTTGTAATTCCAATCAAATGTTTGCAATTGTTTATACAATGCTTCTTGCCCCACCGTACTTAAAGGCATAAAAAACTTTAATCCCGTTTCTACACACTCATATAAAGAAAGTTTATCAACTCCATCAAGCTCTGCTTTAGGGTCATAGCCGTATTGTTTTATATATTCATGTCGAATAAAATCTGCATCAATTGTTCTAACTAACTTACACTCAGAATTTCTCTCCAATAGAGGCGAATATATTTGCATAATCAGTGCTTTCTTATCGTTCTAAATGAATATAATTGATTTAAATTTACTGACTGTTTGTTAGTATGTCAATAGCCCGAAAGGGAATTTTCTAGTTAATGGTTATAAAAAATAATTAATTATCGATATGCAGTTTGCAAATATAGAATGGCGTAAAGTTAGCGGGAACGACGGACAAAGCCAGCCCTACTCGCTTGATTTTAATGATATTTATTTTAATACGGATGATGGTTTGCAAGAAACAGAACATGTGTTTATTGCGCAAAATCGGCTGGCACAACGTTTTGCAGCGCCTAATTTAAGCAGCTTTACCATCATTGAAACAGGTTTTGGTACTGGTTTAAATTTTCTCGTAGTAAGCGCACTTTGGCTAAAACTTGCACCAAAAACTGCTAGTTTGCATTATATTGGCATCGAAAAAACACCGCTTTCACCAACTGACTTAACACTTGCACATGCGCTGTGGCCACAATTTGCAGATGTTTTTAACGCGCTAAAAACACCATATTTAAGCCTAAAAAAAGGCACTAATCAAATCAGCATGGCTGCAGGCCGCATCCAGCTTGGCTTGCAGGCCGATGATATTGCTCTCGTACTGCCGCAGATAACAAAACAAGCGGATGCTTGGCTGTTAGACGGCTTTGCCCCCGCCAAAAATGCTGACATGTGGTCAGAGGAATTGTTTGCACACATGGCTAGATTATCTAAGCAAAGCACTACCTTTGCCACCTTTACTAGCGCAGGCGCCGTGCGACGTGGCTTGCAAGCAGTTGGTTTTAAAGTAAATAAACAAAAAGGTTTTGGCAAAAAACGTGAAATGCTTAGCGGCGTGTTTATGGTTAAAAATGACTAGCGCCATTGTGATTGGCGGCGGCATTGCAGGCTGCAGTACAGCGTATTCACTTGCGCAGCGCGGCATTGCAGTCACCTTGATTGAGCGGCATGAAACTTTAGCCAGTGAAGCCTCTGGCAATCCCCTTGCCATGCTGTACCCAAAAATCAGCATCAAACCAAGTATACAAAGCGCACTTGCCAGCCAAGCCTATGATTTTACAATCAATTTATTAAATAACTTGCCAAAGCACATAGATTTTTTTAACGCATGCGGGCAAATCCAACTAGCTTTTAACGCGGCCGAGCAAGCTAAACAAAACGAGTTATTTAATATTGAGTATTTGCACAAAAACAATTGGTTTTGCGATTTTTTAAATGCGGAAGAAGCGAGTGAAAAAGCTGGAATTGCCCTAAAAACTGGTGGAATTTTTCTAAAACAAGCTGGTTGGATAAACCCGCGATTATTATGCGCAGCGCTTTGTACACATCCAAACATTACACTGCAAACCAATAGCCATGCGGCCTGCATTGAATCTAGCGCAAATGGTTGGCGCGTTAGTTTTGCAAATGGCAAAATGGAAGCTGCTGGTTTTGAAGCTAAAAGTGTGGTGATATGCAACGCCAACGATGTCAAGCAATTTGGCTTTTGCAACTCTGCACAGATTACGCCCGTGCGCGGCCAAGTTAACTTTTTTGCAGAAAATACCACCAGCCAAGCGTTAAATACCATTGTTTGCAGTGACCATTTTATTAGCCCCGCGGTGGATGGCTGGCATTCGTTTGGCACCAGTTACGCGCCAAATGATTTAAATGCAGCAGTTTCGGTGCAAGATACTGCCAATAATTTAGCTGCGCTGGCTAAAATATCACCACAAATTGCAGCCAGTATACAGGCCGAAAACCTACAAGCGCGTGTGGCTTGGCGCAGCCAAACCCTAGATTATATTCCGATGGCAGGCCAGTTGTTAGATGAAGAACAATTACGTAAAACGCCGCCACGTTATAACGCGCAAGTAACAAATTTACCATGGTTGCAAGGTTTATATATCAACGCTGGCCATGGCTCTAAAGGCATGATTACGGCGCCATTATGTGGCGAAATTATTGCCTGCTTAGTCACAAATAACACATTGCCAATTGCTGCAAACTTAGCCAGCAAACTTAACCCAAGCCGATTTTTATTGCGTGAGTTAGGTTTAAAACAATTAGCAAATTCGCTTTGCGCTTAATATTGATGCCGTATTTCGATTAAAATACGGTTATGCAAATGTCGCCGCCTAATGAACAACTTACAGCCCAACTCATCGCTTACCAGCAAGCCTTGTTACAAAACCCTAAAGATTTAGAAACACAATTAAATTGTGCTAATTTATGTTTAGAATTACAGCGCTTTGAAGAAGCCGCCGGCTATTTTAGACGCCTAGTGCGTGCGCTTAAAAATCGCGACCTTAAAACGCATGGATACTGCTGCAATGCTTTGTGTTTTAGTTTGGAATCGCTAGGTAACCAAGCGCAAATTATAGCCCAGTTTGCGCTGGCTGCAGGCTGCTTTGAAGAGGCGCTAGAACTCCAGCCTGGCAACGCGGTCTTTTGGTACAACTTGGGCAACGCACAGCGCGAGCTTGGTCAGCCGCAAGCAGCGCTCGATAGCTTTAAAAAATCGGTCCAATTTAATCCAAACGATGCCGATACGCATAATAATTTAGGCAATATTCAACGCGAGCTGGGCAAGCTGGACAAAGCGATTGCCAGCTATGAAACCGCTTTAAAACTTAACCCCAATTTGCACCACGCGCTTGCCCATTTAGTGCATCAAAAACAACACGTGTGCGATTGGGCTGGCGTTGGTTCTGATAGTTTAGAAAGTCAGATTGCAGAAGTTCGCCGTTTGGTGCGTGAAGAACCTAGCGCGCAAATCTCGCCATTCGCATTTTTGGCGATGCCTAGCACTACCGCGCAAGAACAAAAACTATGCACCACAAATTGGGCCAACAATATGTTTGCTAATATCACTAGCAAAAACAGCATGCCGGCAAGCCGCATGGATACTGCCTCGCAGAGCATCTCAATTAGTAACAAAAAGAATAAGTTAAATATTGGCTATTTATCAGCCGATTTTAGGCTGCATCCGCTGGCATTTTTAATCACCGAACTCATCGAAAAGCACGATAGAAACCAGTTTAAAATTTTCGCATATTCCTACGGCGCGGTTGATAAAACACCAACACGCCAAAGATTGGTGCAAGCGTTTGATCAGTTTCATGATATTCGGCATTTGAACGATGACGAAGCAGCAGACAAAATACGCTTTGATAATATAGATATTTTGGTCGATTTAACCGGTTTTACCCAAACCAGTCACACTGGAATTGTGGCGCAAAAGCCCGCACCTATTAGCATCAACTGGTTGGGCTATGCGGGAACAATGGGTGAAATCGGGGGTTCTTTAAATCAAAAATCTCTATTTGACTATATTTTGGTTGACCAAATTATCGCGCCAAATGCTGACGACTTTAGCGAGCAATTGCTGCATTTACCATGTTACCAACCCAATGATAGCAAGCGCCCAATTGGCAAAAGCACTACAAGAATGGACAATAATTTGCCAGAAAACGTGTTTGTATTTTGTTGCTTTAACCAAACTTTTAAAATGTCTGCAGAGATTTTTGGCTGTTGGATGCGCATTTTAAGCCAAGCGCCAAATAGCGTTCTGTGGCTGCTAGATTGCAACCCGTGGGCCAAAGCCAACATTCAAGCTGCGGCTGAAAACGCAGGTATTGCCGCTAACCGCATTATTTTTGCACCACGCGTGCCAGTTGCTGAACATTTGAGCCGCCATGTGCATGCCGATTTGTTTTTAGACACCATGCCCTACAACGCCCACACCACCGCCAGCGACGCGCTATGGATGAATGTACCCGTGTTAACAATGCTGGGGGAAACTATGGCCAGCCGCGTTGCCGCCAGCCTACTAACGCGGGCGGGTTTGCCGCAGTTTATATGCAGTAATTTGCAAGAATACCAACAGAAAGCGCTTAGTTTTATACAAAACCCTAGCTTACTTAATATCAACACAAAACAATCGCCGCTATTTGATGCTGCCCAATTTGCGCGCGATATCGAGCAGCAATATTTAAATGTCTGTATCTAAACATCTGTTCAAAACTGCCATAAAAAGCTAGCGTGTGCTACAGTTAAATAATTATATAAATAGGATTTTGCATGGCCGCCATTGATATTACCCCTGTCTTAAAATATATGACTGAAAAAGGTGGCTCTGACCTATTTTTTAGCACAGGCGCGGCCATACACATGGATGTAGAAGGCGAAACCACACCAGTAAACGCGCAAAAAATGACGCCTGGCATGGTAAAAGAAGTGGCTTACGCCATTATGAGCCCCGCGCAAATTGAAGAATTTGAAAAAGAACTTGAATGCAATTTTGCCATCGGCCGCAAAGATATTGGCCGCTTTCGCGTCAATGTGTTTAAGCAACGCGGCGAGGTGGGCATGGTCATCCGCCATATTAAAACCGAGATTCCCAGCTTTGAAACACTAGGTTTACCACTTATTTTGCGTGATTTAATCATGCGCAAACGTGGGCTAGTACTGGTGGTTGGCTCAACTGGTTCGGGCAAATCAACTACGCTGGCATCGATGATTGATTATAGAAATGCCAATGAAACAGGCCATATTGTAACGATTGAAGACCCAATTGAGTTTGTGTATAACCACAAAAAATCGGTGGTAGATCAGCGTGAGGTGGGTATCGATACGCACTCGTTTCAAAGTGCATTAAAAAATGCCATGCGCCAAGCGCCCGATGTGATTTTAATTGGCGAGGTGCGCGATATGGAAGGCATGCAACAAGCGCTAACTTACGCTGAAACTGGCCATTTATGCTTGGCGACGCTACATGCCAACAACGCCAACCAAGCGTTAGAGCGCATTATTTCGTTCTTCCCTACCGAAGCCAAAAATGGCTTGCTGCTTGGCGTTTCGTTGAATATGGTGGCGATTGTTTCGCAGCGCTTGATTCCTGGCAAAGTACAAAAACGCGTGGCGGCAGTTGAAGTGCTGATTAATACGCCGTATGTTGCTGAGCTGATTCAAAAACAAAAAATGAGTGAGCTAAAAGATACCATGGCGGATAACAACGACATTGGCATGAATACGTTTGATCAGTCGTTGTTTAAATTGTTTGCCAATGGCAAAATTGACGAAGAAAACGCACTTGCCAATGCCGATTCACGCAACGATTTGTCGCTAAAAATACGCTTTGCGGCTGAGGGCAATGCGGGCGGTTTTAGTGGCTAATGCTTATTCTTGATGATTTAAAGCAGATGTTAACGCAGCAGCCACAATAAGCAATCCACCTATCCATTCATTCAAGGTCATCGCCTCGTGCGCCAAATAATAAGCGGCAATAGCGGCCACCACCAGCTCAAACAAAAATAAAACCGAAGCGCGAATAGCTGAAAGTTGCGTCACGCCAAACTGCACTAACATGGTAGCCGCTAACAGCAGCACTGCAATCAGAGACATCACTAACCAATGATTGATATTAAAAAAAATTGGGCTAGGAAAGCTTTGGCCATAACTATTGACTAAGATTGGCGCGGCAATCGCGGCCACCACAATCACGCCCAACCACACTGCAAATGATTTTTGTAGCAAGCTTAAATGCTGTGATTTACGCGTTACCACATTGGTGAGCGAAAAACCGATGCCTGCTGATAGTGCCAGCCACTCAGCACTATTTCTTGGCACAGGCCAATGGCTGGCCACCGCACTAAACGGCCCTGCCAGCATAATATAAGCGCCTACTAGCGCAATTACAATGGAGATAAAACCCAGCTTGGTAATCGGTTCTTGCAACCAAAAACGCGCCAACAGCAACGTCCACAGCGGCGATAAATAAAATAGCAGCATAATACGCATCACCTCGCCATCAATCACCGCCAGCACATAACTTAAATTGGTCCAACCCGCAATCAAGCCTATCAATAGCATGGTTTTAGGTTGTATGAAAATATCGCGGCGGTGCTTGATAAGGTGCTTAAAATAATAGGCACCAGCAAGCAGTGCTGCAATGCAATAAGTATAAAAGCTGGACGCCACGCCAGAGATGCCCGCCTCTGCCATTAGCCGATACGGGTACCAAATTAGGCCCCAAGCAAACGCACCAAATAACAAGCCAAATATGGCCAACGCATTTTTATTACGATGATTCAACATAGTTATTCTGCTGCTCTTAAATTATAATACGGCTTATGAATCCAAACCTTAACTTGCTGCAACCCTACCCGTTTCAACGCCTGCGCGATTTATTTGCTGGCATTACGCCCAACCCCGCGTATAAAAACATTAATCTTTCCATTGGCGAGCCAAAACATGCCACACCACAGTTGATTAAGGATGCGCTGGTTGCTAATTTGAGCGGCTTAGCTAGTTACCCGACAACACTTGGTAGTATTGAACTGCGCCAAGCAATTGCTAACTGGATAGCGCGCCGTTACCAAATTACCGCACCCAACCCAGAAAAAGCCATTTTACCAGTAACCGGCAGCCGCGAGGCGCTATTTGCGTTTGCGCAAGCCATTATAGATAAAACAAAATCAAAGCCAATCGTGATTTCACCTAACCCGTTTTACCAAATCTACGAAGGTGCCGCGTTTTTAGCGGGTGCCGACCCGTACTTTTTAAATACCACACCAGAGAATAATCACGCGATGGATTTTGCCAGCGTGCCAGTGGATATTTTAAGCCGCACGCAACTGGTATATGTGTGCAGCCCGGGCAATCCAGCGGGGAAAGTAATGCCGCTAGCGCAGTGGAAAACATTGTTTGAGCTATCAGATAAATATGGCTTTGTCATCGCGGCAGATGAATGTTATGCCGAGATTTACTTTAGCGAGCCGCCATTAGGTGCTCTGCAAGCCGCATGCCTATTGGGTCGCAGCCATGCCAATTTAATCATGTTTAGTTCGCTATCTAAACGCAGTAATGTACCAGGCATGCGCTCTGGCTTTGTAGCGGGCGATGAAAGCATCATCGAAAAATTTGCGCTGTACCGCACTTACCACGGCTGCGCCATGAACCCAGCGGTGCAAGCTGCCAGTGTTGCGGCTTGGAACGATGATGCGCATGTAGTTGAAAACCGTGCACTTTATACGCAAAAATTTAACGCCGTGACGCCAATACTGGCAGGTAAATTAGCAGTAGAAATGCCCGATGCAGCTTTCTATTTATGGGCGAAAAGTGTGATGAGTGACGCTGAATTAGCCGTAAAACTCTACCGCGACCTTAATATTACCGTGTTACCCGGCAGCTATTTAGCACGCGAGGCACACGGACAAAATCCAGGAGAAAATTTCATCCGCATGGCGCTAGTGGCTAGTTATGATGAGTGTGTAGAAGCTGCGAATCGGATTATAAATTATTTATAATTTACTTTAAATAGTTATTTTAAATAATTGATTTATATTATTTAAATTTAAATATATTATTGCTTAATATATTTATTATTCAACCTAACCGCTAGCGAGCTCATGCCAATTAAAGCAATGCCAATAATGACTAATGCGATTGGCCAGCCCAGCGTGTTAGCAAAATGTTGAGCAGTGTAATAGCCAATATACACCAACATGGCCAGTGTGCCCACGCCCAACAATGCGCGACTACGCACATGCGTGCTCACAAATATCATCAGCGCAGATAAACCTAAATAAAGCAGCTCAAACGATGTTTTTTCTACTGCCTCGAATACCGACCACATTAAAATAACGCCGCCTACAAAATACCAAAACGGCGCAATGGCTAAATGTTTAGATTTTTGCAATGCATAAGCGATGCAAATCAGCGAAATGCCAATCACCATGCCAATCAGCTCACCCGGCCAATTCCAAACATCTAATATATTGGCCAACAAAATACAGCCAAACAAAATAGCGCTAAAAGCCAGCACCGACAAACGTTTTGCCCAAAATGTAGCGCCCTGTTGAATGACCATATAGGCGGACATAAAAATCAGGCCGTGGCGCGCATCGCCGCCCGATGAATACTCTTGCAACATCACTAAAATACCCATGGGCTGCAAAATAGCAGACATCAAAAAAAGTGGCGTTGCTGCTTTTTCGTACCTTTTATCATACAGACAAACTAGTGCCATGATAAAAGCCACTATGCCCATGCCCAGCGTCACAATCACGCGCGCGGCAGAGCCAAAGTCGTCCCAATACATGCTGATAAAAACGCCAATGCCGGCGAATACAAAGATGCCACCAATGTAGCCAAATAGCTTGGAAAGCACGCTAGCAGATGGCTTAGAAGCCAATGCTGGTGAGGCTTCCAGAGCATGCTTTACTTCATCTAAGCTAATGCTATTATGCTTAATTAATGCAACAATATCTTGAAGCGCTTCTTCTTTGGCTGACATCGAAATCCCCTATTTTTTACGCTTATTTCTTTATAACCCAGCCAATAAAACTTAGCTGGTTGTAATAATTGTTATTTTGCTGCATATTTATTTTATAGCCCACGTTACCTTTTTTAAGCCGATAACCATGATTCCGATAACCACCGCCAAATAGACCGCCAATCAGCCCAGTGCCGCTGTAACCCTGGTTTTCTAGCATGTACCCATCTGGCGCTTGCATGGCGGTGTCTATCGTCATATTTTTAGTTTCTTCAAGCAGAATTTCGGCACCATCGATAAACTTACTGTCATCAATGGTGATTTCGCGCATGACTTCAGATTTAGCGTCATATGCAATTAATTTTTTACTGTTATAAGAATAATTTTTATCGTCTGCCTTCTTGGTTTTAATCATCAACTGTTTATCTTTTACTTTAAAATCAACAATATAGTCTTGCTTATTTTGGCCGGTATAATCTTGCACGCTAAATAAAACTTCGTATTGTGGTGGCGTGCCAATCATTTTTGGAATAACCGTAGCCACAAAAAATAGCACAATTAGCAATAACGGCAAGGTCAAACCAATGACTAATACCAAGTTTTCTTTTATCCAATTTTTCATGCTTTTCCCTTTATAAACTGCTCAACTTTATCCAATACTACGCTATTCAAATCGGCCTGCAAACAATCAATTTCAACGGATTCACTTCCTTCAGCATCATCCATACCTCGCAGCCATGTCAGCTGTCGTTTAGCCAACTGACGTGTGGCAAAAATGCCTCTATCGCGCAGCTCTGCTACATCATAGTCGCCTCTTAAATGCTCAAGTGTTTGTCGATAGCCCACACAGCGCATGGATGTTGACTCTGCTGTCATTTGTGGATATTTTTTTAGCAAGCTTTTTACTTCATCTACCAAGCATAGCTTCAGCATGTCATCAAAGCGCGCCTCAATTCTTTGATGCAACACACTTCTATCACTAGGGATAAGCGCAAGTTTAAGCACATTGTAAGGCAGCGCTTCGTTGCTTTGTTTTTTAAACAAAGCACTCATTGTTTCACCAGTAATCTCAAACACTTCCAACGCGCGTTGAACGCGCTGCGCGTCGTTTGGCATTAATCTCGCTGCGGTTTCTGGGTCTCTCAGCGCTAGATTTTCATGCATCGCAGGCCAACCTATCAACGCGGCGCGCGCATCAAGCCTAGCGCGCACTTCTGGGTTAGCCTCTGGCAAACCACTTAAACCACTTTCTAAGGCTTTAAAATACAACATGGTGCCACCAACTAATAGCGGGATTTTGCCGCGCGCAGTAATGTCTGCCATCAAACGTAACGCATCACTACGAAAATTCGCTGCAGAATACGCGCTTGTTGGGTCTATTATATCGACTAAATGATGCGGCGCGGCTGCCAGCGTTGCTGCATCTGGCTTGGCTGTGCCGATGTTCATATCTTTAAACACCAGTGCAGAGTCGACACTGATGATTTCAACTGGCAGCTTTGAATATATGTGAACCGCCGCACCTGTCTTACCACTGGCGGTTGGACCCATTAGAAAAATGGCTGGTGGCAGCTTACTCATAATGCGTCCACAGCCTAAGCACTTTCACGATTTTTTCAGTTTCTAACACTTGATACACCAAGCGATGCTGAATATTGATGCGACGCGAATACGCACCCGTTAAATCGCCGATAAGCTTTTCATAAGGCGGTGGATTTTGAAATGGATTTTCAGCAATCACTTCTAGTAACTGCAAGGCCTTATCTTTCAAGCCTGCTGAATTTAGATTTTTAGCATCTTTGAGCGCTGCTTTGGTGTAAAGCAGCTGATATTGCGCCACTCTGTTACCAATCTAACTGATTGACAAGCTCGCTTGCGGGTGTGTTCATGCCTTCGCGTATCGATTCACGCATGTTAGGAATAGAGAGTAAAAATAAGGTTTCTTGAATCGCCGACCAATCTTCTTGCGACACCAGCACCGCATTGCTGCGCTTACCTGTGATGGTGATGGGCTGGTGCGAGCTGCTAGCTTCGTCAATTAAGCGATATAAATTGGTACGTGCAGTGCTGGCAGAAAGTGTTTGCATGATTTCACTCCTTAAAGGAAAAATAGTACGTTATTACGTACGTTATATCAAGCTTTATTTCGTGTGTAAGTTTAGTAGACTTTGTAGAATGGGCAAAAAGTTTTACCTTGCCCACCAATACAACGGTGTGCAAATAAATCCAATTTGCACGCCCGACCTGCTACTCAATCGTGCCAGTTAAAATGTAGCTATTTGAGTTTTTAATATGTTCTTGCATTTGGCCTGTAATGCTGTAATTGAAATCTGTCAATACAGCCAAATATTTCGACAACAGCTCATCATTCATATTTATCTCCTTTAGTTGATAGTATAAAAATCTTATGTGTTACTTACCCCGCATAAACATCTTATCCAAATCACTCATACTCACCTGAAACCAAGTCGGGCGGCCGTGATTACACATGCCGCTACGCTCTGTAGCTTCCATATCGCGCAGTAAAGCGTTCATTTCGGTGATGGTGAGGCTGCGATTGGCGCGCACAGCGGCGTGGCAAGCCATTGTGCCTAACAACTCATTACGGCGCTCGGTAAGCGCACGTGAAGCGCCGTATTCACGCAAGTCTTTTAATACATCACGAGCTAGTTTTACCGCGTCGGCGTTTTGCAGCATCACAGGCACGGCGCGCACAGCAAGCGTGTTGGGTGACAGAATTGCGATATCGAAACCGAGCTGATTTAGGCTGGAATCTGCACTAGATAAAGCTTCATTCACTGTTGCCACCTCTAATCTATCGGCATTAAAGCTCACAGGAATCAGCAGTGGCTGCATCGCAACTTGGTTGTCATCCAGCGCGTTTTTCAGTTGCTCGTACATAATGCGCTCGTGCGCGGCGTGCATATCGACCACCACCAAGCCTTTTGTATTTTGCGCGAGAATATATACACCATGAATTTGCGCGACGGCGAAGCCTAATGGAAAATCTTCTACTGGTTTAGCTTGCGTATTCTCATCAAACTCGCCTGCATAACAGACTGGGCTTGCAAACTGAGGAGCAGTTTGGTTGTTTGAGCCAAACAAGGCTTCATAAAATGCGGATGATTGGTTGGCATTTAAGTTGATTTGCGTTTGGTAAGTTGGGTAATTGGGCGCATTTGCATATTGCGCAGAAAATGGATTATGTGCCGCTTGATTCGCTGTTGCTGCATTTGAGTTTCCAGTAGGAGTCGCCAACGCTTTATGTAGCGCGTGATAAATAAAGCGATGCACTGCTTGCCCATCTCTAAAACGCACTTCAGTTTTGGCGGGGTGCACATTCACATCCACCAAATTTGGGTCTAGCGTTAAAAACAGTACATAAGCTGGGTGGCGATCGTGATGCAGCACATCTTGGTATGCCTGGCGAATGGCGTGGCTGAGCAATTTATCGCGCACAAAACGGCCGTTCACATACACATATTGCGTATCGCGGCTATTGCGATTGTAAGTGGGTTTTGCGATAACGCCTGTGAGCTGCAAACCTGCTGCTTCCTCTTCTAGGCTGATGCTTTCTGCGGAAAATTCTGCGCCTAACACTTCTGCGAAGCGCTTACTTGGCGCACTTAGTGCATAACGACTAATCACGCGGTTGTTGTGCTGCAGCGTAAAAGTCACATCTGGCCGAGATAGCGCAACACGCTCAAACGCCGCTTCGCAATGGCCAAACTCGGTGGCTTCTTGCTTTAAAAATTTGCGCCGTGCTGGCGTGTTAAAGTATAAATCGTTCACCTCAACAATGGTGCCAGCATCTAAACCAATTGGCTGCAAAGGCGCTAACTCGCTGCCTTCTGAGGCAATCAGCCATGCGTGTTTGGTATTGGTTTCACGGCTTGATATTTGTGTGCGCGACACGGAGGCAATGCTGGCCAGCGCCTCACCCCGAAAGCCCAAACTGGCGACATTTTCTAAATCTTCTAGGCTGAAAATTTTGCTAGTCGCGTGCCGCGTTAAAGCCATCGCAAGGTCATCTTGCGCGATTCCACTGCCGTTATCGGTGACTTTTAGTTGCTTCACACCACCTTGCATTAAACTAACAGAAATATCGCTAGCACCAGCATCTAAGCTGTTTTCCAGCAGTTCTTTTAATGCAGAAGCGGGCCGCTCGACCACCTCGCCTGCGGCGATTTGGCTGATTAATTGATCGGGTAGTAAACGAATAGACATATTTTGTATTTTACCTGTTTTGCGCCACAATCTTGCACTATGCCTGCAACTATTCAAGCCACCATTCAAACAGATGATTTTGCCAATAACTTTGCAAAAGCGCGCGCTATCAAGCGCCATCATCATTTTTACCTTGGCCCAACCAACTCAGGCAAAACTTATCACGCGCTAAACACGCTTATGGCTGCTAAATCTGGCGTTTATTTGGCGCCATTGCGTTTATTGGCGATGGAAGTACGCGATAAATTAGTCGCCGCAGGCGTGCCATGCAACCTGATTACGGGTGAGGAACGCGACATGATGATGGGCGCGCTACACACCGCCAGCACAATCGAGATGATGAACCCCAGCAAGCAAATAGAGGTGGCGATTATTGACGAAATTCAAATGCTGCAAGACGCAGACCGCGGCAGCGCGTGGACAGCGGCGCTGGTGGGCGTGCCAGCGCGGCAGGTATTTTTATGTGGTGCAAATTCTGTGACCAATATTTGCCTGCGCGCGCTAGATGCGCTAAACGAAACTTATGAAATCACCCATTTGCAACGCATGACGCCGCTGGTGTTAGAAGAGACTAGCTTGTGCGGCAAGCGTTATAGCAAACCAAAACTAAAAAATCAGCTACAAAAAGGTGATGCATTTATTGCTTTCAGCAGAAAAGATGTGCTTACGTTATCCGCGCGTTTTCGGCAATGGGGCTTTAGCGTCGCCAGTATTTATGGCGCGCTGTCGCCTGAAGTTCGGCGCCACGAATCGGAAAGATTTTGTAATGGCAGTGCGCAAATTTTAGTGGCAACCGATGCGATTGGCATGGGCTTAAATTTACCGATTCGGCGCGTAGTGTTTACCGCCATTCACAAGTTTGATGGCATTGCATCGCGCCCATTAAACGCAACCGAAGTGCGCCAAATTGCTGGCCGTGCTGGCCGCTTTGGTATTTACGAGACAGGCTATGTGAATGTGTTAGAAGACGATGAACGTATACATATTGAACACATGCTAGCCACAGACGACACAACAGATTTACAAAAACTGTCAATTGCGCCTAACTTCGCCCAAATTACTGCGATTGAGCAGCAATTACACACTATTAAGCTGGCAGAATGTTTAGAGTATTTTGCGCAGCGCTTACGTTTTAACCATGATATATTTGAATTAAGTAATGTATCGGCGCAATATAGCCAAGCGCTGCTGGTGGACGAATTTGCGCCGAAGATGAATTTACAAGACAAGTTTACCTTTGCCTGCGCACCCATTTCAATCAATGTGAATATCGAAAAAGACTATTATTTAATGTGCCTGCAGAGCGCATATCTATTGGCTTGCAGGGCATTACCTGCAGCGCCTATTTGGTTAGATGCGCATAACCCAAAATATTTAGAGGCCGCCGAAAGCCTGAGCCAAAACTTAAGTTTATACGCTTGGTTAAGCTATAAGTTTCCGCAGGTTTTTATTGATGGCGATAAAGTGTCTGATTTGCGCCGCCAAATAAGCAGCTACATCACACGCGCCCTGCTCACCCAAGCGGGCTATGGCAATACTCAGCGCGAAAACGACGCTGTACGCTATTAATCTTTGGCTATTTTTTTATCTGAAGCAGGATTTTTTGCCAACGCAGGATTGCTGGCAAAATATTTCTTAATGCCGTTTAAAATGGAATCGACGAGTTTATCTTGGTAAGCATCATCAATCAGCTTGCGCTCCTCCTCTGGGTTACTAATAAATGCCGTCTCGACCAATATCGACGGGATATCTGGCGATTTTAGTACCGCAAAACCTGCTTGTTCTACATGGTTTTTATGCAGTTTATTAATCTCGCCAATATTACCCAACACGGCTTTGCCTAGCTTTAAGCTGTCATTGATGGTGGCCGCTTGCGATAAATCGAGCAGCGTCTTTGCCAATACTGGGTCGCGACCACCTAAACTAACGCCGCCAATTAAGTCAGATTCGTTCTCTTTTTTGGCCAAATATCTAGCTGAAGCACTGGTCGCACCTTTTTCTGATAACGCAAATACCGAGCTGCCGCGCGCCGCTGGGTTGGTAAAAGCATCCGCATGAATCGAAATAAATAAATCCGCTTTAAATTTACGCGCTTTCACCACACGCGTGCCCAACGGCACAAAATAGTCGCCATCGCGCGTCAACATGGCACGCATATTAGGTTCTGCATCAATTTTTTGTTTCAGTTTTTTGGCGATGTTTAGCGTAATGATTTTTTCTTGGCTACCGCTGGCACCACGCGCGCCAGGGTCTTCGCCACCATGTCCCGCATCAATGGCAATGGTAATTAGCCTATCATCTTGTTTATTTTTAATGCTGTCTTTTGCAATGTCTTTTGATAAGTCTTTTGTATTATCTTTAGGCGGTAATGCCTCAGGTTTATTGTCTGTTGGCTCGGTTAATGCAGGCAAATCAGGCGTGCTAGTGGTTTCGGCAGTGCCGCCAGTAGGCGCATCATTATTAGGCGGTAGCGGTTCAACAATAGGCTTGGTGTTATCTTTAATATTATCGTTATCGGTCGATTTTTTGCCTAGCATTGCCATTAATTCATCCTGCAACGGGTAAATATCGAGCACTAGCCGATGTTTGTAATCACCCGCAGGCGCCAATGCAAATAAATTTGATTTCACCTCGCCTTTTAAATCAACCACAATGCGCACAACACCTGGCTTAAATTTGCCCACGCGCACCTGTTTTATATAGGGGTCGCTGGCTAAAATTTTGTCCGAAAGCATTTGTAAAGTGCCTGTTAGCTCGGTATCTTCAATATCTAGCACCAAACGATCGGGATTTTTTAAAATAAGCAGCTGATATTTAAAAGCACTGGCCGATTCAAATGCAAGCCGAGTGTAATCTTGCGCGGGCCAAACGCGTGCAGCAGTGATGATATTTGCTGCCCAACTGTGGCTTGTATAAACACAGCCAAACATAAAAGCGATTAGAAGTTTTTTAAACATGTGCTTCCTAAAACGGTGCCTGCCGAAAATTTAATTTGTCGACCTATATTATCTCGACCAGTATTATAAAGTGAAAGCTGCACATGAATATCGGCAGCAGGCAACACTTGCGCAGCTTTTTCTGGCCACTCTATCATGCAAATACTATGCGGATTAAAATACTCTCTAAAGCCTGCTGCTTCCCATTCTTCATCATCAGTAAATCTATATAAATCAAAATGATACAGCGTATACTTAAATACTTTATCTATAGCTATCTGGTAAGGCTCGACTAAATGATAAGTAGGGCTTTTTACTTTGCCTACATGCCCTAAGCCATGCAAAACACCACGCACAAACGTGGTTTTTCCTGCGCCTAAATCGCCCTGCAGATAAACATTTAAGCCGGGCAGTAAAACCTGTGCAAAACGCGCGCCACATGCCAATGTGGCAGCTTCGTCATCTAAATTTAATGTAAAATTCTTCACTTGATGCAATCTTTAAACAATAACGATTTAAACGCACTGGCGGCTGACATTAAGCGCTGGAGCCGCGAGCTTGGCTTTGCCGATATTGGCTTTGCTGATATTGACTTGAAAAATGCCGAGATTGAGCACCAAGCGTGGATTAAAAAAGGCTTTCATGGTGACATGGATTATATGGCAAAACATGGCACAAAGCGCACCCGCCCAGCTGAATTAGTACCCAACACTTGCACAGTGATTAGCGCCAGATTAGATTATTTACCGCCCAAAGCAGCTAACAGTTGGCAAACGATGCAAAATGGTGAAAAAGCGTTTATTTCGCGCTATGCGCTAGGCCGCGATTATCATAAAGTCATGCGTGCAAAACTGCAAAAATTGTGCGATAAAATTGCAGAAAATGTGCCTTATTTTGAATACCGTGTGTTCACCGACAGCGCGCCCGTGCTAGAGGTGGCGCTGGCAGAAAAATCTGGCTTAGGTTGGCGCGGCAAGCATACCTTACTAATAAATAAAGAGCATGGCTCATGGTTTTTTTTGGGTGAAATATATACCAACTTACCGTTGCCGATAGGCGAAAAAGCCACCAATCACTGTGGCAGTTGCAGCGCTTGCATCGATATATGCCCTACCCAAGCCATTACAGCACCTTACGAGGTGGATGCACGGCGCTGTATTTCTTATTTAACCATTGAGCTGCAAGGCACAATACCATTGGCTTTTAGGCCACTCATTGGCAACCGCGTGTATGGCTGCGACGATTGCCAATTGGTGTGTCCGTGGAATAAATTTGCCGAAATTACCCAAGAGCCCGATTTTAACGTGCGCAATGGCTTAGATGACATCAGCCTAGTGGAATGTTTTGGCTGGAGCGAAGTTGAGTTCAATCAAAAAATGGTGGGCAGCGCCATTTACAGGATTGGCTACACGCAATGGTTACGCAATATTGCCGTAGGTTTGGGCAATGCGCCTAGCACGCCCGAAGTTATTAGTGCCTTAAAACTGCGCCAAAATGATAGCAGCGAATTAGTGCTAGAGCACGTAGAATGGGCCTTGCAGCAACATTTAAATCATCATTAAAGTTTACGAAAGTACATTTGAGTGCTTGGTTTTAATGCAAAACCAAGCGCACTTTTAGTTAGCGCTTTTGCAGTTTTAACCGAGCCACAAGTTACCAAGCAGATAGGTTTGCGAATCTGTTTAAACCCTAATCTTTCGGCAAACGCTTTCATGGTTTTTGGTGTAAATCCATTGATATGCTCAAGCGGGTGAATTAAAAGATATTCTTGTCGCGTCTCAATGTGGCTTACACCGTGACAGTTTGGCGTCTCTAAAACCAGCAGCCCGCCAGGCATTAATAAATCACGCAATTTCAACAACAGTGGGTAAGGATCATCGAGATGTTCGAGCACTTCAAAAAGTGTTAGCGCATGAAATGGCGCTTGTGTTGCTACATCTTCTATCTCAGCATAAACATTATTGAAACTATTATTGCTTAACTTTGCATGCGATCTATCCAAACCAAAAGCTTCAAATCCATACAGCGCACACATCGCTAAAAACTCACCATAGCCGCAACCAAAATCTAATATGCGCACAGAATTTTTTCCTCTTATGTTGCGCGTTAACTTTTCTATCTGCAGTACATGTTTAGTATGATTCGCTGCTTTTCTCATCAAGTTTTCAGGTGTTTTATAGTTTTTTTCAAACGCCTGTATAGCTTCTTGCGACATCCATTTTGAAAAACGCCGTTCGTTCCAAACTGAATCTAAAATATAACGATGAAAAGACATATCACAGTGCCTACATCTGACATAAGACCAAACTTTATCAACAAGAAACGGTGCAGGATGCTCGCCCCATGGGTCTTCATCAATAAAGCGTTTGACTGCGCCTTCATCAAATCTAGCAGTTGAAAGTTCGGTTAAATCTGCACCACCGCAGCTAATGCAGTTGTTTCGCTCTACAAACTGTGCGCGCTCCATCATATTTATCCTCTTTTTCTTAAAAAATAGTCATAAACATACAAAGTGATTATTTAAACGCTTGCCATTCAAATACTTATTATTATGATGATATTAATCAATCCCGCTTTGCTAACATCGCTGCACTTTACATCGCTGCACTTTACATCGCTACACTTTACATCGTTGCACTTAACATCGCCGCACCAAGCATACCCGCAGTGTCTTCTGCGGTAGAAATTTTTATTTTAATATCACCGCGCAAAGCGGGTATCAAGTCCGCTTCAAAGCGCGCTTTAAACGTTTTTTCCATCAGCGGCCATGCGCCTGTCATGCCACCGCCAATCACTACGTTTTTCACATCTAACACTTTAAGCAAATTGGCTAAACTTTGACCCAAAACGCGCGCAGCCAGCACATAACTTTGTATGGCAAATTTATCGCCAGTGTTGGCTAAATTTGCTATTTCATGCGCAGTCAGCAGTTTTTTGCTGGCTTTAAAGTAACTCATGGCCACGCCAGAAGCCGATGCATATTGCTCCATACAGCCTTTGTTGCCGCAGCCGCATGGCCTGCCGTCTGGCTCTACTATCATGTGCCCTACTTCCATCGCCACACCGTGTTGGCCAGTGTATGGCTTGCCATTTAGCACAAACCCACTACCAACACCTGTGCCTAGGCCTAAGTAAATTAAGCTTTCTGTGCTATCTTCTAACAAATAATATTCGCCATAGGCCGCAGCATTGGCATCATTTTCGATGCTAACAGGCAGATCTAAGATGCTGGCTAATTCGCCACGTAAATCAAAATAACTGAGGCCAGGTAAATTGGGTGATTGAATCACTTTTTTGCTTAAAGGGTGAATAAAGCCAGGAAAGCCAATGCCAACGGCAGTAATATCATGGTGTTTATCGATGATATTGACGATTTCGCCCGATAAAATACGTACCACTTCTAACGCAGCGCTCTCGTTAGAAATGGCTTGGCAATGATGACTTAAATTGGCTTCTAGGTGCATGCTATCTACCATCTGACTGCCGTCAAACACGCCAAAGCGAATATTAGTGCCGCCTACATCGATACCTAACGCCAGCATGTGCTATTCCTTAACTAATTTAACATTGTGATATTTTAACGCTGAGATAATGTTATTGCGTGCTGAATCGATTGAACATGATTTTGTGAAAGTTGTGACCACTGAAACTGCCATTGCCAGTTTCCAACTACTGTGCCAGGTGTATTCATGCGGTGCGCACCGTCTAAGCCTAAAATATCTTGCATAGGAATAATCGCAGTACAGGCTTTGCTGTTAAGTGCCAAGGCGATTAACGCTTGCGGCATGTCTGCATCAATCTCACCAATCACCTGGGTTTCACTATGCATAAGGGTTTCACTATGCATATGGGTTTCACTATGCATATGGGCTTCACTTAGCACTCTGGCTACATGGTTTTTGCTGTCTTCATCCAATTGCAACGCCCATCCCAGCGTGGTATCGTTATCGTGCGTGCCTGTGTAAACCACGCTATTTTCATCGATATTATGCGGCAAATAGGGGTTAGTGTCATCGCCACCAAAAGCAAACTGCAAAATCTTCATGCCAGGCAGCGCATATTTGTGGCGCAGGGCATCTACTTGTGACGTAATTACACCTAAATCTTCGGCTATTAATTGCAAACGTGGGAACTTAATTTTAATGGCTTTTAAAAGAGCATCGCCAGGAGCCAATACCCATGCGCCTTCTACGGCAGTCTCTGCATGCTCGGGTATTTCCCAAGCCGATTCTAAGCCACGAAAATGGTCAATACGCACCATGTCAAACATTTGCTTTTGTGTCGCCATGCGTTGCAACCACCAAGCGAAACCATCTTTTCGCATATTGCGCCAGTGATAATGCGGGTTGCCCCAACGCTGACCAGTTGCCGAAAAATAATCAGGTGGCACACCCGCCACTACTTTCATTGTGCCTTTTTTGGTCAGCTTAAATAAATGTCGATGCGCCCACACATCGGCACTATCGTAGGCAACAAAAATAGGGATATCGCCAAATAGCTTTACTTTTTTTAAATGGGCGTATTGTTTTATATCATGCCACTGTTTAAAAAATACAAATTGGGTAAATTTAATGAGTGCAATTTCATCACTAAAATTAGCTGTAAACTGCTTTAACGATTTTTTATCGCGGTTTTTATAAGCGTCTGGCCATGTGTTCCAACTTGTGTGATTAAAATGATTGCGCAACGCATAAAATAAGGCAAAATCGTTTAGCCAATGCGCATGTTTGCGGCAAAATTTGGTAAATTCCGATTGATCAGCCAGTTGTTTATAAAAACGATTGTAGGCAATTGCCAACGCCTGCATAGTGCCAAGCTCGGTTTCATCTGTCACTATCCAGCGCAGCTCGACTAATTTTGCCAAGCTTATCAATGCTGGGTTGCCCGCATGTGCGCTTAAACATTGATAAGGCGAGCCATCATCGTGCGGCATATTCAGTGGTAAAGTTTGCCAAATAGCTGCGCCAATGTCGCTTAAAAAATCGATAAATTGGTTAGCATCACGAAAATTGCCACTAGGTAAAGAGCTAATATGCAGTAACACGCCTGCGCTGCGTTTGATGCGGTTTGGTTGAATCATGGCTGTAGTTTTAAGCGCCATTTAACTATCTTTACCACGTTTCATGGTGCCAGCGTTAGCGGCAGCGCTGCCTGCTTGTTGCACATCAGCATTAATTGGCAGCGCCAAATTAGCAGGCACTGCTAGTTTAAGTTGCACATATAAATTGCTTAAATTGCGTCGATATAACATATCAAAGCTACTAATACTGCTGGCAGAATTGTAATCGCCCAGCCACCAAAACCAATCGGAGCCTTCACATACGGCCAGCTGATTTTCACAGCGTTTTATGTCTTCGGCGTTTAAAACAGCAGATTGCATCACTTCATCAAAGGCCAGTTTAGCTTCGCACAATAAATCCCAGCCACGATTTTTATCTTTGCTGCCTATCCAAGTGCTAAAAGTGCCATAGACCCAGCTGCCTGCGGCTATCTCAGGCAAATTGCCACAAAACACTTTATACGGGCTTTTGCTTGGTTCTTCAATGGCTTGCAGCACCTCCGATTGTGTCACCATCTCGATACTGGGGTGATTTGCTAAGGCTTGATACAGCTCACTTAAGAAATAATAGCCATTGTATGGGTAATATTCCCAAGCGTTTTCACCATCTAATATCACGCTAACGACGGGGTTCTCGGTTTTTTGAAAACTTGTTTGTACCTGTTCCAAATCGCGAATAAAATCATTTACTGCATCGGTGCTATGCATTTTGGCGTATTCAAAACCAATTTTATCTGACAGCCTATCATCTCTAAAAAAGCACACAATTTCATTGCTAGCATCACTTATTTTGTAAGGTTTGTACAAGTAATCGTGATGAGAAATCAAGGTTTTAGTTGGGTTAGATTTATGCAAACTATTAGTAAGCACTGTCTCGCCCGATGCCGCCCATTTTACGCCCTGCTTGGCTAGCAGCAGCAGCGCATCTTTAGACACAGCGCCTTCTGCAGGCCACATGCCAGCTGGCTTTTCACCAAAGCGGCGAGCATGCGACACTAGCGCTTGCTGCACATGGCTAATCGCGCGTGCCTCGCCGCCTGCGTACACTGCTGCGTGCGGCAAAGCTGCGCCAGGCATGGCGTCTAGCGTGCTATTAAAATCGATCAACAACGGCAAAATGGGGTGATGATGCGGCGTGCTGGATATTTCGATTTGGCCTTTTTGTTGCAGGGCTTTGTAACGCGGAATTAAATCGCGAATGATTTCACCCACCAATTTAAACAGCGCTTGGCGATCTTTTACATTAAAGTGACTACCTTTAGAAATCAGCGATTGCACTAATCTATTGCCGCGTTTAATGCTCTCGCCCATCCATGCCAAGTGATACCACACTAGCAAATCGGCCTTATACTGCGCCGAGAAATATTGCAAATTCATGTCATCATTGGCTTGGCTTGCCACTAAATACATATTGTATAAACGTTGATAGGCAACATAAGGTGATAACATTTTTTCGTGATGGCTTTTAAAACAGCTTTCTATAATCAACTCACAACAATCAGGTGAAAGACCTTCTAAACTATCGGCACCCAATATTTGCAATAGTGGGTCTTTAATCACGCCTATATCGAATTGCAGCACATAATCTTCTAGCTGGTCGAGTAAAATTGGCACAAAATTAAACGTGACACGCGCTTTAACATTGGCTTCTAAGTGATGTGCCATATCAGAATAATCTTTTATGGCGTGTAAATAGGTCCAAGGTAAAATGTACTCACCCGTGATCAAATCGCGATAATCGGGCTGATGCATATGCCAATAGATATTGACTAAAAGTTTAGATTGTGACTGAGCTTGTAATTGTGGCATTTAATATTATTCTTAAATTTAACGACTTTTGAATTTAACGTCTTTTTCTTTAGGTGTTTTGAGTATGGCAACTATTGCCGTTGTTGACTTTAAAAGCAGGTAGCCTATTTGCTGCCGCCGTAAGTCACTGGGCGAAACTGACCAAGCATTTCACGGGTAACCAACACAGTGCCTTTATCTGACACATGAAAGCGCTTTTTATCGGCCACTGGGTCAAAGCCAATTTCAATACCTTCTGGCACATGCACGCCTTTATCTATCACCACGTTTTTAAGCTTGGCATGGCGGTTTACCACTACGTTTGGCAAAATCACTGCGCCTTCAATCTCACAATAGCTGTGCACGCGCACATTAGAAAACAAAACCGAGCTAGTCACACACGAACCACTAATTAAACAGCCGCCAGACACCAGTGAATCGGTGGCCTTACCCATCCTATCTTTATCGTTAAACACAAACTTCGCGGGCGGCAATTGTTCTTGGTAAGTCCAAATTGGCCATAAATTATCATACATATTCAACTCTGGAATCACCCGTGTTAGCTCCATATTGGCTTGCCAATAAGCATCTACAGTACCCACATCGCGCCAATAATGCATATTGTTTCTGGCACCAACACAACTCTCGTGAAAACGATGCGCATACACGCGCGCACGCGAAATTAAGTAAGGAATCATATCGCCACCAAAATCATGGCTAGAGCTTTTGTCTTCAGCATCGCGTATCAGTTGATCATACAAAAAGCCCGCATTAAATACATAAATCCCCATGCTGGCCAGCGCTTGCGTTTCATCACCTGGCATATGTTTTGGCTTGGCAGGTTTTTCGGCAAATTCTACAATTCTATCCTCAGTATCTACCGCCATTACGCCAAAGCCTTTGGCTTCTTCCAGCGGCACATTAATGCAAGCTACCGTCATGTCGGCATTATTGCGTACATGGCAGGCCAACATTTGGCCATAATCCATTTTATAAATATGATCGCCTGCCAAAATTACTACATATTCCGCTTGGCTAGAGCGCAAAATATCTAAATTTTGAAAAACCGCATCGGCAGTGCCTTTGTACCATTCTTCGGTATCGCGTTGCTGTGATGCTGGCAGCAAATCGACATACTCGTTAAACTCACCGCGTAAAAAGCCCCATCCACGTTGAATATGGCGCATTAAGCTGTGCGATTTGTATTGCGTGACTACGCCGACACGTCGTATGCCCGAATTAATGCAGTTAGAAAGCGGAAAATCGATAATGCGAAACTTGCCACCAAATGGCACTGCTGGCTTGGCCCGATGACTAGTTAAATCTTGCAAGCGGCTACCACGGCCGCCCGCTAAAATTAGCGCAATAGAATTTTTTGTGAGGTTACTAATAAAGCGGGTTGAATTTACATCTTGCGCCATAGATTGCTCTCCTTAATTTTATTATTAAGCATTTATATGACTTTAAAATGACTCATGTAAGCCATTAATATAATCACAAATGCTCACATTGGTCATATTATATGCCGATTATCGCGTTATAATCTATTGCATCTAACTAAATTTACTGAAATTTAACTGTGGCTAAAGTAACTATAAATAACCTCGAAAAAGACTTCTCGAAAGATCAAAATAAGCTTGCGAAAATTGCGCAAAAAAATGACTTGCGCTTAATTTTGGATGCCAAACATCATGATGCTTTTGCCTATTTGGGCTTACATAAAGAAGCTGGCCAATATGTATTCCGTGCTTTTTTGCCTTATGCCGAAACTGTTCAACTTAAAGTTGGCACAAAATGGGCTGATTGTGAAAAAGTGGATGGTGCTGGCCTGTACGAATGGCGTGGTAAGCTAGCTGCAAAAGCCGCTGCAAGTGTGCCTTGTCTACTAAAAATTAGCAGCCATGGCCAAATACAAGAAGTGGCCGATACTTATAGCTTTACCCCTATTTTAAGCCATGACGAGCTACATTTATTTGGCGAAGGCAATTTAAACCAAGCTTACAACACCTTTGGCGCGCATATGGTGACGCACCAAGGCGTTGCAGGCACTCGCTTTGCTGTGTGGGCGCCCAATGCCGAGCGCGTGAGTGTAGTGGGCAACTTTAACCAGTGGGATGGCCGCATTAACCCAATGCGCGTGCGCGGCAGTACGGGCGTATGGGAGCTGTTTATTCCGCACTTAAACGCCGCTACACTATATAAATTTGAAATCCGCAATCGCCACAGCCACGCCATTCTCACCAAAACAGACCCATTTGCACGCGAGTTTGAATTGCGCCCTGGCACAGCCGCCAAAATTTCTGCGCCTAGCCAACACCAATGGCAAGATGCTAGCTGGCTAAAAACGCGTGCCAGCAATGATTGGTTGCATGCGCCATTTAATTGCTACGAGCTGCATGTAGGCAGCTGGCGGCGTAAAAATGGCAACCAACTATTTAGTTATCGCGATTTAACGGCAGAACTGGTGCCTTATTTGGTGGATATGGGCTATACGCACATTGAGTTGTTGCCGATTACCGAGCATCCACTGAATGAATCGTGGGGCTATCAAACCACTGGCTATTTTGGTGTGACCAATCGATTTGGCTCGCCCGATGATTTGAAATTTTTAATCGATACTTGCCACCAAGCCAATATTGGCGTGATTTTAGATTGGGTACCGGGGCATTTTCCTAAAGATGATTGGGCGCTGGCGCGCTTTGACGGTACCGCGTTGTACGAGCATGAAGACCCACGTATTGGTGAGCACCAAGATTGGGGCACACTAATATTCAACTACGGCCGCAACGAGGTACGTAATTTTTTAATCTCTAGCGCTTATTTTTGGATGAGCGAGTTTCATATCGATGGTTTGCGCGTAGATGCAGTAGCGTCGATGCTGTATTTGGATTATTCACGCAAACATGGTGAGTGGATTCCAAACAAATACGGTGGCCGTGAGAATTTAGAAGCAATTGATTTTTTAAAACAATTAAATTCAGTCGTCCATCAAGATTTTCCAGGGGCGCTAACCATTGCTGAGGAATCTACCGCTTGGCCAGCCGTATCGCGGCCTGTGCATTTGGGCGGATTGGGCTTTAGCATGAAGTGGAACATGGGTTGGATGAACGATAATTTAGCTTACATCGAGCAAGACCCAGTGCACCGCAAATATCATCACGACAAGCTCACCTTTGGCCAGTTGTATGCTTACAGTGAAAACTTTGTGTTACCGTTTTCGCACGATGAAGTAGTGCATGGTAAAGGCTCGATGTTAGGCAAAATGCCTGGTGATGCATGGCAAAAGTTTGCCAATTTACGCCTACTAATGACCATGCAAATGACCAGCCCGGGCAAAAAGCTTAATTTTATGGGCAACGAAATTGCGCAAGGGCTTGAGTGGAACGTGAATCGCAGCTTAGATTGGCACTTGCTTGAACATGACGCGCATCTTGGCATACAGCGTGCCACGCGCGATTTAAACCACCTTTACAGCGGGCTAAATTGCTTGCACACGCTAGATTTTGATGTGCAGGGCTTTAACTGGATAGATTGCCATGATTCAGACCAATCCATTGTTAGCTACATTAGACGCGGGCTAGACGATTCTTTTGCTATAATAGTGTTGAATTTTACGCCTGTGTTGCGCCAAAATTACCGCATTGGTGTGCCGCAAGCAGGGCAATATGGTGAAGTGTTTAATAGTGATTCTGCTTATTATGGCGGCAGCAACCAAGGTAATGGTGCAGGATTGCAAACCGAAAATGTTGCGTGGATGAACTTTAACCAATCGCTATTGATAACGCTGCCACCGCTGGCTGGTATCATTATTAAGCTTTAAATTACTTTAAATAACTAAAATAAGATATTGTTTTTAATAATAAATATCAAAAAAATAAATTGACTAATTAACTAATGACTACTTTGACGCAATTCCCCTCTTGGCAAAAACTATGTGCACACCAAAAAACCGTGCTACCTTTGCATATGCGCGATTTATTTGCAGCAGACCCAAAACGCTTCGATAAATTTAGCATTAAATTTGCCGATATTCTGTTTGATTACTCCAAACATCGCATTACCGACGAAACGCTGCCGCTGCTGCTGCAAATGGCGCGCGAAGCCAATATTGAGCAATGGCGCGATAAAATGTTTGCGGGTGAAAAAATTAATATCACTGAAAACCGCGCGGTTCTTCATACCGCACTACGCAACCGCGCCAATACGCCAGTACTGGTGGATGGTAAAGATGTGATGCCAGACATAAATGCAGTGTTGGCGCAAATGCGCAACTTCAGCGAGCAAGTGCGCAGCGGCAAATGGCTTGGTTACACTGGCAAACGCATTACAGACATCGTGAATATTGGCATTGGTGGCTCTGATTTGGGCCCTGTTATGGTGTGCGATGCACTTAAACCATATGCCCAAGCAGGTTTAAACATCCATTTTGTATCGAATATTGACGGTGCGCATTTAATGCGCGCGCTAGAAAAATGTAAGCCTGAAACCACGCTATTTATTGTGGCCAGCAAAACCTTTACCACGCAAGAAACCATGACCAATGCGCTAAGCGCACGTACTTGGTTTTTAGAAAGCGCAAAAGATAACATCCATGTTGCCAAGCATTTTGTCGCGCTTTCTACCAACGCAAAAGCAGTGGCCGATTTTGGCATTGATACCGCCAACATGTTCGCGTTTTGGGATTGGGTCGGCGGTCGTTATTCGCTGTGGTCTGCCATTGGTTTATCGATTGCCTTATATGTGGGTATGGATAATTTTGAGGCTTTGCTAGATGGCGCACATGAAATGGATAACCATTTTAAAACCGCACCACTTGAACAAAACATGCCGGTGATTTTGGCGCTAATAGGCATTTGGTATAATAACTTTTTTCATGTGGATACACATGCCATACTGCCCTATGATCAAGGCATGGCGCGCTTCCCAGCCTATTTGCAACAGGCCGATATGGAAAGCAATGGTAAATTTATTTGCCGCGATGGCAGCCGCGTACAGTATAAAACAGGCCCTGTTATTTGGGGTGAAGCTGGTACTAATGGCCAGCATGCGTTTTACCAAATGATTCACCAAGGCACGCAAATTGTACCAGCTGATTTCTTAATGCCAGTGCACAGCCATTATGCCATTGGCAAGCACGGCTATGCGCACCACAAAATTTTGCTGGCTAATTTCTTGGCGCAAACGCAATCGTTAATGCTAGGCAAAACCAAAGCTGAAGCGCGTGCAGAACTTGAAAAACAAGGCTTAACAGGTGAAGCACTGGAAAATTTATTACCGCACAAAGTGTTTGAAGGCAACCGCCCCACCACATCAATTCTGTTCGATAAACTCACGCCAAACACCCTCGGCAAGCTTATTGCGCTGTACGAGCACAAAATTTTTGTGCAAGGGATGATGTGGGATATTAATAGCTACGACCAATGGGGTGTGGAATACGGCAAACAAATCGCGCAACAAATTTTGCCGCAGCTGACTAGCGATGAGGTGGTGAGCAACTACGATAGCTCGACCAATGGTTTGATTAATCACACCAAAATGCTGAAATAGTTTTTTGTAGGGTGGTGCAAACGTAGTTTGCTCACCGTGTTTTTATGACTGTTTGGTGTGCAAATAAAACCGTTTTGCACACCCTACGCTCGCTTCGCTGCGCTCTGAATGATGGTGCTGAAATGGTTTTGATTTTAAATCCCCTTGCCGCGCCTTCGGCTTGAGCGGCAGATGGGAAGCGGCGAGGACTGTTTGAGTGCTGTTGAGAAGTCAGATTCATTTCAAGATAATAAGAAATAAAAAATACACAGCTAGCGTAGGGTGTGCAAATGTTTTTCTTGCACACCATTAAACATAAAATCAAAATAGATTCCCACTTTCGCGGGAATGACGGAGGGTTAAGTCGCTACCTTAACTGCAAGCCTTTTGTCAGTGCATCAATGCCAATCGCTTTCGCCATGCTGGCACCAAAGCGTTTAGCAAAGCGGTCTACCACCGTTTCTTGGTAAGTGTAATCGACAATTTCTTCTTGTTTAATCACTTCGCGCGCCACGTAATCCGCACTGCCTAAAGCATCGGCAAGGCCTAGTTTAATGCTTTGCTCGCCGCTCCAAAATAAACCACTAAATACTTCTGGCGTTTCTTTTAAGCGGTTACCCCTACCATTTCTCACTACCGTTTTGAATTGTTCGTGAATTTCGTTCAGCATGGTTTGCGCCATGGCTTTGTGTTTTTCGTTAACGGGTGAAAATGGATCCAGCATGGCTTTATTTTCGCCAGCGGTTAATAAGCGGCGCTCTACACCGACTTTTTTCATCACTTCGGTAAAACCGTAGCCATCCATCAACACACCGATTGAGCCAACAATACTGCCTTTATCCACATAAATTTTATCGGTAGCAGCAGCGATATAATAGCCACCTGAAGCGCAAATATCTTCCACCACGCCATACACCGGTATTTTTGGGTGCAGTTTCTTTTGGCGCACAATTTCATCATTGATAATGCCCGATTGCACTGGGCTGCCGCCTGGTGTATTAAAACGCAAAATAATGCCTTTGGTGTTGGCGTTATCGTAGGCCTCGTGCAGGCTGCTAATGACAGAATCTGCATTCACATCGCCACCCGCCTCTATCACACCAGCAATTTCAATAATGGCGGTATGCGGGCCAGTGGCACCCTTG
>JANOYU010000109.1:0-4702 GCA_031429035.1 Methylophilaceae bacterium
TAAACACTGGTTTCTTTTAGACTGCCACTAAACATTTCTTCACTGACAATTAAGCGATTTTGCGTATCTAAAAATAGCACCAGAAATACTTCTTTTGTCAGGTTACCTAGCCTTAATACCAAGTAATCGCGCACCGCTTGCGGTGAATTTAGCACATCGCGGCTTTGTAATTGCTCGCTTAACGCACGACGACTCATTTCAAAAATGGCCTGCAACTGCACGTATTTGCTGCTGCCTATGCCATGCACTTGGCTTAGCGCATTTTCTGTGGCTGCAAAAATACCGTTTAAGCTGCCAAACTTTGTCAATAAGTCTCTAGCTAAATCGACTGCGCTTTTGCCAACCACACCCACGCGCAAAAAAATCGCTAGTAACTCGGCATCAGATAATGCCTGTGCGCCATTTTCAAGCAGTTTTTCTCTAGGTCTTTCAGCCGCTGGCCAGTCAGTGATTGCCATTTTTACTTTTCCTATAATGAATTGTCATTGCGGGCTAGACCCGCAATCTTGTTAAATTCAAAAAAATTGTGAATCTAGTTCAATGTTACATTGTCACTTGAGCCAGCCAATTTCGCGTGCAGTCTTTTCACCAATTAGTGTGTGCATCAAACTTTTGGGAATGTCGGCTTTGCTTTCACTCACAGCAACTCTGCCGCCCATCAGCTCGGCAAAATCTTGCGGGTAGCGCGGTTGTTTATTAGGTTCTGCATAACCTTCTGGATAAGATGGCAGCGCGGTGGCTAAATCATACTTATCTGTTGCAGTTAACGTGTGCAATAGTTCGTGCGCCAAAATCACCAAGTTTTGATTCTTGTAACTTTTATCGCCAAACAAATTGACGCGGCCGATGCGGCCTTTATTTAGCGCGGTAGAATGGCTAAGGGCGTTGCTGGTGGCAGGGTTGTGATACAACAAATAAAGCTTAATATCAGGCTTTACGTTTACCTTTGGGCTGTTGTTAAACGCAAATAGCCTAAATTTTAAGCTCCAAATAATAGTGCTAAATATGTTGCCATCTTCTGGCGGCGCAGGCGGCACTGTTGTGACAATATCACCCAATTGCACTTCTACAGGACGGCGCAAGCCTAATTGATAGCGAGCGCCCTCTTCGGTAAAATATTCTGCCATCGGCTCAAAATCATCACGGGTTAACGTTTTAATGTAAGTGCCCACTTCGGCGCTGCCATCGGCATTAATTGGATAAACTGCCACATAAAAATTATCTTTCCAATCTAAATCAGCCTTATCGAGAAAAGTTTGTTGAATAACTGTCGCTAAAATAATCAATAACATAAAAATTCTTAATTTTTTAAACATGCTTTTCTCATATAAATATACCGCTTCAATTTTCAGTGAATATTATCAGCATTCAGTATTTGTCGCACAGATCACTAACCTTTCATATAAAATATTATGATGGTAAAAACAATTAATAAAATAGCATCACGTAAACTTGTATTAGGCATAACTGGCGGCATCGCTGCCTATAAAGCGGCCGAATTAGTGCGCTTATTAATTAAAGCCAATTATGATGTGCAGGTGGTGATGACCGAATCGGCCACACAATTTATCACACCCGTCACCATGCAAGCCTTGTCTGGAAAGCCCGTATTTGTTGGCATGTGGGACAGCAGCATTGATAACGGCATGCCGCATATTGAACTAAGTCGCGATGCCGATGCGATTATCATCGCACCAGCCACCGCTGAATTTGTGGCCAAATTGCTGCATGGCCGTGCAGATGATTTATTGTCAACATTATGTTTAGCTAGAGATTGCCCGCTACTAGTTGCACCTGCCATGAATAAACAAATGTGGGAAAACCCCGCCACGCTACGTAATTTTGCGCAGTTAGTCGCCGACAACATTACCGTGCTTGGTCCTGGCATTGGCGACCAAGCTTGTGGCGAAGTTGGCCTAGGCCGCATGCTAGAAGCTGAAGAGTTATTGGCTGGTATTAACGCGTTTTTTACGCCAAAACTATTGGCGGGCAAGCGCATCTTAATTACCGCTGGGGCAACGCTAGAGATGATAGACCCAGTGCGTGCCATAACCAATTTAAGCAGTGGCAAAATGGGATTTGCTTTGGCGCAAGCGGCGGCGGATATGGGTGCGGATGTGACATTGGTTTATGGCAAGGTTGATTTTGCGCGTTCAGAAATAGCTGCCCTAGGAGCCAATATCCATGCGGTCTGTAGCCTATCTGCCGAAAGCATGTATCAAGCGGTTATAAGTCATGTTGAAAATCAGGATATTTTTATTGGTGTTGCGGCAGTTGCAGATTACACGCCAGAAAAACCAAGCACTCAAAAAATCAAAAAAAGTGAGGCCTCGCTTAATATTCAACTTGCGCCTACAAACGATATTTTAAAAGACGTGGCTAGCCTGCCAAACGCGCCTTTTTGCGTTGGTTTTGCGGCAGAAACTGAAAATTTATTGGAATACGCCAGCGCAAAACGGCTGGCTAAAAAACTACCTTTAATTGTTGCCAACGATGTAAAAACTGCCATGGGAAGTGATGAAAATAGCGTCACATTAATTGATGATACTGGCACGTACGCGTTAGCAACTGCCGACAAAAAAGTGGTTGCGCACGCCATTTTGCAACATATTGCAAACATGTTGAAATAGTACGAGAGAGAATTAATGCACTTTTTTAATCAACCCGCAAGCCAATATCCATGCGGCTTTCGCATTCAACTTGGTGCTTTGCACTTAGCGAGAATGGTGATGCCAACAACTGGTACAGAGCATCGAAATAATTTGCTGTTAATTTGATGGTATTTTCACATTATTTTAAACAATTTCGCTTAAAATAATTATTTAGAAGATTAAGGTTGCACCATGATAGATGTTGATATTAAAATTTTAGACGCACGTTTACACCACATGATGCCAGCCTACGCTACCATCGGCTCTGCTGGATTAGATTTGCGCGCTTGCACCGAGCATACGCAAACCATTGCGCCTAACGAAACGGTAATGATTCCCACAGGTATGGCGATTCATTTAGACAACCCATATTATGCTGCGCTGATTTTGCCGCGATCAGGCCTTGGCCATAAGCACGGCATTGTGCTGGGTAATTTGGTGGGTTTAATCGATTCAGATTATCAAGGCCAATTATTGGTAAGCTGCTGGAATCGCAGTAAAGAAGCGTTTATTCTCAACCCGATGGAACGCATTGCACAATTAGTGATTGTGCCTGTAGTGCAGGCGGCTTTTCATGTGGTGGATGAATTTACAGTGAGCGAGCGCGGTGATGGGGGATTTGGTAGCACAGGAAAGCATTAAACATGCAATAAATCGAATCAGTAAAACATAAACCAAACATACCCATAACAGCGCGGAATGTTATATAAAACCTTATATTTAGGTTGATACATCGTATGGTTTCATACTATAATCGTGGTCTTTCGTAAAAAGCAAGACATTGGAGTTGTTATGGCACGTGTATGTATGGTAGCTGGCAAAAAGCCAATGGTGGGCAACAATGTTTCTCACGCACAAAACAAAACAAGACGTCGTTTTTTACCTAATTTACAAAACCGTAAATTTTGGGTGGAATCTGAAAATCGTTGGGTAAGTATGCGCATTACCAATAATGCGCTGCGTACAATTGACAAAAATGGTATTGATGCTGTGCTTGCAGGTATGCGCGCAGCTGGCCAAAAAATCTAAAGCCAGCAAATTTAACCCAAGAAATCTAAGGTAGAATATTATGCGTGAAAAAATTAAATTAGAATCAAGTGCTGGTACAGGTCACTTTTATACCACCACTAAAAACAAACGTACCATGCCAGAAAAAATGGAAATCAAAAAATTTGATCCTGTGGTGCGTAAACACGTGATTTATAAAGAAACAAAACTAAAGTAACATTAATTTGCTAATAAAAAGCCAGCTGTTAGCTGGCTTTTTTGTTGTCACTAATCTAGCTGCTTAATCTAGCTACTTTTAATCTAGCTACTTTTAATCTAGCTTAGGTTCAGCTTTTGCAAAAGCAATTTTATTACTTTGAAATGCCTTCCATATTGCCATAAATAGCTCCGATTGCAGGCCCAGTGCGCCATTTTCAGGGTCTGCAATCCACACCGTTAGCGTAAGCTCTACAATATTATCGCCAAATCCTTTAATACGCGCAGCTGGAGTAGGAGTATCTAATACGCGTTCATGTTGCTTTGCTATATCTTGCATTAGTTGCAAAGCTAATTCGAGAGGACTATTCACATTAATCGTCAGTTCTATCTGCACGCGGCCTTTATGCTCTGTCAGTGAATGATTAATCACCGCTGTCGTTATCAATGATTCATTCGGAATAATGACATGCGTGCCATCTAATTTAGATAACACCATATAACGCGAGCGCATATCTTGCACTACCCCGTAGTGCTTATCGACAGCAATAACATCGCCGATTTGCATCGATTTATCCAGCAAAATAATAAATCCGCTGACATAATTACTGGCAATGCGCTGCATACCAAAGCCCAAGCCTACGCCAAGCGCGCCGCCAAATACCGATAGCAAAGTGATATCTAAACCTACTGTAGATAGCGCTACTAAAGTAGCCACAAATAATAGGACGATACGAATAATTTTTCCCAGCACTACGCGTAAATTCACATTTACTTGCTGGGCGCGCATGAGTTTATTTTCTAATACACGGCTAAGCCACAACGCAATAAATATGGTGATAATGATT
>JANOYU010000110.1:0-24279 GCA_031429035.1 Methylophilaceae bacterium
TAGCGCAGGCAGGTGATGACATATGCTGCCCACGTTGCGGCGCGCAGCCTTTGTCAAAAGCGATAGCGGGTCGATTGTTTAAATGCCGCGCATGCGGCTATAAATATCGGGTAGAGCAAAAGAATGCTTAGGCCAGCTCGGAAGGATTTTTGTAATGGCGCATCTCGTATAAAATAATGCTATGAATATTTATCAACTCGCAAAACCGCTGCTGTTTCAATTAGATGCAGAATTGGCACATGACCTTACCCTTAAAACTTTAAAGTATGCTGAAAAATGTGGCGTTTTAAGTTTGTATCCAAACGCGCCAGTTTGCTCGCCGCGCACCGTGATGGGCTTAACTTTTCCCAATGCTGTAGGCTTGGCGGCGGGGCTAGATAAAAATGGCGCTGTGATTGACGGCATGGCGGCACTAGGGTTTGGCTTTATTGAGATAGGTACGGTAACGCCGCGCCCGCAGCCTGGCAATGCCAAGCCGCGTTTGTTTCGCGTGGTAGAGGCAGAGGGTGTTATTAATCGTTTTGGTTTTAATAATTTAGGTGTAGATAACTTAGTCACAAATGTAAAAGCGGCAAAGTATCATGGCGTTTTGGGCATTAACATCGGCAAAAATTTTGATACACCAAATGAAAAAGCGGTGGGTGATTACATTGTTTGCATGCAAAAAGTATACGCGCATGCCAGCTATATTACGGTGAATATTTCATCGCCCAACACCAAAAATTTGCGCGATTTACAAGCGGCAGATGCTTTATCTAGCTTGCTTGGCAATTTAAAACTAGAGCAAAAAAAATTGGCAGATAAATACGGAAAATACGTGCCAATGACGCTAAAAATTGCGCCAGATTTAGACGAAAAGCAAGTGATTGAAATTGCCAATTTATTGATGCGACATCAGATAGATGGCGTGATTGCAACCAACACTACATTGGCGCGCGAGCCAGTAAAAGGCATGAAAAACGGTGCTGAGGCAGGCGGCTTGTCGGGCGCGCCCGTGCGCAACCAATCAACCTTGATCATTCAACAATTATCCAAGCAATTACAAAATTCACTGCCAATTATTGGGGTGGGCGGCATTTTAAGCGGTGCCGATGCGCAAGAAAAAATTGATGCGGGCGCTAGTCTTGTGCAAGTGTATAGTGGGCTGATTTATCAAGGGCCAGCGCTGGTGCATGATATTTGTAAAGCGCTTGGTTAATGATTGATAAGCTGCCTTGGCCTTTAGCGTTCTAAATCAGACAAGGCGCAAACGCAAAAAAGCTGACAACTTATATGTTTTATATACGAGGAAGATTTTTTAGATTTGCAACACAGTATGATGACGAAGTCTAAAATGCCAATTTTGTATAGCTACCGTCGTTGCCCGTATGCTATGCGTGCGCGGATGGCGTTAAAACTAGCTAATATTAATGTAGAAATCCGTGAGATTTCACTGCGCGAAAAGCCGCCGCACATGCTGCAAGTTTCGCCTAAAGGCACCGTGCCAGTATTGGTGTTGCCAGATGGAAAAGTATTTGAAGAAAGCATGGAAATTATGCTATTTGCGTTAAAAGAGCAAGCCCTAGCAGCTAGTATCCATGCGGCCTGCAGGGCATTAATTGTAGAGAATGATACGCAGTTTAAACTAACTTTGGATGCTTACAAATATCCTGAACGTTACCCAGCAAACTCGCAGCTTACATATCGCCAGCAAGGCGAAGTTTTTTTACAGAAGCTAGAAAATTTATTGCTGCAAAATAGTTACTTATTAGGTGAACAATACAGCATGGCAGATATTGCAATCTTCCCATTTATTCGCCAATTTGCAGCGGTAGATGCGACTTGGTTTGCGCAAAGTGATTATGCTAAATTGCGTAATTGGCTAAATGCTTGGCTTGAATCTGATTTATTTAAAAGCATCATGCAAAAACAGGCGCCGTATACAGACTAAGTAATAGGGCGCATTTACGGTGTTTTGGTTGATGCGGCGTTAGCTCTGTACTTTGCTTCGTTTCTAAAAGTTGTCAGTGCCTGTTTAAACCACTTGGCACTTTTTGTTTCGGCACCGTCGCATTTCACAACATAAGCTTTGTGGCTCATGCTGCTTTCTGTGGCAGCGCGCGCAATAAAGTCTTCCGTAGTGCTAATGTAGCCTTTACCCAATAGGTATTCGTATTTTTTGTTGAGGTGATTAACCGCTGCATCTGCCTGATACCAGCTGCCATTTCGGTTGAACTCACAGCCCGAGTTTTTTAAATGCGTAAATAAATAGCTAATTTCTTGCTTGGTATTGTTTGGTGCTTCGGCTGTGGCATAAAATGAAACAAATAAGGCCAATACAGCGAGAAATTTTTCCATCATATTTTACCTACACAATAAAGAAGACTGCTTAACGACCTATTGCAATATCGGTTTACCAATATGCAGCAATAGGCAGCTAAGCAAGTTTTATGCAGTAGCTAGCGATGTTGGCTTTTGCTCAGATTTGTGTTCAAACTCTAGTATTACTTGGTCTTTGTCATCAATATCCACATGCACTGCACCGCCGTTGGCCAGTTTGCCAAATAATAATTCATCTGCCAATGCTTTTCTAATGGTATCTTGAATCAATCGTGCCATAGGCCGCGCGCCCATCAGCGGGTCGAAACCTTTTTTACCTAAGTAATTTTTAAGCGCGTCGCTAAAGGTGACTTCTACTTTTTTCTCGTGCAATTGGTCTTCTAACTGCATTAAGAATTTATCCACCACACGGATAATAATATCTTGCGACAGCGAAGCAAAAGACACCGTTGCATCTAAACGGTTGCGAAACTCTGGCGAAAATAAGCGTTTAATATCAGCCGCTTCATCACCAGCTTCTTTGGCATTGGTAAACCCAATGCTCGATTTATTCAAGTTTTCCGCGCCTGCATTGGTGGTCATAATAATGGTGACGTTTCTGAAGTCAGCTTTGCGACCGTTATTATCAGTGAGCGTACCGTGATCCATCACTTGCAGCAAAATATTGAAAATATCAGGGTGCGCTTTTTCAATTTCGTCCAGCAGCAATACACAATAAGGTTGTTTAGTAATCGCTTCCGTCATTAAGCCGCCTTGCTCAAAACCCACGTAGCCAGGCGGTGCGCCAATTAAGCGTGACACGGCATGGCGCTCCATATATTCACTCATGTCAAAACGAATCAACTCGATGCCCATAATGTACGCCAGTTGTTTGGCGACTTCGGTTTTACCGACGCCTGTTGGGCCGCTGAATAAAAAGCTGCCTACGGGTTTATTGTTGCCACCAAGGCCACTGCGCGCCATTTTAACGGCACTTGTTAACACTTCAATAGCTTTATCCTGACCAAATACAACAGCCTTCAAATCGCGTTCCAGCGTTTTTAGCGCGGTGCGGTCGTCGGTTGAAATATTTTTGGGCGGAATGCGAGCAATTTTAGCGATAATGTCTTCGATTTCTTTATTGCCAATCACTTTTTTCTGTTTATTTTTTGGCAAAATACGTTGTGCCGCACCCGCTTCATCAATCACATCAATGGCTTTATCAGGCAAATGTCTGTCATTGATGTATTTTGCAGAAAGCTCGGCGGCCGTGGTAAGCGCGCTGGCACTGTATTTAACGCTATGGTGTTCTTCAAAACGTGATTTTAAGCCTTTCAAAATTTCAATGGTTTCGGCCACGCTTGGTTCATTGACATCAATTTTTTGGAAGCGACGAGAAAGCGCATGATCTTTCTCGAAAATACCGCGATATTCTTGGTAAGTAGTTGCACCAATACACTTCAAAGTACCATTTGAAAGCGCAGGTTTCAGCAAGTTACTGGCATCAAGCGTCCCGCCGCTGGCGGCGCCTGCGCCAATCAGCGTGTGTATTTCATCAATAAATAAAATGGCATCGGGGCGTTCTGCCAGTTGCTTCATCACGGCTTTTAAACGCGCTTCAAAATCACCACGGTATTTGGTGCCCGCTAATAATGCGCCCATATCCAGCGAATACACGGTTGCGTTGGCCAATACTTCAGGTATTTCTTTGCCCACAATGCGGCTGGCCAAGCCCTCTGCAATGGCAGTTTTACCAACGCCAGCTTCGCCAACCAATAGCGGATTATTTTTGCGACGACGGCAAAGGGTTTGAATCACGCGCTCAAGCTCTGGCGCACGGCCAATTAATGGATCAATTTTGCCAGCCACGACTTGCGCGTTTAAATTAAGCGTAAACTGCTCTAGCGCACCAGCGGGTGAACCTTCTGCTTCGGCGTCGGTTTCAATACCTTCTGGTTTTGCATCGCCTTCTGGTATTTTGGCTACACCGTGCGAGATAAAATTCACCACGTCTAGGCGCGTAATGCCTTGTTGGTGTAAAAAGAACACCGCATGCGAATCTTTTTCGCCATAAATGGCGACCAACACATTAGCACCAGTCACTTCTTTTTTGCCGCTAGATTGCACATGCAACATGGCGCGCTGAATCACACGCTGAAAGCCCAGCGTCGGCTGTGTATCAACTTCATCTTCGCCGCCCACAGTGGGCGTATGTTCTTCAATATAATGGCTTAACTCGGTACGCAGCACTTCAAATTTGGCGCCGCAGGCGCGCAATACTTCGGCCGCGGTGGGGTTATCAATCATCGCTAGCAATAAATGCTCGACCGTGATTAACTCATGGCGCTTTTGTCGTGCGTCCATAAATGCCATATGCAAACTTACTTCTAATTCTTGCGCAATCATAATATCACCTTATAAATTCATTTTACGAGTTAATCGCGGTGTCGCGTGCTCGCTCAATCCTTGCCTATACACATCATATGTCTGCGTCTTTCGCTCCGCTGCTCCTTGCGCTTAATCTCGCAAAAAGAATTTCTGAAGGTGATATTCAACATATTTAAAACTTATTCTATTACGCACCTCAAGCTGGCACTTCACTTACACCGCCAGCCTCAAGCTGGCTCAACCACACACTGTAGCGGGTGCTGCGCTTCTTTTGCATGCACCAATACTTGTTTCATTTTAGTTTCCGCGATGTCTTGCGGATAAACCCCGCACACCCCAGCGCCTTCTGTATGTACTTTGAGCATAATTTGCGTCGCTTGTTCACGACTTTTGTTAAAAAATCGCTCAATCGTTTCCACCACAAATTCCATCGGTGTGTAATCGTCGTTTAATAACAACACTTTGAACATCTCAGGCAGTTTTGGTTTAACTGCGCTGGGTTTAAGTGCGGTGTCACCAGTGTTATGTGTATTTGCCATGTACTTAATTATTCATTACTTAATGTGTATTTTGAGCCGAACTGAGAAAATTTCAAGCCCAATCTGAGTAGGGCTATTGAAAATTTAGATTTAATGATTAAAAACGTACTTTTAGGGGAATATTTTGACGCTTTTAACGATTCTATCTTGCGTTTGGATAATCTCGAGCGTATGTTCGTTCACTTTAAAGCTGGTGCCAGGCTCGGGAATGTCTTCAAAGTGCTCTAAAATTAAACCATTGAGCGTGCGCGGGCCATCAAGCGGCAAGGTTAAATTGAGTTTTTTGTTTAAATCGCGCAAGCTACTGCTGCCATCTACTAGCCAGCTGCCATCGGCCTCGTGGCGGTGGCTGCCAATACGGCTTGGCGATTGCGTGGTAAAGTCGCCAATGACTTCTTCTAAAATATCTTCTAAGGTTACTAAGCCTTTAAATTCACCATATTCATCGACCACCAGCGCAATACGTTGGCGGTTTTCTTGAAACTGCTGAATTTGTGTATATAGCGGTGTGCCAGCAGGCACAAAATAAGGCTCTTCAATAATCTCGCGCAGGGCATCTTTGGTTAAATTATCATCCTGCTGATACATGCGAATTTGGTTGATGACTTTGCGAATATGAATAATGCCGATAATTTCTTCATGATCGCCCTCACGCACTGGTAGCCGCGTATGGTGGCTGTTGGTAATGCGTTGAATAATATCTTCAATATCGGCATCAAAATCAATCACTTCTACTAAGGTATGCGCAGTCATCACATCATCCACGGTAATTTTTTCTAGCTCAAACAAGTTGAGTAGAATGGTGCGGTTTTTCTTTGGCATAAAATGGCCGGCGTCGGTCACAATGCTGCGTAATTCATCCATGGTGAGTGATTGCGTACTTTCGCTAAAATTAATATTAACGCGTAATAATTTAAGCAAGCCTTCTACAAATAAATTAATAAACCAGACAAATGGATAAAGCAATTTAAGTAGTGGGTAAAGAATGTAACTGCACAAAATGCCTAGTTTCTCTGGGAAGGCAGCCGCGATAACTTTGGGTGTAATTTCACTAAACACTAAAATGGCAAAAGTGACGGTGAGGGTGCCTATCATCAGCACCCATTCGCCCTCGCCAAATAATTCAACGGTAATCAGCGTGACAAGAGTTGCAGAAGCGGCGTTAGCAAAGTTATTACACAGCAAAATGACGCCAAGTAACTTATCTGTTTTTGCTAGCAAGGCGCTGGCCAAGCGTGCGCCGCGGTGACCTTCTTTAACCAAATGCCGTAACCGATAACGGTTAAGCGACATCAAGCTGGTTTCAGCAACTGAGAAAAAGCCGGAAATGAGTAGCAACAAAGCTAAAATGCCAAGTTGCCAAGCGATAGGAATATTATCCAAAGGGTGTTAAATCGTTATTATAATATTTTAGTTTAACTGCAAATTAATCTAATAATCAAGCGTTTAAATGTGTCTGGTTCTCAAATAACAAAGCTTATGGCGTAGCTTCTGCTTCAAGCTCGCTGGTTTTCTTTTCCACATCGCCAATTAAGTTGGCACGGCTTACGCCCAACCACATGGCAATGGGGCAAGCCACTAGCACAGAAGAATAAATGCCAAATAAAATACCAATGGTGAGTGCCAGCGCAAAGTTGTGCAAAATCTCGCCACCAAATAGCAACATAGAACCGACCATGGTTTGCGTCATTAAGTGGGTAATCACAGTGCGGCTCATGGTGCGGGTAATGGCGTTATCAATCACTTGCACCACCGATGCTTTACGCATTTTTCTAAAGTTTTCGCGTACTCGGTCAAACACCACCACAGATTCATTTACTGAGTAGCCTAGCACTGCCAAAATTGCCGCCAGCACAGTTAAGTTGAATTCCCATTGAAAATATGCAAAAAAACCTAAAATAATCACCACATCGTGCAAATTGGCGATAATCGCCGCAACCGCAAAGCGCCACTCAAAACGAACGGCTAGGTAAGCCATAATGCCCAATGACACAACTAATAATGCCAAACCACCATTAGAATATAGCTCATCGCCCACTTGCGAGCCAACAGATTCTACGCGGCGCACTTCTACCGTTGAATCGGCCGCTTTAAGTGCGGTGGTAATTGATTCTGACAACGCAGCAATTGACATTTCTTTTACTAAGGGCAAACGAATCAGCACATCTTGGCTGGTGCCAAAGTTTTGAACGGTGACATCTTTTAAGCCAGTGCCAGCAATGGCTTTACGAATGTTATCGATATTGGCGGCTTGCGGGTAGCTCACCTCCATTGCAGTGCCGCCTGTAAAATCTACGCCGTAATGCAAGCCTTTAGACCACAGAAAAAATACGGCAAGCAAAAAGGTAATGAGTGAAATAGCCGTGGTAATGCGGCCATAACTCATAAATGGGATGTCATGTTTAATTCTAAATAATTCCATAATTTTTCTTAAGCTTTACTTTAAAATATTAGTTCTAGGTAAATAATAGTTTAGGCGGTATCAAGCTAGGCTTTATATATCTGCCCAATTGATAATTTAGTCACTTTGCGGCGATAGCCATAAATTATATTGACGATGGCGCGCGACACTAATACAGCGCTGAACATGCTGGTAAGAATACCCAACACATGCACTACGGCAAACCCTTTAATAGGCCCTGTACCAAACATAAATAGTGCCAAACCTGCAATTAAAGTGGTGACGTTAGAATCGACAATGGTATGCCAAGCATTTTTGTAGCCCTCGTTAATGCTAGCTTGCGGCGTGTTGCCATTGCGCAACTCTTCGCGAATACGCTCATTTATCAATACGTTAGCATCAATCGCCATACCTAACGCTAGCGCAATCGCTGCCAAGCCAGGCAAAGTAAGCGTGGCTTGCAACATAGACAATAGCGCAACTAATAATAACAAGTTAACGCCCAGTGCCAACACCGAAACGCCACCAAATATCATGTAGTAAATCATCATCATGGCGGCAATTGCAGCAAACCCCCACAAGGTAGAATGCACGCCACGTTTAATATTTTCCTCGCCCATACTTGGGCCCACGGTACGTTCTTCTATAATTTCCATCGGTGCCGCCAGCGCGCCAGCACGTAATAGCAGTGAAATATCTGTGGCTTCTTGCGCATTGGCCATGCCAGATATTTGCACGTGGCCACCACCAATTTCCTCGTTAATTACTGGTGCTGTAATTACCTCGGTGCTATTTTTCTCAATCAATAAAATCGCCATGCGCTTGCCTACGTTATCGCGCGTAACATTTTTAAAAATGCCCGCGCCACGGCCATCTAAGGTTACGTTTACAACAGAGCCACCTGTTTGGCCATTAACGCCAGGCCCTGCGTCAGTAATACGGTCGCCCGTCAGCACCACGTTTTTCTTCACCAAAATACCACGACCTTCGCGGTCTTTATAATACTCATCACCAAATGGCACTTGGCCTTTTTCGGCAGCCTCTATGGTGGCCATGTCTTTTTTATCTTCATCTACCATGCGAATTTCTAAGGTAGCGGTACGGCCAAGCAGCTCTTTCGCTTTTGCGGTATCTTGAACACCTGGCAATTGCACCACAATGCGGTCAAAACCTTGTTGCTGCACAATGGGTTCGGCCACGCCCAGCTCGTTAATACGGTTATGCAGCGTTTGCAAATTTTGCTTCAACGCAAATTCTTGTATTTTGGTTTTTGTCACCTCGCCAATGCTAGCAATCAGCAAATAATCTTTGTCTGCAGATTTATCGGTATAAGTTAAATCGGGATAATCTTTGCTTAACACTTTGCGCGCTTTTTCTAGCTCGCTGGCGTTTTCAAATTTTACTTCTACAGATTGATTATTGCGACTAATGCCAAAATAATTCACTTTTTCGCGGCGTAAAGCGGTTCTAAAATCGCCGACGCTGCTTTCAGCGGCTTTATCTAGCGCGGCTTTCATATCTACTTGCAACAAAAAGTGTACGCCACCACGCAAATCTAGGCCCAAGTACATTGGTCTGGCGCCAATCGCCAACAGCCAATTGGGCGTTTGTGACAGCAAATTTAACGCGACTGAATAATCTTTACCCAAATTAGCGGCTAGTTTATCTTTGGCCTTAATTTGTTCATTTGGGCTATCAAAACGCACCTTTACGCCGCTGGCATCTAAATAAATGCCATTAAACTGTATGTTAGCCAGTTTAAGCGTATTTTCCACTTTACTTAGCAGCGCTGCATTGGCTTTAAGCGTGGCTTTGGCCGGCGATATTTGTACCGCTGGCGATTCACCAAAAAAATTGGGAATGGTGTACAACAGCCCAATTAAAAAAACAATGGCAACAAGAATGTATTTCCAGCTTGGGTAGCGATTCATAAAGGCAGCTTTAAATGTTTAAGTATTACGTTGAGATTATTAATTAAATAGCCTTGATAGTACCCGGTGGCAGCATAGTCTGTATGGTATGTTTCTGTACGTTAATCACTGTATTATTTGCAATTTCAATACTTACATAGTTGTCACCAACTTTGGTTACTTTGCCAATGACGCCACCAGCCGTGGCCACTTCGTCACCTGCTTTAAGTGCGTCTATCATGCTTTTTTGTAATTTTGCCGCCTTCATTTGCGGACGAATCAACATAAAATAAAACAGCGCGAAGATGACGATAATCGGTAAAAAACTAAATAAATCACCACCTGGTGCGGCTGGTGCGGCGTGCGCGTTGCTAATAAATAAATTGCTGAACATAACTGTATTCTTTCAAAAAATAGGTTTCTAATTACGGGAAGATTCTAACACAGACTTAAGTTGAATGAGCGTGACGCGTGTAAGTGCGATTTGATGAATAGTTTGGTAAACTATTTACACAATGAGGAGTTTAAAGACAAGATGACTAAAACAAAAAATCAATTAACGACGCACAACATTATCCATGTTTTTTTATTACTACTTTTAGCTGCTGTTGTAATTGCTTTTGTTATAAACAGCAATTTATTACTAGCACATAATTTTTTTATGGAAAGCATAAAGTATCTTGCAAATATTACCATTTTTAAGTTTTTCATTATTAAATTCTCACAAAACATACCAGCTGCAGATGCTTACTTATCCATGCTATTCATAATCTTCACATTGTTATTTATTAATATCTATTTCGTTAGCACTAAATATAAGGGTTTTTGTATGCATGAGGCAGCTCTTCAAAACCAATACCACTTTTCTGGTGTAGTTTCTTTGCATGTTTATAACAAGCTATTTCCATCAATTGGCATGAGTGGCGCATACAAAAAATTTACAAATAAGCCACCTACCAAAGATTTCGATGAGTTTTTAATTGAGCAACTAGACAACGAAGCAACGAAAAATTATTTTATGATGCTAGCTGGACTGGGTTTTGTAATGCTCCCTTTAGCAGCCGTTTATTTGGCGAATACCGAAATCAATCATTTGGTAAAGTATTGGATGATTTGTTTGTTCATGGTTTATTTACAAACAAAGATAACTTTTAAGCATTTTTAATTTACAAAGCGCTAACTAGATAGAATATATGCCCTGCGAGGCAATATCCATGCGGCCTGCAGGGCATCTATTCAAAGCGTTAATTTGTGCACGTTTGGTTTTAAATGTTATTTTAAATGCTTCAAACTCGCCCGCTTCAATCGCATCGCGCATGCCTTGCATCAACACTTGGTAATAATGCAAGTTATGAATAGTATTTAAACGTGCGCCTAAAATCTCACCCACTTTGTGCAAATGGTGCAAATAAGCGCGGGTAAAATTTTGGCAGGTGTAGCAAGTACAATCGCTGTCTAGCGGTTTTAAATCGTGCTTGTAGCCCGCATTTTTTATTTTAATATCGCCATATTGCGTAAATAGCCAACCGTTGCGCGCGTTGCGGGTGGGCATGACGCAATCGAACATATCAATACCGTGACTTACTGCATCCACTAAGTCTTCTGGCGTGCCAACGCCCATTAAATAACGTGGTTTGTGTTGCGGCAATTTAGGTGCGGTGTGCGCTAAAATACGTAGCATATCGTCTTTCGGCTCGCCTACAGAAAGCCCGCCAATCGCAAAGCCGTCAAAATCAATATCGACCAAGCCTGCTAGTGAAATATCGCGTAAATCTTCAAACATGCCGCCTTGAATGATGCCGAACAAAGCGTTGCTATTTCCAGCATGTGCATCTTTACTGCGCTTCGCCCAACGTAAACTAAGCTGCATCGAATCTGCAGCTTCTTTATGGGTGGCGGGGTAAGGTGTGCATTCGTCAAAAATCATGACGATATCTGAGTTTAAAACCTTTTGAATGCGCATCGATTCTTCTGGCGTTAAAAAGCAAGTGTCGCCATTAATTGGGCTTTGAAACTTCACGCCTTCTTCCGAGATTTTGCGCATCGCGCCCAAGCTCCACACCTGAAAGCCGCCAGAATCGGTGAGTATTGGCCCACTCCAGCCCATAAATTTGTGCAAGCCGCCATGTGCAGCAATCACTTCTAACCCTGGCCGCAACCACAAGTGAAAGGTGTTGCCCAGCACAATATGCGCGTTAATTTCGTGCAGCTCTAGCGGCGACATGGCTTTTACCGTGCCATAAGTGCCAACTGGCATAAAGGCTGGCGTTTGCACATCGCCATGTGCCAAATGTACAGTGCCGCGACGCGCAAGGCCGTTGTTGTTGTTGTTGGGCGCTGCTGGTTTGTGTAGGGTAAATTTCATAAGTTAAAAGCATACTAAAAATGTGGATGATGATACGAAGCCTGTAATAATTTTGTAATATTTGATACAGTTGCGCATCAATCAATTAATTGGCAATTTTAATTAATAAACATAACCAGTTAATAAACTTAAAAAGAAAAGTAAATAATGCAAAAATCCAGCATGAGCAACTTGGCATTAGCAGGCTGCACCTTTGCGCTGATGCTTGTGCCAGTGTCGTTGCTATTTTTGTTGCTGCCTGCAAACGGCATAGAGCCAATAGTGTATTACAAAAGGCTATTACTTGGTTTGGGTTTAAATGCATTATTTAGTTTTTTTATGCCGTTTGCTATAAACATATTGCCAGCTGCACTTAAAAAAACACTATTTTTTGTGATTGCATTTTTAAGTGTGATATTTGTCACTGTGTCGGTATTCCATTTAAAAATTTATCATCAACAGCTATCTGCGCAATCGCTAACTATTTTGCTAGATACCAATTTTAAAGAGGCGCGTGAATATGCTGGGTTTTATTCATCTAGCTTAACAATATTGGCCGTTTTAGCAGCTTTTATAATAATGTTGACGATTGCGGCTTGGGCATGGCGCAGCTTTAAGCTTGTAGTGATTAGTAAAATATACGCTGTTGGTGCATTTTTGCTTGTAATCGCTTTGGGTGCAGTTGGCTGGAATAAAATCTATTTTGCCATAAGCAACCCCATTCCATTTTTTGTGCAAATGGGCTTAGAGGTTTCTGCAACGCATGCTGCAGAAGCACAAATATTAAATGCAAAAGCAAAAAATAGTGGTGCCACTTTAACCAGCCAATTTAACACTAGCCAATTTAAAAAAGCAGCACTGCACTTAATTATTTTAGGAGAATCTGCAACGCCTAGCCATATGTCGCTGTATGGCTACGAGCGAGAGACCAACCCGCAATTAAAGCAAGCCAAGCAAGGGCTAGACTTTTTTTTAGCAAAAAATAGCTGCTCTAGCCAGCCTTCTACACACTTATCTATTGCCGATATTATGTTAGGTGGCCAAGCACAAAAAATTGATGCAGACGGCGCGGCGCCTGCCAATATGCTTTCTATTATGAAAGACGCAGGCTACCAAATCGATTGGCTATCTAATCAACAGCAAGCAGGTTATGGTGCGGCGCGTGCTTTTTGGTCTGGCGCATTACATCAATCCGTCTTTTTAAACAAAACAGATTACCGGCTTGGCTATGATTTTGATGAAACATTGTTGCCAGCGGTTGAATCGGCTTTAACCAAACAACTTCAGCCCAAAGTGGTTGTGGTGCATATGTTGGGCTCGCACCCAGGTTACATGATGCGCTACCCTAAAAAGTTTGAGCGATGGGCGGGCGCAGCAGAAGTGCCAGATTCGGTTGCCCGAAAAAATGCTGCAGATTTTGATGCGGCCGCTTTTAATGCTTACGACAACAGTTTGTTGTATTCTGATTACGTTATTGCAAAGCTGCTAACTTTAGCGCAAAAACATCAAGTTGCATCGGTGGTTTATTTTTCTGATCATGGTCAAAATTTGGGTGAAACCAATAGCCATGTTGGCCACAGTACAGAAAACGGCCCAAGGCAAGGCTTTAGTGTGCCGTTGTTATTTTGGCTGAATACCGACCAATTAACTGGGTTAAATTTAGATTACACCACTTTTAAAGCGAACCTTGAAAAACCGTTTTCACTAGAGCGCATAGAGTATAGTTTGTTTGATTTATATGGCATTGTGCTGCTGCAATCGCAGCCAGAAAAAAGTTTATTTTCTAATCAATATCAAGTGGCTAAAAGGCATTGTGACGATATTAAATATTGAGACACATTATAAATAAGGATAAAAAAGAAAAATGACACAGCCAGATAAACAAGACAATCGTCGCCCGCTGGCCACCCGCAGTGCGAGATGGGCAAAATGGTTGGCAGGCGTGCTGGTTAAAAGTAATATTTCACCTAATCAAATCTCTATACTCTCTATTTTGCCTGCCCTGGCAGGCGCATGGATATTGGCTTGCAGAGCATCACCATTAAGCCCATGGTTACTAGTTTTAGTCGTTTTATGTATTCAATTGCGCTTGCTGGCTAATATGCTCGATGGCATGGTGGCGATTGAGGGCGGCAAGCAATCTAGCGTGGGTATTTTGTATAACGAAATTCCTGATCGTATTGCAGATTCATTGTTTATTGTTGCGCTGGGTTATGCCATTGCGCTGCCTTGGCTAGGTTGGCTAGGCGCATTATTAGCAGCAAAAACTGCCTATATTCGTGTGTTGGGCGGGGCGAATGGTTTAAATCAGAGTTTCAGTGGGCCGATGGCCAAGCAACACCGCATGTTTGTCATGAGCCTAGGTTGTTTATTGGGTGCGGCCGAGCTGTATTTTAACGGCAGCTTAAATACTTTGGTAATGACGGCATATGTAATTGCGATTGGCGCAGGCATCACTTGCATTACGCGCACGCTGGCGATTGCCAATCAATTAAAACAAAAATGATTGCAACATGCTAGTCAACATTACCCGCTTAGGCTTAATTGGCCTGGTAAAACTGCTAGTTGGCGCGCAAGCGCGTTGGGCTGATGCTGCCCCAGATTTAACAAAAGAGCCTACACAAAGCATTTATTTTACTAACCATACCAGTCACTTAGATACGCTGGCTTTGTGGGTGGCGTTGCCCGCCGAGATTCGCACTAAAACACGGCCAGTGGCGGCAAAAGATTATTGGGGGCATGGCACAATTAAGCGCTTTATTGCCTTGCAAGTGCTGAATGCGGTTTTAATCGAACGCGAGGTTTCACGCCATTCTGACCCGCTGGCGCCATTATTAGCGGCTTTGCAACAAGGCGATTCTTTAATCATATTCCCTGAAGGTACACGCCGTGCACAAACCGAACCAAGCGAGTTTAAAGGCGGTTTGCATCATTTGGCCGAGGCGTTTCCCAGCGTAAAACTGATTCCTGTATATTTAGATACTTTGCACCGTAGTATGCCCAAAGGCAGCCATTTACCTGTACCGTTAATATGCACGGTGCGCTTTGGCGGGGCTGTAAAATTTGACCCTGACGAGCATAAAAAAGAATTTTTAGTGCGCGCCCGCGAGGCCGTGCTGCAACTAATTTAGGAAATAAATATGGTGAATTTTTTAGAAACATTAAGTCTTGTAGATTTAAGTCCAGCCTATAAATTTTACTGGCTCATTGGCGGCGTGACAGGCTTGCTGCTATTAGCTTCTATTATAGGTTGGCTGCTAAAAACCAAGTTAGCTAAACAAATAAATCCCAACGAGAAAACTCAAAAAACGCTAGATAATTTAGTCGCACGCGTGAACGCTTGGTGGGTGATGGTAGCAGTGTTTGCGGTGGCGTTTTTAGCAGGAAAAATTGGCGCCATTTTATTGTTTGGCGCCATTTCTTACTTTGCCCTGCGTGAGTTTATGACGCTAACGCCTACCAAAGCGGGCGATCATCGTGCATTATCACTGGCGTTTTTTCTGCTCATTCCGCTGCATTATTACTTAATTTATATTGAATGGTATGCGCTTTTCAGCATATTAATTCCTGTGTACGCTTTTTTGTTAATGCCTTCAATCTCAGTGCTGGCGCAAGATACCGAAGATTTTTTAACGCGCGCCGCCAAAATTCAGTGGGGCGTGATGATTGCCATTTACTGTATCAGCCATGCACCTGCGCTGCTTCTGTTGCCAATTCCAAATTTTGCAGGGCAAAACGCGCTGTTGCTGTTTTATTTTATGTTGATTGTGCAAATCAGTGATGTGCTGCAATATGTGTTTGGTAACTTGTTTGGCAAGACTAAAGTCGCACCGATTGTTAGCCCCAACAAAACGCTAGAAGGCTTAATCGGCGGCGGGCTTAGCACCATATTAATCGGCGCTGCCATGTGGTGGATTACGCCATTTACGCCCTTACAAAGCGCAGGCATGGCGACGGTTATTGTCATCATGGGCTTTTTGGGTGGGCTGGTGATGTCGGCCATAAAACGCAGCTTAGGCGCCAAAGATTGGGGCAATATGATACAAGGCCACGGCGGTATGATGGATAGAATGGACTCGGTGAGCTTTGCCGCGCCAATATTCTTTCATTTAACGCGTTACTTTTTTACGCCTTAAGCCATTAACTATTTGATATACTCAAGTAAATTTTTAATGTGTATAAATAATGGCTACTAAAATCAAAAGCGATAATGAGCCCTCTGTACGAGGCAAAGGCATCTATCTGCTGCCAAACCTTTTTACCTCTGCCGCATTATTTGCTGGTTTTTATGCCATTGTGCAGGCCATGAATGCAAATTTTGAGCAATCGGCTATTGCTATTTTTATTGCCATGGTGATGGATGGCTTGGATGGCCGCGTAGCGCGCATGACCAATACTACCAGCGCATTTGGTGCAGAGTACGATAGTTTGTCTGACATGGTATCTTTTGGCGTGGCGCCTGCACTTATTATGTACACCTGGGCGCTAAAACCCATGGGTAAATTGGGTTGGATAGCGGCATTTATTTACTGTGCCTGCGCTGCATTGCGTTTGGCGCGCTTTAATACCAAATTAGACGATCCGTTTCAAGATAAACGCTATTTTCAGGGCTTGCCTAGCCCAGCGGCAGCGGCACTACTGGCGGGATTTGTTTGGGTGGCATACGAATATGGCGTAAGTGGCCGCGAGATTTTTTTTGGCGTGATAGAAATGAAATGGCTGGCTGCTGCACTAACAATATTTGCGGCGGGCAGCATGGTTTCTGACCTTAAATTTTACAGCGGTAAAGATATTAATTTAAAGCAAAGCGTGCCGTTTGTGGCTATTTTAGCCATTGTGCTGGCGTTTGTGTTGGTTTCATCTAGCCCGCCAGAGGTGCTATTTACCGTGGTGTTGGTGTACGCATTATCTGGTTATTATTTGTGGTTAAAATCACAATTTAAAAAACCAACTAATACTGAAAATAGTTAAACACTTGAAATTACCAGTAATAGCCCTTATACTTAAATCATGTTGAATTCATTCACATTTCAAGTTGCAACTGCCTTATTGCTAAGCGCCGCTCTATTACGTGCGCTTGTACTTAGCCTGCGCGTGCGCGCAGACTAACCCCCACCCCCAAAAGTATTTTATTACTCGCGCGCTAATCCGCAGCGGATAAATCCGTCTATAATTTAAGCATTGATTTAGGAATTAATATGAAAAACGAAATTATCATTTTCGACACCACCTTGCGCGATGGCGAACAAAGCCCAGGTGCGTCGATGACCAAAGAAGAAAAAATTCGCATTGCGCGTCAGCTTGAAAAATTGGGCGTAAATGTAATTGAAGCAGGTTTTGCCGCCGCCAGCCCAGGTGACTTTGATGCGATTTCTGAAATCGCCAAAATCATTAAAAATTCCACCGTTTGCTCGCTTGCGCGCGCCAGTGAGAATGATGTGCGCCGTGCAGGTGAGGCCATTAAACACGCGGCTTCTGGGCGTATTCACACCTTTATCGCCACTAGCAAAATCCACATGGAAAACAAATTGCGCATGACCGAAGACCAAGTGGTCGAGCGTGCAGTTCAGGCAGTTAAGTGGGCTTTAGAATACACGCCAGATGTTGAATTTTCTGCTGAAGATGCGGTGCGATCTGACATCGACTTTTTGGTACGCGTATTTGACGCCGTGATTGAGGCAGGCGCAACCACCATTAATGTGCCTGATACGGTCGGCTACTCTATCCCTGCACCATGGGGCGAGCGCATGGCGACATTAATCAAACGCGTAAAAAATAGCGACAAAGTAGTGTGGAGTACGCATTGCCATAACGATTTAGGCATGGCAGTGGCCAACTCGCTAGCAGCAGTGATGAACGGCGCACGCCAAGTAGAATGTACTATTAATGGCCTTGGCGAGCGCGCAGGCAATGCCAGTTTGGAAGAAGTGGTGATGGCGATTAAAACCCGCGCGGATGTGTTTAATTTAACTACGCGCATCGACACCACACAAATTGTTGCCAGCAGCAAGTTAGTAAGCACTATCACGGGTTACCCTGTACAGCCTAATAAAGCTATCGTTGGTGCGAATGCATTTGCACACGAAAGCGGCATTCACCAAGACGGCGTTTTGAAGCACCGTGAGACTTACGAAATCATGCGGGCGGAAGACGTGGGCTGGAATACCAACAAATTAACCTTGGGTAAATTGTCTGGTCGCAACGCATTTAGAACCCGCTTAAAAGAATTGGGTATAGAGCTGGAAAGTGAAGATGCCGTCAACGCCGCATTTACCCGTTTTAAAGACTTGGCCGATAAAAAGTCTGAGATTTTTGATGAGGATTTGCATGCGTTGGTGAGCGGTGAATTTGTGCATGAAGAATCTGAAAATTATAAATTAGTATATTTGCATGTGGCCTCCATCACAGGTGAAATTCCGCATGCAGTGCTAACCATTAGTGATAATAATCATGAAAAAAATGCCGAAGCCGATGGCGGCGGCCCTGTAGATGCCGCATTTAAAGCGATTGAAAGCATTGCCAGTAGCGGTGCTGAGTTGCAATTGTATTCTGTGAATAATATTACTAGCGGCACGGACGCGCAAGGCGAAGTGACGGTGCGCTTAGCCCGTGGCGGGCGTATTGTTAACGGGCAGGGCGCAGATACCGATATTGTGATTGCATCGGCCAAGGCTTATTTGAATGCTTTGAACAAGCTTCACAGCAAATTAGAGAAGATGAATCCGCAGCTATAGCATCTTATTTCGATGCTCTGCAAGCTAATATCCATGCGGCTTGCAGAGCATTGTTTTGCGCTCGCGTTACTTTTTAAACTAAACAAACCTTTTTTATCCTCATTTTGAACACGAAAAACAAAACTTTTTTAATTGCCGCCGCGCTGTTTTGCACCTATTTTATTTGGGGCTCAACTTACCTTGCCATCAAGTTTGGCATCGAAAGCTTCCCACCTTTTTTAATGGCAGGCATGCGCTTTGTGGTTGCAGGCGTCATTTTATATGTAGTAATGCGCGTGCTGGGCAGCCCAAACCCCACACGCAAACAATGGTTGGCGGCAACCGCCATTGGTATTTTGCTACCAGCCATTGGCAATGGCACGGTCACTTATGTGCAGCAAACCATATCATCCAGCGTGGCGGCATTATCTATTGCCACCGCACCTATTTGGATGGCGATTTTCTCATCCATTTGGGGTCACCATATCTCTCGGCAAGAATGGCTGGGCATTGCAATTGGCTTATGCGGTATTGTGCTGCTCAATATTGGCGGTAGCCTACATGGCGATTACACTAGTGCTGCTTTACTGATTTTTGCGGCAGCCAGTTGGTCATTTGGCTCGGTTTGGAGCAAGCATTTAGATTTACCAACAGGCTTAATGGCAGCCGCCAGCCAAATGCTAATGGGTGGCGTTGCCTTAATGATTGTTAGCGCATTGTATGGTGAAAGTTACCCCAGCGTTATTAGTGCAAAATCGTGGGGCGCAATGGCATTTTTGGTGGTGCTAGGCTCGCTAGTGGCTTATAGTGCGTACCAATATCTGCTTAAAAATGTACGCACATTAGTGGCTAGCAGCAATACTTTTGTAAACCCAGTAGTGGCGTTTACAGTCGGTATTTGGTTTGCGGGTGAAACCGTGACAAGCACAGAATATGCGGCGCTGGCAGTTATTTTGATAGGTGTATTTTTAGTACTTTCTGCAGAAAATAAAGAAACTTAATAATATGAATTCAAAACAAAACTTAGCATTATTTGATCTGGATAACACACTGCTGGCAGGCGACTCAGACTACAACTGGAGTTTATTTTTAATTAGCGAAGGCTTGCTAGATGCTAAAACGCATCACGATAGAAATGAACAATTCTATGCGGATTACAAAAATGGTTGCTTAAATATTGTGGAGTTTTTAAAGTTTCAACTGACGCCTTTAAGCCAGCATCCTAAAAAATTCTTAGACGAGTTGCACTTGAGATACATGCAAAAAATCATCTATCCTATGATGACAGTAAAAGCACAAAATTTAGTTGATAAACACAAAGCTGCTGGTGATTTATGCATAGTGATTACCGCTACTAATAGTTTCGTTACCAAGCCCATAGCCACTGCATATGGCATCGAACACTTAATCGGCAGCGACCCAGAAATGGTCAACGGCGAATATACGGGCGGTGTTACGGGCGTGCCAAGCTTTCAAGCAGGCAAAGTGACGCGTTTAAACCAATTTTTGGCCCAGCGTGGCCAGGCGCTGGCAGATTTTGAAATCAGCTATTTTTACTCAGATTCGCATAACGATTTACCGCTGATGCAACTAGTCACCAATCCTGTGGCGGTGGATGCAGATGAAATTTTAACGACGTATGCAATTGAAAACGCTTGGCCGCTAATTTCATTACGTTAGTCAATCAATACAATTAGTAAACTGATTTAAAAACTTGCGAGAAAAAATGAATGCCCTACAAGCCAGTATCTATGCGCCTTACAGAGCATCAATTTAAAGCTGTATTAAATAAGCGATTATTGAAAGCTATTTAACGCCCCAACAAAACCTGCAAAATAAACTTGCTGCCCACATAAGCCAGCAACAGCAATACAAAGCCAATTAGCGTCCAGCGAATGGCTTTTTTGCCACGCCAACCAAACTTAACGCGGCCAAATAATAGCCCGCCATATATCAGCCAGCTAGCGATAGAAAAAATGGTTTTGTGATTAAATTCTAAAGGCTTATTAAAAATTTGCTGGCTAAACAGTAAACCGCTTAGCACCGTTATTGTTAGTAAAACAAAACCTAAGCCAATGACTTTAAACAATAAGTTTTCCATTACCATTAGCGGTGGAAAATCTAACAATTTGAGCGGGCTGGGTTTATTGTGTAAGCTGGCCTCGGCAAAATACATAAGTAGCGCATGCAAAGCGGCAAAGGTGAATAAACTATATGCTAACAAGGCAATGCCAATATGTGCCATAAAAAAGCCTGAAGCATCGGCAGGTAAATAATAGCTGCTATTAAAAAATGCGGGTAATAATGCACAAATGGCCGCAGGCGGTAGCACAAACGCTTGCAAGCTATGTAGGGCGTGGTTTAAATCTGCCAGCCAATAAATAAGCACAGTTAGCCACAAAATAGCAGATAGCGCATGGTAAAAACCTAGATTGAAACCCTGTGCAAATATGCCAGCGTAAAGTAACCAGCCATGAATCACCAATCCTAGCGCTAATACCGCAGAGTGCAATTTGAATGCTAGGCTATTAGCTGAATGCGCGCTAGATTTATTGCCGCGCCAAAAATCTGCCGCTACCGCAAAATAAATAAATGCGACGACTAAATACGGAATAAACGTTTGACCAGAATTATGCATAAGTGTGATTATGGCGCAAAAGCGCGTCAAACTTAATAGCTTGATGTAAAATTACGCTAAATATTAAGGAATTAGCATGTTAGAAAATTTAACAGGTAGATTACAAGGCGTCATTAAAAATCTGCGCGGTCAAGCGCGACTGACTGAAGACAATATTTCTGACGCCTTGCGCGAAGTGCGTATGGCTCTATTAGAAGCCGACGTTGCGTTACCCGTGGTGAAAGAGTTCATTACCAAAGTAAAAGAGCGCGCGCAAGGTAAAGAAGTGCTGCAAAGCTTAACGCCAGGCCAAGCGGTGATAGAGGTGGTGAATGATGAGCTAACCACGCTGATGGGTAAGGCGAATGTGGGACTAAATTTAGCCACGCAACCGCCCGCGATTATTTTAATGGCAGGTTTGCAGGGTTCGGGTAAAACAACGACATCTGCCAAACTTGCCAAATTATTAAAAGAACAAAAGAAAAAAGTGCTGCTTGCCAGCGCCGATGTTTACAGGCCAGCAGCAATTGCGCAATTGCAGACATTAGCTAAGCAATTAGACATAGATTGCTTTGATAGCAATGCCGCGCAGAAGCCCGTGGATATTGCCTCGCAGGCCATCGATTTTGCAAAACGCGGATATTACGATGTGTTGATTTTTGACACTGCAGGCCGCCTGGGCATTGATGAAGCGATGATGGCAGAAATTAAAGCGCTGCACACGCTGTTAAATCCAATCGAGACATTGTTTGTTGTCGATGCCATGCAAGGCCAAGACGCAATTAATACCGCCAAAGCGTTTGGTGAAACACTGCCATTAACAGGTGTGATTTTAACCAAGCTAGATGGCGATTCACGCGGTGGCGCGGCTTTAAGCGTGCGCCATGTCACAGGCAAGCCGATTAAATTTATTGGTGTGAGCGAGAAAGTAGATGGCCTAGAACCATTTTACCCAGATCGCATGGCAGGCCGCATTTTGGGCATGGGCGATGTGCTGGGCTTGATTGAGCAAGCGCACAAAAATGTCGATATGGCCGAGGCAAAAAAAGTTGCCGATAAAATAAAAAGTGGCAGCAAATTTGACCTTGAAGATTTTAAATCTCAGATGACTCAAATGCGCAAAATGGGCGGCATGGGTGCGCTAATGGACAAGATGCCTGCGCAAATGGCCAATATGGCAGCCAAAGTGAATAATGAAGATGCCGATAAATCACTACGCCGTATTGAGGGCATTATTAATAGCATGACGCCGCTTGAGCGTAGAAAACCAGAGTTAATCAAAGCCACGCGCAAAAAACGTATCGCCGATGGCAGCGGCGTGCAAGTGCAAGAGGTGAATCGCTTGCTAAAACAGTTTGAAGAAACGCAAAAAATGATGAAGATGTTTAGCAAAGGCGGTATGGGAAAAATGATGCGCGGCATGGGTGGCATGCTTGGTGGAATGGGCGGTGGCAAGTTGCCAGGCATGCGTTAGTTGCGATTCAAACAAAAAAGCTCACAACCATGTGAGCTTTTTTATTATCTAGGATTTATGCATCTTCGCCTTCAATGGTTTCATCACCAGCTTGTTTTTTTAGCACTCTAAACATCATAAAGGCGCCAACCAACAACAGTAAAAATGGCCCAAACCACAGTAAAGCAGTGCTATTGTTAACAGGTGGTCTAAAACGCACAAAATCGCCATAGCGCGCGACCAAATAATTGACAATTTCCGCATCGGTTTTACCTGCACGCATTTGGCCGCGGATTTCTTTGCGCAAATCTTCTGCCAGCGGCGCATCGGAATCTGCCAGCGTGGAGTTTTGACATACCAAACAACGCAGCTCTTGCGACATGGCTTTTAGGCGTGCTTCTAGCGCTGGGTCTTCGCTTAGCGGTACGGCTGTTCCAGCAAATAAACTATTGCTAAAAACAAACAATAAAATAATTAAATATCTCATCAGCTACCCTAAACATTTGATTCTAAACACCTAGTTCTTTTAGCAACGGCACAATTTTTGTTAGCAAAATTTCTGGCGTAAGCGGGCCAATATGTTTATAGCGAATTGTGCCCTGCTTATCAATTAAATAAGTCTCTGGTACGCCATATACGCCATAATCAATACCAATTTTTCCATCGGCATCAGTAATCACTTTGTTGTACGGATTACCCATGGCAACTAATACCTGCTGTGCATCAGCATCTATATCTTTATAAGCTAAGCCATAAGTGGCAATGCGTTTAGTTTCTGCCATTTGCATCAGCAGCGGGTGTTCTTCACGGCAAGCCACACACCAAGATGCCCACACATTAAGCAACCAGACTTGGCCTTGCATATCTTTGCTATTAAAGGTTTTGCCTGCTTCGCCCAGTATTGGCGCGGTAAATGCAGGTGCGGGTTTGCCCACTAAAGGTGAAGGCACTTCGCGCGGATTTAAAAATAAACCTTTAAACAAAAAACCAATTGATATTAAAAATAAAGCCAGTGGGATTAAAAATTTAAGCGTTCTATTCATAAAATTGTGCGCTTAAAAAGCTTCTTGCGTTTCTTTGCTAGTCTCGCGGCTAGACTCGCGGCTTAAATTTTTATTGGTAACGCGGTAACGCTTATCCAGCAAGGCCATAAGTCCGCCCAACGCCATAATAATGCAGCCTGCCCATATCCACTGCACAAACGGTTTAATATAAATGCGTACACTCCAAGCGCCTTTTTCTAATGGCTCACCAAGTGAAACGTATATATCTTTTAACACACCTGGCTGAATATCTGCCTCGGTCATCGTCGAGCCTTGCACGGGATAAAAGCGTTTTTCTGGGTGTAGCAACGCAATTTCTTTTGCGTTTTCGCTAACAATAAACGTGCCTTGCGACGACGTATAGTTAGGGCCTTGAATTTGTTTCGAGCCTTTAAAGGTAAACGCTAAATCGCCAATTTTTGCCACATCATTCACTTCCATGCGTAAATCTTGCTCGCTCTCGTAACCTTTTACCAGCGTTACGCCCAACACAAACACGCCCACGCCTAAATGCGCCAACAACATGCCGTAAAAAGCTAAAGGAATCGCTTTAAAATTATCCATTAAACTGGC
>JANOYU010000111.1:0-5632 GCA_031429035.1 Methylophilaceae bacterium
AATGCGTATTGGCCATGGATTCGATGTACACAAGCTAGTTGCGGGGCGCAAATGCATCATTGGCGGCGTAGATGTGCCGCATAGCAAAGGCTTAGATGGCCATTCGGATGCCGATGTGTTGCTGCACGCCATTTGCGATGCTTTGCTGGGCGCAGCGGCGCTAGGCGATATTGGCAAGCATTTTCCACCAAACGATAATACTTACAAAAATGCCGATTCGCGCACTTTGTTACGCCATGTAATTGCGCTGTTAAAAGCCAAAAAGTATGTGGTGAATAATGTTGATGCGACGGTAATTTGCGAAGCGCCAAAATTAAGCCCGCATACTGCACAAATGTGCGCCAATATTGCTGCTGATTGCAATGTGGATGTGTCGCAAGTGAATGTGAAAGCCACTACCACTGAAAAGCTTGGCTTTACAGGCCGCGGCGAAGGCATTGCAGCTGAGGCGGTTTGCACTATTTTTGCAACTTAAAGCCCAATTTCCACTCACAAAAACACAATCTTTCCGCAAAAAAACTCTATGTTTAAATGGTTTCAAAGCCTCGCCTCGCCTTTTCCTGAAACGCTAATCGCCACGCCATCCAAAAACTTTTGGACATTTGCTTGGAGCTGCACGGCAGGTTTGCGTCCATACTTGCTGGGCATGACCATTTTTACAGGCTTGATTGCGGCGTTCGAGGCTGCTTTGTTTGCCATGATGGGCAAAGTGGTCGATTGGTTAAGCAGCGTGCCAAAAGATTTGTTATGGCAAAACTATACAGCGCAACTGCTGTTTTTGGCCGTTGCATTAATTTTAAGCACTGTTTTTATTTTGGCACAAACGCTGTTTAAGCATCAAACCTTGGCTGCCAATTTTCCTATGCGTATGCGCTGGAATTTTCATCGACTTATGTTGAATCAAAGCATGAGTTTTTACCAAGATGAATTTGCAGGCCGCGTGGCGGCAAAAGTCATGCAAACTGCGCTGGCAGTGCGCGATGTGTGGTTTATTGTGGCCGATATTATGGTGTATGTTGTGGTGTATTTTGGCAGTATGGTGGGCATTGTGGCGTATTTTAATTCGCTTATTGCCATTCCATTTTTAGTTTGGCTGGCGGCTTACGTTGCGTCTTTAAGCTATTTTGTGCCGCGCTTAAGTAAAACATCGCAAATGCAAGCCGATGCGCGCAGCCTGATGACGGGCCGTATCACCGATGCCTACACCAACATTAGCACGGTTAAATTGTTTAGCCACGCTGGGCGCGAAGGCGCTTATGCCAAAGATGCCATGCACGAATTTATTGGTACCGTGCATGCACAAATGCAGCTGGTAAGCATGGTAGAAATCATTAACCACGTACTGAATATGCTATTGATTATTGCCACAGGTTTAACTGCGCTCTATTTATGGAGCAAAGGCCAGGTTTCAGTAGGTGGAGTGGCTGCTGCCACAGCTATGTCGTTGCGTTTAAACGGAATTTCGCATTGGGTGATGTGGGAGATGACATCGCTCTACGAGCAAATTGGCACGGTGCAAGACGGCATGAGCACGCTCACCACGCATAATAAAATTATTGATTCGCCAGATGCAAAACCGCTGCAAGTGAGCCAAGTTGGAAAATCTGGAGGCGAAATTAAATTTGACGCAGTGAGCTTTAATTACGGTCGAGAAATTAAAGATGGTCATAAAGAGTTATTAAAAACGCTCAATCTACATATTAAAGCGGGCGAAAAAGTCGGGCTAGTAGGGCGCTCTGGCGCGGGTAAATCTACCATTGTGAATTTACTGCTACGCTTTTACGAAGTTGAAAGTGGCAGCATTTTAATCGATAACCAAAACATTAACAGCGTCACACAAAACAGCCTGCGCGCCAGCATAGGCATGGTTACACAAGATACCAGCTTATTGCATAGAAGCGTGCGCGATAACATTTTATATGGTCGCCCAGAAGCCACAGAAGCAGAAATGATGGCTGCCGCCAAACGTGCCGAGGCGCACGAATTTATACTTAACTTAAGCGATGCGAAAGGCCGCACGGGTTATGATGCGCATGTGGGCGAGCGTGGTGTGAAACTCTCTGGTGGGCAGCGCCAACGCATTGCTATTGCACGCGTTATGCTAAAAGATGCGCCCATTTTACTGTTGGATGAAGCCACTAGCGCGCTGGATTCTGAGGTAGAAGCAGTGATTCAAAGCAGCTTGTACGACTTAATGGAAGGCAAAACGGTGATTGCCATTGCACATAGACTATCAACAATCGCCGCCATGGATAGGCTAATTGTGCTGGATAATGGCAATATTATAGAAGAAGGTAACCACGCCGAGTCGCTACAAAAAGGTGGTTTATACGCGAGTTTGTGGGCGCATCAAAGCGGCGGCTTTTTGGGCGAATAAAATTGCCCCTCTCCCGCGCTGTCGCGCACCCTCTCCCGCTTGCGGGCGAGGGTTAATGTGGCAAGTACCAGCGTTTAACTCCCTCTCCCGCAAGCGGGAGAGGGTTGGGGAGAGGGGCGACGTTAAATTGAAAAGATTAAGAAGGGAATAACATGACTGACATTGAGCAAAAACCACCGTTTCCACCATTTACACGCGAAACCGCAATGCAAAAAATCCGCATGGCAGAAGATGGCTGGAACAGCCGCGACCCACAGCGCGTTTCTCTTGTGTACACGCAAGATTCGCAATGGCGCAACCGCGCAGAATTCCCCAAAGGTCGTGCACAAATTGTGGAATTTTTAACGCTTAAATGGGCGAAAGAGCTGGAATACAGGCTGATTAAAGAGCTGTGGGCGTTTACCGATAACCGCATCGCCGTGCGCTTTGCCTACGAATGGCATGATGCAACTGGCGCTTGGTTTAGAAGTTACGGCAACGAGAATTGGCAGTTCGATGCCAACGGCTTAATGGAACTGCGCTATGCCAGTATTAACGATTTACCGATTCAAGAGAGCGAGCGAAAATACCACTGGCCGCTAGGCCGCAGACCAGATGGCCACGCGAGTTTGAGTGAGTTAGGTCTTTAGTTTTTTTCTTTTGGTGAGCAGTCTAGCGTCGCGAACTCGATGAATTGCATTAATTTTTTTACGTCTGAAACTATTGATTCGTGAGGTACACTTCTCTGCTGCTCAGCATCGTAAATAGATTTTACTGAATGCCGTACTGAGCGAAAAGCAGGCTTTCTACCATTATGATATTGCTCCCAAAGTACACTGTGCAACTGAAGTAAAAATGTAGTGAGTCGCCAAAGCTCACGTATTTTTCCACTCGCATACAGTTTTTGTACTTCAGCTTGGTCAACTATTCCTCGATGCGCTAAATAGTTATGTCTAACGAGCATGATTGCTCGATTATAAATATCGCGATTTTTGTTAACCATTTTACGAAGTCGCACAATATCGTTGTTTTTAAGGTAGTAGGCAGATTTAAGGAGGTCTTCCAACCAATCAGGGTCATCTGTTCTGTCCTCACGTTTTCTGCTAGCGAGAGCATCGCGTTGGAAAAGATGGATATTATGTTCCATTGAGTCGAGCAGTTTATCGATATTATATTTTGATTTTTTGTCAAAAATTCTGGCAATTGTAATATATGCTGATGATTGCAATGAAGCACCACAAACAAGCCAGAATGTGGGAGTATTATTGAGTCTGTTTAATAGTTTTTTGGACTTTGATGCTGCATGTTGAATAGCCATTTCTGCATACATGTAGCGAGCAGCAATGCTTGACTCATTTTGAAAGTTTTTTAGTTGAGCTAAAAAATTATCCTGATTTTTCAATGTGATGTTACGCTTTTAACAACACAATCACCGCGCCACTACCGCCATCTTCAGGCTTAGCTTGGGCGTATGCGATGACTTCATCTTTTTGCATTAACCAGTTGCGTAGTTTGTGCTTAAGCACGGGTTCGCGGTTGCGTGAACCTAAGCCTTTGCCATGCACTATACGCACGCAGCGAATATTTTTCTTTTTGCAATCGCTCAAAAATTCAGCCACATATTGGCGTGCCTCATCAGAAATTAAGCCATGCAAATCTATTTTTGCTTGTATTACCCAAAAGCCACGCCGTAGTTTGCTTAACACGTCTGGCGATTGGCCTGTGCGCAAGTAAAGCAGCTCTTCACCGCTTTCTAGCTCGTGCAAGGGGTAAAAGTCATCACTTAGAGAATCTTTTAGCGCTTGTTTTTCATCGCGAATAAATTGTTTGGCGATGGGCGGCGGGTAGGTTTTTTCGGTAAAAGGTACGTCGATATTGAGTGGACGGGCGTTTTTGACTGCAGCAAGAAAGATATTTTCTTCAGTATTTTTTTCGTTCGCATCAGCCAATAAATGCTGTTGCAACTGCTGTTGCGCTAATATTTGCGCTTGTTCTTTGGCAACTTTTAAGGCTTTGGCTTGCGCTTTACTGATAGGAATAGTGTTGAGTGCAGAGTTTTTAGTTGGTAATGATTTTGCATGTGCCATACAAGTCCAAGTATCATTTGTTCCAAAAAATATACCATAAAGTCATTCCGACGAAAGTCGGAATCCAGCGGAGTTTAAAATGTCACTAGATTCCGACTTTTGTCGGAATGACAGGAGAGAAATTATTTAAAATATATAAAAATCAACTACCCTGCGAGCCAATATCCATGCGGTTAACAGGGCAGTTATTTTGAGCTATTTTAAGCTAATTATTGCAAATTATGCTTACTTTAAGTTATCTAAGTAACGCTCCGCATCTAACGCCGCCATACAGCCTGTACCAGCGCTGGTAACGGCTTGACGATAAATATGGTCTTGCACATCGCCTGCCGCAAACACGCCAGGCACGCTGGTGGCCGTGGCATTGCCCGCGCGGCCAGCATGGGTAACAATATAACCGCCTTCCATTTCTAGTTGGCCGGCAAAAATATCGGTATTTGGCTTGTGGCCAATGGCAATAAACACGCCGCTTAGCGCGATGTCTTTAGTAGCGTTTGTTTGTGTATTTTTAATACGCATACCTGTAACGCCGCTGTTATCACCTAGCACTTCATCTAAAGTGTTGAATAAAGCGAGCTCAATTTTGCCCTCAGCCACGCGCGCCATCATTTTATCCACCAAAATGGCTTCGGCTTTAAATTTATCGCGGCGGTGTACTAGCGTGACTTTGCTGGCGATGTTTGATAAATACAGCGCTTCTTCTACCGCCGTATTGCCGCCTCCAATGACGGCAACTTCTTGATTTTTATAGAAAAATCCATCGCAAGTGGCACAAGCAGAAACGCCTTTTCCGCTAAATTTTTCTTCACTTGGCAAGCCTAAATATTGCGCCGATGCGCCTGTGGCGATTATCAGCGCGTCGCATGTGTATTCGCCATTGTCGCCCACTAAGCGAATGGGCGACTCTTTCAAATAAGTCGTGTGAATATGGTCAAAAATCATCTCGGTGTTAAAACGCTCAGCATGTTTTTGAAAACGCTCCATCAGCTCTGGACCTTGCACGCCATCGGCGTCGGCAGGCCAATTATCCACGTCTGTGGTGGTCATTAATTGGCCACCTTGCGCAATGCCAGTGATTAACACAGGTTTTAAATTGGCGCGCGCGGCGTAAACAGCGGCAGAATAACCAGCAGGGCCAGAGCCTAGAATAAGAAGTTTTTGGTGACGTGATGACATGTTGCTGAGCTTT
>JANOYU010000112.1:0-11188 GCA_031429035.1 Methylophilaceae bacterium
GCCTAGGTCAAAATCCTCGGTTTGTATGCGTACTGTCATTTTATGCTTCTATCCACCCGTAACTGGCGGAAAAAACGCGACTTCATCACCCGCATTAATTGCCGCCAAGTCATCCACCAAGATGTGATTAATGGCAGCGCGCACCACTTGTTTGCCATTGAATAAATTGGCCCAGTTTTCTCCACGTTTTGACAAGTGATTTTTAAGCGCGGCCACCGTTTTAATGTCAATTGGCAAATCGATATTTTCAGACGAATAATTGACTGCTTCTTTAATTCTGGCGAAGTATAATATTTTTATATTCATAAACTTGTCATTTAAACTTAATCTTATTTATCATTATTTACATCTTCTGGCAAATCATCAATCACGTCCAGCAAATCAACTGGCGCATTGCTCAATTCCACCCGCTCAATTTGTTTAAAGCGGTTGGTGATTTTTTGGCTGCTCACATGCACATCTTGCGCATTTTCGTGCGCTTGGCGTATGTTATCAGCCAGTTTTTTCATGCGCACATCAAAGCGCTCAAAATCTTTACTTAACTTGCCCAACTCATCTTTAATAATATGTACTTGTTTACGCATTTCCACGTCTTTTAGCACTGCGCGCGCGGTATTTAGCACCGCCATTAAGGTAGTCGGCGAAACCAGCCACACGCGCTTGTTCATGTCGTAATCAATAATCTCAGGGTGATAAGCGTGAATCTCTGCAAACACCGCCTCAGCTGGGATAAACATCACCGCGCCGTCACTGGTGACATTGGGGATAATGTATTTGGCAGCAATATCATCCACATGCTTTTTAATATCTAGCTTAAATTGCTTCTCAGCCAAGTTCTGCGCGGCTTCGCTTAAACTAGAATCAAACATTTTGTGGTAATTTTCTAGCGGAAATTTACTATCCACCGCGACTGTACCTGTAGGCTCAGGCAAAAACAGCGCGCAATCTACGCGCATGTCATTACTAAATGTATGTTGCATTTTAAAGCCACTGGCGGGCAACACATTACGCACCAAGCTTTCTAGCTGCACCTCGCCATACGCGCCGCGGCTACGCTTGTCGCCAAGCAGTTCTTGCAGGCTCACCATGTTCACCGTTAGGCCGTCAATCTTCTTCTGCGCCTCGTCAATGGTGGCTAGGCGCTCCATCACGCTAATAAACGTTTCGTTGGTTTTTTTAAAGCCTTCGTCCAATCTTTCAGATACTTTGCCGCCGATTTGTTCCAACCGCGCATCGACAATTTTGCCCAAGCTTTCCACGCTCTGCGTCAATGTGGTGGTGGCTTTTAGCATGGTGTCGTTGATTAAACTTTGCTGGCTTTTACCTTGCTCGCTCAAGGTTTTGTGCAGCGTTTCTAGCACTGTTTCACGCGTTTGCGCCAAGCTGCTGTTTTGTGCAAGCTGCAGCGCTTGCATAGCGTCACGCGTCGCTAGTAACTCAAGTGAAACTGAATTTTTAAGCATTTCTGCACTGCCCTGCGAGGCAGTATTCATGCGGTCTCCAAGCTTGTTTAAACCATCGTTTAAATCTAGCAACATGGCGCGATGCTTATCCTCTAAGTTTTGTAATAACTGCGTTTGTGCGTTACTTTTGTATAGGCGAAATAATAGCCACAGCAGCAAGCCTATTTGTAAAACACCTAAAAAAATCAATATGTTATTCGTCATTTTCTATATTTTAATCGCTTATCTTTTAATGGCATATCTTTTAAAAGCTTATCTTTTAATAGCTTAGCCTTGGCTATCTTTTTACGCTATTTTGGCGTATCCATGCCGCAAAAGCGGCTTCATCTACATCGCCAGCGGCCACAGATAACATGGTGAGCGTACATGCCACATCATCTGCGGTAAGTTGATAGCCATTAAGTGCCAAAAAAAGCTCTGTCGCCACAAACGCTGTGCGCTTGTTGCCATCTAGAAACGCATGATTTTTTGCCAAGCCTAGGCCGTAAGCTGCTGCTAACTCAGCGAAATCTGGCACACCATACAATGCTAAATTAGGTGCGCGCTGCATTGCAGATTCAAACATGCCAGCATCGCGAATACCCGGAATACCGCCATGCTCGGCCAATTGTTCATCATGTACCGCTAAAATCACCGCGTTATCTAGCCAAACCCATGCGTTCATTTGGCCAACTCGCGCAATACCGCGCGGCGCGATTTCATAATTTTGCGCGCCTGTTCCATTTGCACCTCAAAATCGGCATCATGCGGCGTAATCGCTACCCCACCCGGCGTGTCAGTTAAATACACGGTATCGCCTTTTTCTAGTTTGAGTCGTGCCAGCACTTCTTTGGGTAAAATCATGCCCACAGAATTGCCAATTTGCGTTAGTTTTATGCCTTGCATATTGCGCCTCGCATTTAAAATGTTATAACAATTGTTATAATACGCTTTGCTTTGCGGCAAGGCAAGTGGCGACTTAAAAATATTAACACTTAAAATTAAACCTAAACTTTCGTTAAAACTATGCCCTGCAGCCTGCATGGATATTGGCTTGCAGGGCATTGCTTTTAATAGTTTGTTTTGTGGCATAAAATAGCATCATGATAAAACTCAGATTACTCATCGGCCAATGGCTGGCCAATTTAACGCGTAAATTAAAAAATAACTTTTACATTTACCTCGCCACGCTGTTTACGCTGCTAGTGTTGTTGGATGCTGGCGTGTTTCATGTAGGCGAAAATATGCGCGACAAAGCCTTCGATTTTATGGTGAAGCACAGAGTTATCGAGCCTAAAGCCGATAAAGACATCGTCATTGTGGATATTAACGAGGCCAGCTTGAGTGCGTTTGCCAAAGAATATGGCCGTTGGCCTTGGCCGCGGCAGGTGTTGGGCGAATTTGTCGAGAATATTCAAGCGCAAAAACCCAAAGCCATTGTGTTTGATATTGTATTTTCTGACGCCGATATTTATAACGCCGATTCTGATACTTATTTTAATGACGTAATAGCAGGCAGTGAAAATACCTTCTTCCCTATTTTGCGGCTAGATGCCAGCCAAGATAGCTTGAGCAAGCTTAAATATGCGCAAATTCCTGGCATTGTGGCGGGTACAGATTCTGAAGAAAGCGACACCATTGCAGCCATTTTGCCTTATTTTAAAGGTGCGCTTAAAGCGGGCAGGCTGGGCACGCACAATGTGTACCCAGATAATGACGGCATTGTGCGCGAATACCGCATGTTGCATGACGAATCTGGCTGGGTGCTACCATCGCTACCCTTGGCGATTGCCAAGTTTACAGGCGCAAATACAGATAGCATTCCAAAAGACATGCTAATTAACTGGCGTGGCAAGCCTTTTACTTACAGCTATGCCACGTTTAGCGATGTGTTTACCGATTTGGCCAGCAAAGATAAAAAACGCCCGCAAAATGAGTTCACTAACAAAGTCGTGATTATCGGCTCTACTGCGTCAGGGCTATTTGACATTAAACCCACCGCCATGGATAAACAGTTCCCGGGTGTAGAAATCCTCGCTACTGCCATCGATAACGCTAAACATGGCGATTATCTCAAGGTTTGGCGTGGCAAAACGCCGTATATTTTGCTTAGCCTATTGCTCATTTGGGCTACCACGCTGGCCTTTTACTTTAAGGTTGACCGCGATAGATTCAACTCCATCTTTACTGGCAGCCAAATCGGCTTATTGGTGCTGTCATACATTGCCATTAACGTCAGCAACACCTATTTAGATTTAACTGCACCCATTTTGTGGGCGATTGCGCTGTTTGGTATTGCCAAAATTTATGCGCTGGCGACAGATCGCGCGTTACAACGCTGGCTTGCGTTTGGTGTGACGTCTGACGCGGCGGAATCGAGCGTGCTTATCATGCCAATTTTGGTGGAAGCCAACGAGCCTCTGCCCGACGCTTTGCAAACAAAACTGGAACGCAAAATTGAGCTTATAGCAAAAACGCCTTGCACGATTGAGGGCTTAGCTGGAACGCAAAGCGGCATTTGGGGATTATTTGGCGATATGATAGTAGTAAGCTGGGTATTTTCTGGCGATAAACCTGAGTACGCAGCTGCCGCCAAGCAAGATGCACAAACCATTGCCAGCCAACTAACAACTTTAATTTTAGAACTAGGTCTACCAACTAATACTGCCACGCGTTATGCGCTGCATGAAGGTAAATTAGTTAATCAACAAACGGCCACCCTCGCCTCGCAATGGCGTAGTTTGTTTGCGCAAGCGGTGATTAAATTAGAACATCAAGAAAGCATAAAGGATTTAACATGAAAACTACGTTAAAAACATTAATTTGCATTGCTCTAGCAAGCCCTATTCTATTACTTGCGGGCGAATCTGGCACCGCTATTAAAATGGATAGCTTACGCGCAGAACCGTTCGCTGACGCCAAAACGGTTGGCAGCTTAGCAAAGAATGATTCTGTCGAAATCCTCACAAAAAAAGGCGCTTGGCTGCAAGTTAAAAGCAAAAAAAGCACGGGCTGGGTGCGTTTGCTATCTGTTAAGCGTGGCGGCGCTAGCAGCAGTGGCAGCGCCATTAGCGATGTTGCCAGCGGCCGCACAGGTACAGGCAAAGTGGTTTCTACCACTGGTATTCGCGGTTTAAGTGCCGAGGAACTAAAAGCCGCCAAATTTAACGAAGAAGAAATGAAGCAAATGGAAAGCTACCAAACAAGCAGCGGCGATGCGCAAAGCTATGCAGCGGCGGGCGGTTTAAGCGCCAATAAAATGGCTTATTTAAAAGGAGTGAAATAATGAAACCAATGGTAATTAGCAAGCTTTTAATTGGTTTATTTATTTCTGCTGGCTTAATCGCATCTTCTGCCAATGCGCTAGATTTAGGCAAAGTGCTAGAAGATGCTGCCAAACAAAAGGTAGAAGAAGTGATTAATGGCAAAGATGCGGCAGCTGAACCTGTTGTTGAAAATAAACCCGCAGAAGTACCTGTTGCAACACCCATTCCAACACCTGTACCTTCCAACCCTACCCCGCAAGCCAATACTGGTGCGGCTACTGGCGATGCCGCTGCGACAGCAGAAGCTGCAAAAACAGAATCTGAAAAACCCGCCTTTAACTGGAAAAGCCCTAGTAAAGAAGAAGAAATTGCGCTGGGCCGCGAAATTACAGGCAGCTTGCTTGGCGCTGCGCCCTTGGTAAAAGATGCCGCGCTGCAACAATATGTGAATAAAGTTGGCCGTTGGGTTGCCAGCCAATCTGAGCGCGATAATTTACCGTGGAAATTTGGCGTAATTGATAGCGCCGATTTAAACGCGTTTGCCATGCCGGGCGGCTATGTGCTTATTACCAAAGGCTTATACCAAAAATTGCAAAACGAGGCGCAATTGGCCAGCGTGCTTGGCCACGAAATTGCCCACGTGGTAAAAAAACACCAACTAAAAGTACTGCAAAAACAGCAATTGCTAGGTTATGGCGCTGGCAAAATTAGCGATTTATTTGGCAAAAAAGATAAAATAGCTAAAAAAGTGGTTGGCACGGGTGCCGAGATTAGTGCTCGCGGCCTAGATAAAGATGCAGAGTTTGAAGCCGACCGTATGGGCATGGTGCTGGCAGCGCGTGCGGGTTACGATGCATTCAGCTTGGCCGATGTATTACAAACGCTAGGGCAAACCAATAAATCTGACAGCAGCGTGGCTTTGTTATTTAAAACCCACCCGCACCCAGATGAACGTTTAGCCAAATTAAGCGATGCCGCTGGCAGCCAACTAGATAATGTAAAAGCAGGCAAAACGCTAGAAAATAGATTGTACAAACTAAACTAATTTAGCTTGTTATCAAAGAAGATGCTCTGCAAGCAAATATCCATACGGCTTCCAGAGCATTGTTTTTTGCTCGCGAAAAATAACAATGGTTTTGTAGGGCGGATGAGCGAAGCGTTATCCGCCGCAGGAGGTTTGGAAGATTTTACGGAATGAGGGAGATTTTACATACGGCGGATTACGTAAACTTATCCGCCCTACGCGGGCTAGAAAAGAGATATGGGGCTACTATATCTCAAGGTGGAGGTAAGTACCAAGATGTAATTTCTATTCCCATTAATGTAAATCAAATTCCAAATTAGATATTATGGTATCAATAGCTAGCAGATTTCATCGCACAGTTAGGGCTTTATGCCTAACTGATAACATTTTGGATGATACATTTGCTTATAAGGAGGAGGTAAATAAAATTTTTTTGAATAATGAGGTGCTTTTAGGAGTGTATCAAAACAAGCCACCAGGAGCGCCAATAATGTTCACTGATATTGGGATTATTTATCAATATAAACTACATTACTCTAGGATGAATTATTCTGACTTCACTTCAAGCATCATATGCATGAATTCAAAGCTAGAGGCATCAGATGTGATCATTACAATGAAAAGCGGTGAGAAAATCACACTACATGTTTGTGGCGGTAATGGTAAGTTTAGAGATGTATTCGAGTTTGGTCGCTTTGTGTCGCGTGTTATAGAAGATCAAACTAAGGCAATAAATGGGGTCACAATAAAAAAATGGACAAAATAAACGAAAACAATAGGGGACAGACTGAGCTAACCCGCATTTGACGGACACTTTTTAAAAGGGGACAGTATCGTCTCAATTTTAGAAATAAATGGTAGAAATAAATGGCGAAATAAATGGAAATAAATGGGGTCAGACACGATGGAAATAAATGGGGTCAGACACGATGAAATAAATGGGGTCAGACACGATTAATTTCCTCAAACCAAATCCCGCGCTCTTAGCTCACTTTTAATATATGCATAATAAATCGGCGCTGCCACAATGCCAGGCAAGCCAAAAGCCGCTTCCATGCACAGCATGGCGATTAGCAGCTCCCACGCGTGGGCGCGAATTTGGCCACCGACAATACGCGCATTTAAAAAATATTCTAACTTGTGAATAATCACCAAAAACGCTAGCGAGCCTATGGCCACGCCTAAGCTATGGCTCATGCTAACCACCACAATGACCGCGTTAGAGATTAAATTGCCAATAACTGGCAGCAAACCAACAATAAAAGTAATTGCGATTAAGGTTTTAGCAAATGGTAAATGCACACCTAATAATGGCAATACAATGACTAAATAAATGCCTGTAAAGGTTGCGTTAATAGCCGAAATACGCACTTGCGCAAATACAATGTTGCGAAATGCTTGGCTAAACAGCGTAACACGGCCAGCCATGGCGTTGGCGAACGGTTTGTAATCGGCGCGGCGGGCAAACTCATGCAGCGCCAACATGCCACCGATGACCATAGCAACCAATATATGTGCGGCATGGCGACCTGCCTCTTTACCCACAAATTGCAAATCGGCCGAGTGATCGCGCAGCCATTGTGTAACAGCCAATTGTAGCGTTACGGCGTTTTCTGGTAGGCGCTCATCTAGCCATTGCGGTAAAATTTTGCGCGAATCTTCAATAATTTGCGCCATTTGCGAGATAAGCGTGCTTAAGCCACCAGAATCGGAGCCAAATAGCGCTACCAAGCCCATGCCAATAAGCACCAGCAGCCCAATAACAACGCTGGCAAGAAACGCCACGGCGATAATTTTTGCGCCTTTGCCAGGCAAATGCCGCGCAATAAAAGGCGAAATAATATGCACCAGCTCGAACACCAGCAAGCCCGCCAGCAGCGCAGGCAATAAATGCGCTTTTAACACAAAAATCATACCAAACCCAATAAGCAGCCATGCGGCTAGCGTGGGTTTATCAATGCCCCAAATTAAATTGTCTTCTTTGCTTGATTTATTTACTGGGTTTGCCAAAATACTTTCCTTAATTTATCTACAACTTGATTAACTAAATCTACTTAAAAGCGCTTGGCTTTGCTGCGCTGGCAAGTTAATTTTCACGCACACGCGGCTATCAAACACTTTATCTAACACGGTGCCTTTATGCTGCGCCACCGCATGCAGCAAGCTATCTAACTGATTATAATCTACCGTTACGTTAATTTCTTGCATCTCGATAAAATCGACGATTTGTGCGGCTGCCAGCGCCATCTTGGCAGTGCCACCATAGGCCCGCGCTAACCCGCCTGTGCCTAAATTTACGCCACCGTAATAACGTATGACGCCCACGCACACATTAATCAGCTGTTGGCCTTCTAACATTTGCAATATCGGCTTGCCCGCAGTGCCGCTGGGTTCGCCTGCATCAGAAAAGCGTGGAATAATACCTTCAGACGTTTTGATTCTAAATGCATAGGCCAAATGGTGGGCGGTTTGGTGTTGCGCGGCAATGGCACGTAAAAAGCTGCCAACTTCGGCCTCGGTTTTACAAGCTGCTGCCCAAGCTAAAAATTTAGATTTATTGATTGTTTGCTCGGCAGCGCCTGCCGTTTGTATGGTTTGCATACGTTTATTAAATTGGTTAAGACAAGCCCGTAATATTGCCATCTGCAGCTACATCAATGTGCGCACTAGCAGGTACTTTTGGCAAGCCAGGCATGGTCATTATTTTGCCGCAAATAGCCACAATAAAGCCTGCGCCACGAGATAAACGTATTTCATTCACAACCAATGTGTGTCCAGTGGGCGCGCCGCGCAAAGCAGCATCGGATGAAAACGAATACTGCGTTTTGGCAATGCAAATAGGGAAATGCGCGTAGTCTTTTTCCAACAACACCAATTTTTCTGCCGCTTTTTCACTCAATTCCACCTTGGCCGCACCATACATTTTGGTGGCAATTGTTTCAATTTTTTGCAGCAAGGGCATGTTGTCTGGGTATAGTAATTTAAATTTTGATTGATTTTGCTCTGCCAGCACACGCACCACCTCGTGCGCCAAATCAGTTGCGCCCGCACCGCCCTCTGCCCAATGCTTACATAAAATAACTTTACAGGCATTTATTTTATCTTGCTTAATTTTACTTTGTTTTGCATCGCCAGCAGCCGCGCCAATACTGGCTTGCAGAGCATCTATTTCTGCAGCAGTATCGTTGTAAAAGTGATTAATGGCCACAATCACTTGCATTCCAAAAATCTCATGTAAGTTGTTAATATGTTTGTTTAAATTATTGATTCCAATAAGTAATTTTTCTATATTTTCTTGGTTTAAATCTTTTAAATCTGCCCCGCCATGATATTTTAGCGCACGTATGGTGGCGACAATCACCACCACATCTGGCTGCAGTTTTGCCTTGCGGCATTTAATATCAAAAAACTTTTCAGCGCCTAAATCGGCACCAAAACCCGCTTCTGTCACCACATAATCTGCTAGCTTTAGCGCAGTTTTTGTGGCAACAACAGAGTTGCAACCGTGCGCAATATTGGCAAATGGCCCGCCGTGAATAATGGCTGGCGTGTGTTCAAGCGTTTGTACCAAGTTAGGCTGAAATGCATCTTTTAGCAGCGCCGTCATGGCGCCTTCTGCCTCTAGCTGCCGCGCCAATATTGGGCTGCCCGCTATACCAGTTGCCACTTGAATTTCGCCAAGCCTAAATTTCAAGTCGTCTAAACTCTCCGCCAAGCAAAAAATCGCCATCACTTCGCTGGCCACAGTAATATCAAAACCTGTGTCGTAGGAAAAATCTTGATTCAGCGTAATTTTTCGCAGTGCACGGTCATTCATGTCCATACAGCGGCGCCAGCTAATGTCTATAATATTCAGTAAGTTACCTTGATAAATATGGTTATCAATTAACGCAGCAAGCAAATTATTGGCCGCAGTAATGGCATGAAAATCTCCGGTAAAATGCAGGTTGATATTCTCCATTGGCACCACCTGTGCCTGCCCACCACCCGTGGCGCCACCTTTCAGGCCAAATACGGGGCCTAGCGATGGCTCGCGCAGGCAAGCAACTGCTTTTTTACCCGTTTTTTCTTTTTTAAAAAGGTGATTTAACGCGTCTGCCAAGCCAATTGTTGTAGTGGTTTTGCCCTCGCCCGCTGGCGTAGGGCTAATTGCGGTAACTAATATGAGTTTGCCGTTAGGTTTATTTTGCAGATTTTTGATACAAGCTGTGCTTAGCTTTGCAATAGTGTGCCCATATGGGATTAAATCGGCTTGCGCAATATCAAGCTTGGCAGCAATATCAATAATCGGTTTTAGTGTTGCAGCCTGGGCGATTTCGATATCAGATTGCATAAATATTTATCTGCCCTTAAAAATGCTGCCCAACACGCCACGAATAATCTGCCGACCTAATTGTGAGCCTATGGCACGCACGGTAGATTTTGCCGCGCTTTCTAAAATCGTATCAGAGCGTCTAGCTGGTTTTTTATCCGTTTTATCGCTGCCACCACCAAAAACGCCGCCCCAATTAAAGCCTTTATCTTCCTGTGCAGGCTGTTCAGCTGAGGCTGTTTCTGCTGCACGCGCTTTTAATACCTCGTAGGCAGATTCTCTATCAACTTGCTTTTCGTACACGCCGCGCACTAATGATTGCACCATTACCGCTGCCCGCTCTGCATCTGTGGCAGGCCCAATGCGGCTTTGCGGCGGAATAATAAACGCACGTTCTACTGGTGTTGGCACGCCCTTCTCATCGAGAAAAGACACCAACGCTTCGCCCACGCCAAGCTCGGTAATGGCGGTGGCCACATCTACTTTTGGGTTAGTTCTAAAGGTTTCAGCGGCAGATTTCACCGCTTTTTGATCGCGTGGTGTAAATGCACGCAAGGCATGTTGCACGCGGTTACCCAGCTGACCGAGAATAATATCGGGAATATCTAACGGGTTTTGGCTAACAAAATACACGCCCACACCTTTTGATCGTATCAATCGCACTACTTGCTCAATTTTTTGCAACAACACTGGTGGCGCATCGGTAAACAGCAAATGCGCTTCATCAAAAAAGAATACTAGCTTAGGTTTTTCCAAATCGCCCACTTCTGGTAGTTTTTCAAACAACTCAGAAAGCAGCCAAAGTAATAACGTGGCATAGACGCGGGGCGAGTTAAATAGCTTATCTGACGCCAAAATGTTAATCACGCCGCGGCCTTGTGCATCGGTTTGCAGCAAGTCGTCTAAATTAAGCGCAGGCTCGCCAAATAACAAATCGCCGCCTTCGGTTTCTACTTGCAACAACGCCCGCTGCAGCGCGCCCACACTGGCGGCCGAGATATTACCATATTCAGTTTGGTACTCTGCTGCATGCTCGGCCGCATGCTGGCTCATGGCGCGTAAATCTTTTAAATCTAGCAGTAACCAGCCTTTGTCATCAGCAATTTTAAAAATGCTATTTATTACGCCGCTTTGTACATCGTTT
>JANOYU010000113.1:0-3248 GCA_031429035.1 Methylophilaceae bacterium
TTCTTTATCAAGCTCGGCATATTGTTTTTGCAAAACATCCGCTTTATCTTTTGGCTTAAAATCATTCGGAAAAGCCACGCCATTATTTGCTTTGGCAAGCGCTCTAATGGCTTTTAATTTATCACGTCGCTCGGCAATCACATGATTTTCGTCTAATGTAACTTCTGGTGTTTGATTTGGTGTATTGGCGTCAGTCATTTTTATTTGCAGCGTTTTAACTAAAACGTAATTTTACTGGAATAAGCAGGTGGCGGGAACGACAACAGTTAAATATAAACTATTTTAATATCGCTTTTATTTAGCATGCCCCACAAGCCAATATCCATGCGGCTTTCAGGGCATACTAATCAATACGTCAAAATAGTTATTATTATTTAAGCAAAATCACTAGCTATTATTACGCAGCACGCATAGGGTTAGTTTTTAGTTGCGGCGCATAATGCACTTATACGAACAAGACATGTTGTCGGTTCGGAACCTAAATAAATGGAGATTATTATGTGGACCACACCAGCAGCTACAGAAATGCGTTTTGGCTTTGAAGTAACAATGTACGTAATGAACAAATAAGCTTAAATGCTTAATTAAAAGCCCGCTAAATGCGGGCTTTTTTGTTTTAGTTACACGCCCTGCTTCAAACTTTCTTGTATAAATGGGTCCAAGTCGCCATCTAACACACCTTGCGTATTACCAATTTCTACATTGGTGCGCAAATCTTTAATACGACCTTGATCAAGCACGTAACTGCGAATTTGGTGGCCCCAGCCAATATCAGTTTTGGCATCTTCAATCGCTTGTTTATCGGCGTTTCGTTTGCTTAGCTCTAAGTTATACAGCGCGCCGCGCAGCATGTTAAACGCTTCTTCGCGGTTGCGATGTTGGCTTCTGTCATTTTGGCATTGCACGACTACATTTGTTGGTAAATGCGTAATACGCACGGCAGAATCGGTCTTGTTAATGTGCTGGCCGCCAGCGCCGCTGGCGCGATAAGTATCTATACGCAAATCGGCAGGGTTAATGTCAATTTGGATTGAGTCATCGACTTCGGGGAAAATCTGCACGCTGGCAAACGATGTATGGCGCTTGGCGTTACTATCAAAAGGCGATTTTCTTACTAATCGATGCACGCCGTTTTCGGTGCGTAGCGTGCCATAAGCATAATCGCCATTGACCTTAACGCTGGCGCCTTTGATGCCAGCTACGTCACCATCTGATAACTCTAGCACTTCTACTTTAAAGCCTTTGCGCTCGCAATAACGCAAATACATGCGCAACAACATATTGCACCAATCTTGCGCCTCCGTTCCGCCGCTGCCCGATTGAAACTCGATAAAGCAGTTTGCGCTATCTAACTCGCCAGAAAACATGCGCTTAAATTCCATGTCGGCGATTTTTGTTTCTATTTCTTGGCTATCAGCCTCCACGCTCAATAGCGTGTCATCGTCGCTCTCTTCGCGCGCCATGTCAAATAGCTCTTGGCTATCTTTGATGCCTGATTCCAAGTTTTGTAAGTTGTGTACGACTAATTCAAGGCTGCGTTTTTCTTTGCCCAGTTTTTGCGCCTTTTCGGCGTTGTCCCACACTTTTGGGTCTTCTAGCAGACCGTTTACTTCTTCTAGTTTTTGCGCTTTATTGTCAAAGTCAAAGATACCCCCTAAGCGCAAGGTGACGCGCGCTTAAATCGGCAAGGCGGTTGGAGATGATATTGAGTTGTTCGGCTTCCATGATGATTTTTACTTAATTCTTAACCAAATTTTAATGTGCAATTATAGCGCTTAAATGCCTTTAATCACTTCGCCGTCTTCTTTAGTAAAGTCACCAATGTGCGGGTTATCTAAAATGTCTAGCACCAGCTCACTTGGTCGGCAAAGTTTGGTGCCTTTAGGCGCAACTACAATTGGCCGATTAATTAAAATTGGGTGCGCGAGCATGGCGTTTATCAATGCATCATCGCTCAAACTTAAATCATCTAAACCAAGCTCAACGTAAGGTGTGCCTTTCTTTCTAAGCAATGCCCTAGCACCCACGCCAGTATTGGCTACCAGAGCCATTAATTTTTCTCGTGTTGGTGGGTTAATTAAATATTCAATCACTTCTGGCTCTACGCCACTGGCACGAATCATGGCCAAAGTGTTGCGCGACGTGCCGCATGCAGGGTTGTGATAAATAGTTACGCTCATGTTTTTCTCACAATAAAAATGATGAGCAGTGTCGCAAGCAACTGCGCCGCAATAAAGCCAAAGACATCACTTGGCGCAATGCCGACAAAAGTATTGGTTAAGCTGCGCGCAATGGTCACCGCAGGGTTTGCAAAAAAAGTGGATGAGGTAAACCAATAACCTGCTGTTACTGTTAACGCAACTAGCATCGCAATCTTCTCTTTAGCAACTTTAACGCCTAAATATATGACACCAAGCAAAACTAAAGTAGAAATAATCTCACTTACCCAAATGCCCATGCCGTTTCTAGCGTTATCTGATTGTTGCAAAACGGGCATGCCAAACATGACATGCGTCGCCCAAACGCCAATCATGGCGCCAGAAAATTGTGCGCAAAAATAAGCAAATAATGACTTTAAATTTAACTCGCCCATGCGCCAAAACATTATACTGACTAAGGGGTTAAAATGCGCGCCAGACATTGGCCCTAGCAAGGTAATAAGCACATACAAACCACAGCCAGTGGCGATGCTATTGCCCAACAAGGCGACTGCTGCGTTGCCCGCACCTAATGTCTCGCCCATAATGCCCGAGCCTGTGATAACAGCTAACAATAATGCACTGCCAATAAACTCAGTGGTGATCTGAATGGCTAATGTTTTTTTGAAAATATTTGTCATATTTTTGTCATATTTATTTTGATTAAAGCTCGCAGATTTTAGCTTAAAAAGCTAAACTGTTTGTATTATAAAATCAGTTTAACTCAAATAAGTTTTTCAGGGAGAGCACACATGTCAGGTAGCATTTTCAGTCGGTTAATGTCCGCCATTACCCCACACAGCGATAATTATTTTGTGTTATTTAACAAACTAGCAGATTGTGCGGTGCGTGCCTCTAAAGTGTTGGCTATGATGACAGCAGTGAGCAGCGAAGATAAATTTGAAGAGTATTTTGCCGAAATTCGCAAAATTGAATCTGAAGCCGATGAATATACCAAAGAGATTTTACTCTCGTTACATAAAACCTTTATTACCCCGTTTGATCGTCGTGAAATTCGCGAGTTGGCGATGGCGCTAGATGACATTATTG
>JANOYU010000114.1:0-2027 GCA_031429035.1 Methylophilaceae bacterium
GGCGGCTTGGTGCCAGAAAATGTGGCGGATGCGATTAAACAAGTGCAGCCTTATGCAGTAGATGTAAGCGGCGGCGTGGAGCTAACCAAAGGCATAAAAAGTGCAGATAAGATTGCTGCATTTATGCAAGCACTGAAAGAAAGTTAAGGTAAAAAATGCAAGACCAAACAATTAAAACCTACGACATGCCAGACGAACGCGGCCACTTTGGCCAATTTGGTGGTATTTTTGTAGCAGAGACGCTGGTTGAAGCGCTAGAAGACCTACGCGTGATGTATGAAAAATATCGTCACGACCCAGTTTTTTTGGCTGAGTTTGCTTACGATTTAAAACATTTTGTCGGCCGCCCAAGCCCAATTTATCACGCAGAGCGTTGGAGCAATAAAGTAGGTGGCGCGCAAATTTACTTAAAGCGCGAAGATTTAAACCACACTGGCGCTCACAAAGTAAATAACACCATTGGCCAAGCTTTATTGGCTAAACGCATGGGCAAGCCACGGGTGATTGCTGAAACAGGCGCAGGGCAGCATGGCGTAGCGACAGCCACCATTGCTGCGCGCTTGGGGCTAGAATGCGTGGTGTATATGGGTAGCGAGGATGTGAAACGCCAAGCGCCTAACGTGTTCCGCATGAAATTGCTTGGCGCAACCGTAGTGCCAGTAGAAAGTGGCTCTAAAACGCTAAAAGATGCACTTAATGAGGCAATGCGCGATTGGGTGACCAATATATCGAACACTTTTTATATTATTGGCACAGTGGCAGGCCCGCACCCATACCCGATGATGGTGCGCGATTTTCAAGCAGTGATTGGTGTTGAGGCTAAATTGCAAATGCAAGAAATGCTCGGTCGTCAACCAGACGCAGTGGTTGCTTGTGTGGGCGGCGGCTCTAATGCCATGGGCATTTTTTACCCATATATCGATGTGCCTAACGTGCGCTTAATTGGTGTAGAAGCAGCTGGCCACGGCATGGAAACGGGCATGCACGCGGCGCCATTAACCGCTAACAGCCCAATTGGTGTATTGCATGGCAACCGTACTTATTTAATGCAAGATAATGACGGTAATATTATCGAAACGCATTCGGTTTCTGCTGGCCTAGATTACCCAGGTGTTGGGCCAGAACACGCTTGGTTAAAAGATATTAAACGTGCCGAATACGTGGCAATTACCGATGATGAAGCGATGACAGCATTTCATAGCTTATGCCGTACTGAAGGTATTATTCCTGCACTAGAATCTAGCCATGCGCTAGCGTATGCCGAGAAAATGGCCAAAACCATGCGTAAAGATGAAGTGATTTTGGTGAATCTTTCTGGTCGCGGCGATAAAGATATCAATACAGTCGCCAAACTAGCAAACATCACTTTATAAAATGCAAATTTCGTCGCATTACTTTGTTGTTTCGCAAAAAATAAACGCTTGCATATACCCCATATGCGGCGCGATTATTTTTAGCTTACGCCTCGTCTTGCTTAGAACTTTGCATTTTATGACTGGCGCCGAGCTTTATAATTTCCAAATCTCTTCGAACAATCTTTCAGTTTAACTATATGTCACGCATTCAAACCGTATTTTCTAGCCTTAAAGCCAACAACAAAAAAGCCTTAATTCCCTACATCACGGCGGGCGATCCGCACCCTAATCATACCGTGGCTATTTTGCACACATTGGTAAAAAATGGTGCCGATATGATTGAGCTGGGCATTCCATTTTCTGACCCCATGGCGGATGGTCCAGTCATTCAGCGCGCTAGCGAGCGTGCTTTGAAGCATAAGGTAGGCTTGAAGCATGTGTTGCAGATGGTGCAGGAATTTCGCCTAACAGATACAGAAACACCTATTATATTAATGGGTTATGCCAATCCTATTGAGGCAATGGGGCAGCAAAAATTTACCCAAGCCGCTAAAGAAGCAGGGGTTGATGGAGTGCTGACTGTGGATTATCCGCCAGAAGAGTGCAAAGCATTTATTGCAGGTTTGCAGGCAGCGGGCATGGATAGTATTTTCTTACTTTCACCCACCAGTG
>JANOYU010000115.1:0-2852 GCA_031429035.1 Methylophilaceae bacterium
CAGTAGTTAGGTTTAGTTTTAAAAACTGGATTCTTCGCTACGCTCTGAATGACGGAGTAGAAATAAAAAAGTTAACTAAAAAACCAGTAATGTTTGCATTCGCATGGTGTTGACTTTAAATCCCCTTGCCGCGCCTTCGGCTTGAGCCAGCAGATGGAAAGCGGCGAGGAGTGTTTGAGCGCTGAAAGCGCGAGTTCCGCAGCGCCCAACTTTTTAAAGCAGCGCAGGAAACAAGCGGTAGGGGGTGTCTTTTTGTTTGGATACTTTATTCTGGACAAGCAAAATAAAGTATCTCGCCTACAGGCGATAAGAATATTAAATTAGGTTTACGGTGTGCAAATAGACATCAATTTGCACACCCTACTTGCTTTAAATCGCTTTTGCCGCAAATTCCGCCACGCGAACACCCAATAATCGCGCGGTTTCTAGGTCACCTTTATTCACTTCATCTGGCGTAGAGTCACTTGGTGAGGTCATCAATGCACCAGCAAAACCGCCTACATAATTCACATCGCCATGCTTGGCCGCCTTCGTATTAGCTGGCATTAAACCCATGCCTATCCAAAGCCCTGAATGTTGCATAGCCAGTGTGAATAAATATTGAATGGTGGAAAATTTATCGCCATTCATCGTGCCAGAATTAGTAAATCCCGCAAATAGCTTGTTTTTCCACTCTTGAGTAAACCATTTTTTAACGCTGTTATCAGCAAATTTTTTAAATTGCCAGCTCACGCTGCCCATATAAGTCGGCGAACCCATGATAATCGCTTTCGCGGCGTCTAACTTCGCCCAATCGGCGTCGGTTATATCACCGTTTGCATCAATCGCAATTAAGTCTGCTTTGGCGCCTGCCGCAACCGCCTCCGCCTGTTTTGCTGTGTGGCCGTAGCCACTGTGATAAATCACTACAATAGTACTCATCGCATGCCCTTTAAGTCTGTTTTTGGCAAATGATGACATCTAACTTTGTGCTTGTCCGTGCGCTAACGCACAGAAGAGTTATGATTAAATAGATAAAACCTAACCCCTCGGTGGCCCACCCCTCAAATCATGCCCATCCGCACTATAAATCTCCACTTCCACAAAATCGCCAGGCGTTAAGCCTTCGGCATCTTCCATATATACCACGCCGTCAATCTCTGGCGCATCGGCTTTGGTGCGACCAATGGCTTCAATATTGCCTTCAGCATCTTGCACAATTTCATCCACCAGCACTGTTTGCGTTGTGCCAATTTTATGGTGTAACTTAGCAGCGCTAATACGCTCCTGCACCGCCATAAAACGGCTTAGGCGCTCTTGTTTCACTTCCTCTGGTACATGGTCGGGCAGCTCGTTCGCTTTTGCACCATCCACCGCGCTATAAGCAAAGCAACCTACCCTATCCAGTTGCGCTTCTTCTAAAAAGTCTAGCAACATTTTAAAATCATCTTCCGTTTCGCCTGGAAAACCTGCGATAAAAGTACTACGCACCGTAATATCGGGGCAAATTTCGCGCCAAGCTTTAATGCGTGCGAGGTTATTTTCGGCATGCGCAGGGCGTTTCATCGCCTTTAAAATGCGCGGGCTGGCATGCTGAAATGGCACGTCTAAATACGGCAAAATAAGGCCATCGGCCATCAGCGGAATCACTTCATCCACATGCGGGTATGGGTACACATAATGTAGGCGCGTCCAAACGCCTAATTCAGACAAGCTTTGGCAAAGTTCTGTCATACGCGTTTTTACTGGGCGGCCATTCCAAAAACCTGGGCGATATTTCACATCTACGCCATAAGCACTGGTATCTTGCGAGATGACTAAAATCTCGCTAACACCAGCATTGACAAGGTTTTCCGCCTCATTTAACACCTCACCTATATTTCGGCTGACTAAATCGCCACGCATGCTAGGGATAATACAAAAGCTGCAACGGTGGTTGCAACCTTCTGAAATTTTTAAATAAGCATAATGGCTGGGCGTGAGGCGTATGCCTTGTGGCGGGACTAAATCAATGAACGGCTCGTGCAATTTCGGCAAATTGGCGTGTACCGCGGTCATCACTTCCTCTAACGCATGTGGGCCAGTCACAGCTAAAACACTAGGATGCGCGTTAATCACTACATCTTTTTTTGCGCCCAAACAGCCTGTGACAATCACTTTGCCATTTTTTTGCAGCGCTTCGCCAATCGCGTCTAGGCTTTCTTGCACGGCGCTATCGATAAAGCCGCAGGTATTAACGACGACTAAATCTGCGCCTTCGTAACTGGGCGATATTTCGTAGCCTTCTGCTCTAAGTTGAGTCAAAATGCGCTCGGCATCACTGCCTGCTTTTGGGCAACCGAGTGAGACGAAGCCGACTTTGGGGGTAGCTACTTTTTCTACAGTTTTCATAAATTTACTTTAAACAATAATCAACAATCAAAATGCTCGCAACGCCGCATAAAATAAGGCTTAGCTGTGAAATACTGGCACGCAATTCAGTGCGTTTATGCAAGCTGGGAATTAAATCGGCAACCGAAACATATAACAAACTAGCCGCCGCCAAACTTAAAATATAAGGCACCCAGGCTTGCAAAGTTTGTAGCGCAAAGTATGCCGCCACGCCGCCAACCAGCGTGGCAAAGCTAGACACCAAGTTAAATAGAAATGCCTTTTTTTTGCTATAGCCAGAATGCAGCAAAATGAGAAAATCACCCACTTCTTGCGGAATTTCGTGCGCAATAATGGCAATGGATGTGACGATGCCAACTTTAACATCCACCATAAATGCGCTGGCGATTAAAATGCCATCGACGAAATTGTGAAAAGTGTCACCAATCATAATCATCATGCCACTGCGTTCATTGTCATGTGCGTGAGCATGAGAATGACCC
>JANOYU010000116.1:0-16600 GCA_031429035.1 Methylophilaceae bacterium
TTAATTCAATAACTTTCATATAAAAGTACTGCCCTACAAGCCGCATAGATATTGGCTCGTAGAGCATGTGTTAGAAAGGTTAATATGTTGGAATTACGCCCAAACTGCGAATGTTGCAACAAAGATTTACCACCAGAATCGGATGAAGCAATGATTTGCACGTTTGAATGTACCTTTTGTGCATCGTGCGTAGAGACTGTACTGAATAGCGTTTGCCCAAATTGCGGCGGCAATTTTGTATCTCGCCCGCACCGCCCTACCAATAAATTAGAAAAATACCCAGCATCAACAAAACACATCTACAAACCAAGTGGTTGCGAAAAGGCAATTTAGATTCAAAATTCAAAACCTAGCACTAAAATTCAGGTAAAATGCTTACTTGGCGGGCCTCCCCGCATTGTAAAGTAGCCAATCTGGTCAGATGCGGAAGCAAGCAGCCACAACTATTGCGCAAGTGCCGGGGGCAAGGCTCGCCTCCTCATAAAATTCATTTTAGCAACTCATCTGCTATGTTGCGCGCTACTCGCAAGCTCAATGTATAAAGCATACGATTTCGCTTTCTGCGTTGCGTGCGCCTTGCATCTGAATTTCTCAAATAAATTTTCAGCTAATTTTGTAGCAAAAAGTACAAGACGAAAAGCTGCTTTTACGCTAAAGTTGTGACTATGTTTTTTAGAGTATAAATCTCGTGTCATCTCAAGTATTAGCGCGAAAATATCGCCCAAAATCATTCGATAGTTTAGTTGGCCAAGACCACGTGGTGCGCGCGCTAACCAACGCGCTCAATCAAAACCGCCTGCACCATGCCTATTTATTTACTGGCACGCGTGGTTGTGGCAAAACTACACTAGCACGTATTTTAGCTAAATCGCTTAATTGCGAGACGGGCATAAGCGCGCAGCCTTGCGGCGTGTGTAGCACATGTGCTGAAATTGATCGCGGCCGGTTTGTCGATTTACTCGAAGTTGATGCTGCCAGCAACACACAAGTAGACGCCATGCGCGATTTGCTGGATAACGCGCAATATGCACCCACTGTGGGCCGTTTTAAGGTATATATTATCGATGAAGTGCACATGCTGAGTAAAAGTGCGTTTAATGCCATGCTAAAAACGCTAGAAGAGCCGCCAGCGCACGTTAAGTTTATACTCGCAACAACTGACCCACAAAAGGTGCCTGTGACCGTGCTAAGCCGCTGTTTGCAGTTTAACTTGCGACAAATGGCCAGCCCCACTATTCATGCGCATTTGCAACAGGTTTTAAATCAAGAAAATATTACATTTGAGCCAGCCGCGCTAAACCTAATTGCGCGCGCCGCCGCAGGCAGTATGCGCGATGCGCTATCGCTTACCGACCAAGCCATTGCTTACGGCAATCAAACGGTAAATGAGGCAGAAGTACGCAGCATGTTGGGCGCGATAGATCAAAGCTATTTGTATAATTTAATCACTGCCCTACAAGCCAATAATGGCGCAGGGGTGCTGGAAATAGCCACACAGATGCAGGCGCGTAGTTTGTCATTTGAATCTGCACTTAATGATTTGGCTAATTTATTGCACCAAATTGCCATGGCACAAACGGTGCCGCAAAGCATGGCCGAAGATTTGCCCGAGCGTTTAGCTTTGTTAGATTTAGCGCAGACAATATCTGCAGAAACTTTACAACTGTATTACCAAATTGCAGTGCTAGGCCGCCGCGATATTAGTCTAGCCCCAGACGAATACGCAGGTTTCACCATGACACTGCTGCGCATGCTGGCATTTATGCCAACTGAAAGAAGCACGTTAGCGCCGCAAGTCAGTACAAAATTGACGGCGCCTGCTGCAGTGTCAGCAACAACGCCAATGTCTGTAATACCTGCGCAAGCTGAACACATACAAGTGGAAAACGGCCAAATTGAAGCAGTGATTCAACCCAATACAGCTAAATTAGAGCATGTTGAAGCAAGCGTGCAGCCCAATATCCATGCGGCATCCACGGCAGAGGTTTTAGAAACGCCGATTGCTAACTTGATTAGTTTTGACGGTAACTGGCGACAATTGGTCGAGAAAAACTTAAAACTTGGCCTAGCGCGTGCCTTGGCGCAAAATTGCGAATTGCTAAGTTTTGATGAGAATAATTTAAACTTACGCGTGGCCAGCGCGCAAAAACATTTAGTTAGCGCCAGTTATCAAGATAAATTGAGTGGCGCGATTAACGAGCATTTTGGTCGAAAAATTCGACTAAATATTGAGCTGGCTAGCGATATTCAAGCAGAAATTGTGACGCCAGCCAAACAAAATGCCAGCGAAAAAGCTGTGATTCAATCGGGCGCTGAGGCGGCGATTATGGGCGACCCTTTTGTGCAAGATTTAATGCAAAAATTTGGCGCAACAATTATCCCCAACAGCATCAAACCCAATTAAAACAAGTATTTAAGGAGAAAAACATGATGAAAGGCGGCATGGGCAATATGATGAAACAAGCCCAAATGATGCAGGCGAATATGCAAAAAGCGCAAGCTGAGCTAGCCGAAACGCTGGTAGAAGGCAGCGCAAGCAATGGCTTGGTTAAAATTAGTATGACCTGCAACAACCAAGTTAAACGCGTAATAATTGATGACGCCGCCATGGACGACCGCGAAACGCTAGAAGATTTATTGCTGATTGCGCTAAATGACGCACGAGTAAAGGCCGAGGCGACCTCAAATGCACGTATGAGTGGCATGATGCCCGCAGGCATGAAACTTCCCTTCTAAAAACGACTGTTTTTAAATTATTAGGCTTGCAAATACTTTGTTAAAAACTTCCTCAAAATCCTCATGTGCTATTTAATTAAACCCAGCACATACAGTTCGGTTTTTCGGAAATTATTGCCTAATCTTTGCTTCGCTCGCTACGTTTTCTAACTTAATTTCGCACATGAAAAATCCCCTAGCCCTAGAACAACTGATTGATAGCTTACGCTGTCTGCCAGGCGTAGGCCCAAAATCAGCGCTGCGCATGGCCTATTATTTACTTCAGCGTGACCGCAAAGGCGCCAACACATTAGCCTTATCTATGCAAAATGCCTTGCAAGTTCTGGGGCATTGCACGCTTTGTAACAACTTCTCTGAAGCGCCAATTTGCCCATTATGCGCATCGGATTCGCGTGAAGCCAGCCAGTTGTGCGTGGTAGAAATGCCCACCGATTTAATGATGATGGAACAAACCCACTCTTACAAAGGCATGTATTTTGTATTGATGGGTAGACTTTCGCCATTAGATGGCATTGGCCCAAAAGAAATTAATCTAGATAAGCTCATCAAACGTGCGCAAGACGGCTTGGTGAATGAGGTGATTTTAGCCACCAATTACACGGTGGAAGGCGAGGCCACCGCGCATTATATTAGCGAACTGCTAAAAACCCGCAATGTGTCTGTAAGCCGCATTGCACGTGGCTTGCCGATGGGTGGCGAGATTGAATATGTCGATAGCGGGACGCTTTCAATGGCGCTGCTAGGGCGCAAGGCGCTTTAGATTTGTCTAGATATAATTCATGCTTAGTTTTAAGCGCTTGATTTGTAAAATTAACTTTCATCACTGGCAATATGAAACCAGAGGTCACACTTATGAAGGCTTTATTTATCCTGTGAGCTATCGTCGCTGTAAAAATTGCAAGTTAGCACAAGTACAAATTATGGATGCAGATTCTGCCGAAGTTATTTGGCAGTTAATTGAAAAATAAAATTAAATAAATCTCAACAAGTCATGCGGTAAATGAATCATCATATCCGCACCCCACTCTGCTGGTTTATCTGTCACATCAATATAGCCAAACAGCGCAACCACCGTTTGCATACCTGCTGCTTTGCCTGCAATAATATCGCGCTCGGCATCGCCCACATACATACTATTTTCGGGCTTAACACCCACTTGTTTGCAAGCCATCAAAAGTGTGGCTGGCGATGGTTTTGGTTGTGGTGCGTCGTCACCACACACAATGCAAGCAGCGCGATTTTCTAAATTTAAGTACATACTTTCAATCAAAGCAATGGTAAATCTGCGTGGTTTATTGGTGACAATTCCCCAAGTTAAGCCTTTATTTTCAATTGCTTGCAATAACTCTGCAATACCTAGCAGCAGCACAGGGCTGCGCATATAAACCGACTCGTAAATACTTAAATATTCGTCACGCATTTCAATAAAGCTGTCATCTTGTGGCGTAATACCAAAACCCAAGCCGACCAAACCGCGTGAACCATGCGAGGCGAATGGACGAATATTTTCGTAAGGTAATGGCGCTTTGCCATGTTGAATGAGTTGCAGGTTAAGCGCGTGGGCTAAATCTGGCGCGGTGTCCACCAGCGTGCCGTCTAGGTCAAACAAAATTGTTGTAATCAAGATTATTCTTTACGTTTGTTTAACAGTGTGCATCATGTAATTGACTGAGGTGTCGTCACCCAGCCAATAATGTTGCGTAATTGGGTTGTAGCTCATACCTATTTGATGTTGTAGTGACAAGCCTGCAGGCCGCATGTAGCTTGCTAACTCGGATGGTTTGATAAACTTAGCGTAATCGTGCGTGCCGCGCGGCAACATGTTTAATACGTACTCCGCACCGATAACTGCAAATAAATACGCTTTTGGATTACGATTAATAGTAGAGAAAAATACATGGCCGCCTGGTTTTACCAATTTAGCACAAGCTGCCACCACGCTGGCGGGGTCTGGCACGTGTTCTAGCATTTCTAGGCAAGTCACCACATCAAAACTAGCAGGCTGTTTTACGGCTAAATCTTCAACTGAAATTAATTGATAATCAACCGCCACGCCGCTTTCTAAGCTGTGTAATTGCGCCACTTTAAGCGCTTTTTCACCCAAATCAATACCGGTGACTTTAGCGCCGCGTTCAGCCATTGATTCACTTAAAATGCCGCCACCACAACCTACGTCAAGCACTGTTTTGCCTTTTAGCGGCAGGGCTTTGTCTATGTAATTTAAGCGTAGCGGATTAATGTCGTGCAGCGGTTTAAATTCGCTGCTTTTATCCCACCATTTATGCGCTAACTCCGAAAATTTATTCAGCTCTGCTGCATCTGCATTGTCTGCCATTATTTAAACTCGCTTAATTTTGCATGCCATTTACTTACAATTTCACTTAATTGTTGCGGCTCAATACTGCTAAATACGCCTTCACTATTGGCTGGCCGATAATATTTTAAATCGCCAGCCACCCAAGTGTGCGTAACCTGTTCGCGACCTGCCACGTAAACTAAATGCGATAGCGGGTCAAAACAAGGCTGCATATTAATGTCATCCAATTTGACAGCGGTTAAATCGGCAAGTTTTCCACACTCAATTGAACCTATTTTATCACTTAAATTCAATGCTTTAGCACAATTAATGGTTGCCATCTCTAGCGCCTGCTGCGCCAAAATTGCCGTCGCATCACCACTTTGGCCTTTGGCTAACAAAGCCGCCAAACGCATTTCTGCAAACATATCTAGCCTATTATTACTGGCTGCACCATCCGTGCCCAGGCCGATATTAATGCCCTGTTTGGCGTATTCTGCGATTGGCGCTATGCCAGAAGCCAGTTTTAAATTAGAGCTAGGGCAATGTGCAATACTGCAGCCATGCTCGGCTAATAGCTTAATTTCGCCATCGTTTAAGTGAACGCAATGTGCAAGCGTTAACATGGGGCCTAGTAAACCTAAATTAGCTAATCGGGCTACAGGCCTTAATCCATATGCGCTTTCACTATCTGCAATTTCTTGTTTTGTTTCGTGCAAATGCGTGTGAATACCAATATTCACTTGCTCTGCCAATGTTAGTAGTCGCGAAAAAGTGGCATCAGACACGGTGTAAGGTGCATGTGGCGCAAAACTAAAGCTCAACAGGGGCTCATCGCGCAAATAGTCGCGTGCCTGCAAACCTTGCTGAATATAGCTTTCGACATCATGGGCGTAATTGGTGGCAAACTCTACTGCTACCAAGCCTAAATTGGCACGCATGCCAGCTTGAATGCTGGCTTCTGCAGTGGCCAGCGGATAAAAATACATATCGTTAAAGGTAGTCACGCCGCCGCTTAACATTTCCGCGCATGCTAACAATGTGCCATCGCGCACAAAACTAGGTGAAACTACAGCGCGTTCTGCTGGCCAAATACGCTGTTCTAGCCAAGGCATTAGTGGCACATCGTCGGCCAAACCGCGCATTAAGCTCATGGCGGCGTGCGTGTGCAAGTTGATTAAGCCTGGAATCAACACATGCGCATCTAATTGCACAGTTTCGGCAGCCACATATTGCTTGGTTTGCGTTGTTGGGCAAATATCAATAATTTTGCCTGCTTGAACCACCACTGCGTGGTTTTCTAATAAGGTATTGGCGGGCACAACTGGGCACAGCCAGCGAGCTTCAATAATTAAATCTACACTATTCATCCGCTTATTATAACGGCTTAAACAACTGCTTTATTAGCACAAGGCAATAAAAAACCCCGCATTACGGGGTTTTTTATTGAAACAGGTTAGTTACTATGACTTAGTTGCAACCCACTTCTTTTTTACCTTCAGCCTGAATCGTCACGCGACGGTTAGGTTGTAAGCAAGAGATTAATTTTGAAGTTGCTTTGTTGCCAGTACATTGTACAACTGGCTCTGACTCACCTTTGCCGACCGCTTCAATCATTGATGCATCAACACCTTGCGCAGCCAAGTAATCTTTCACTTGATTTGCACGGCGCTCAGATAGTTTTTGGTTGTAGCTATCAGAACCAATTCGATCTGTATGACCAGTTACAATCACTGCTTTAATTTCTGGGTTTGCTTTAATTTTTGCAGCTGCTTCATCTAAAGCCGCTTTACCTTCTGCTTTTAGGTTAGCTTTATCAAAACCAAACAATTTTTCAGCGCCAACAGTAATGGTATCCATTGTTGGTTCGCATTTAGCAGGTGCTGGAGCAGGTGCTGGCTCTGGCATTGGCTCTGGTGCTGCTGCTGCGATTGGTGCTGGCTCTGGTGCTGCCTCAGCAACTACTGCTGCTGGTGCGCCAAAACGGAAGATACCGCCTACATTGAACAATGTGTTGCCGATTGTTTCATCAGCATCAACAGTTCTAGCTGCATTGCGTGCCTCAGCTTTGCTCCACTGATGACGCAAGTCAGCTTGCAAACCGAACGTATCGTTAAATAAGTATTGTGCACCTAAGCCTAAACCTGCTAACCAAGATGTTTTCTTTTTATCAGTTAGACCTAAACCAGTGTAATCAACATTATTACGCGCTGCACCTAAGCCAGCTAGCAAGAATGGGCGGAAATTGCTACGGCTAAACATATATAAAGCATCTAAACCTAATGTTGTTTGTTTGTATTTTCCACCTGCACCAGCAATGCCTGTATCTTCGTCAGCACGGTTGTAACCTAAACGGCCTTGTAAATCCCAGCTAGGTGAAAGTTCTTTACCAATACTTAAAAATACACCTGGGCCGTTGTCTGCTTCTAAATCACTGTCTGTGTTCATGTAGCTAATACCTGGCACTGCGTACCAAGCGCCGCGGAACATGTCCTCAGCTGAAGCGGTGATGGCTGTTAGGCCTAGGGTTGCTGCAACTGCTAGACCAACTAGTTTCTTATTCATTGTGTTAACTCCTTAGTTATCAATCGTAAAACAAACATGTAGTACATAAACTTAACCTTAACTATACTTAATGTACATTAACTATGCAACGCTAAGTTCAAGATTAATTGTGCTTTTGTGTGGTTTTTGTTGCCATTACGCAACACATTTTGCAGTTGGCTTAGTTTGACTTGGCTTAAGCCGCTTTTTCTATCCGAATTTTCGCAAACGCCGCCCCTAAAACCAATGTATGTAGGATTAATTTTCAGCAATAAATCTACATATTGTGGTTTAAGTGAGCCTGCCAAGCCAGATACTAATTGATTTTTTTGGCAAGCTTGTGTAAACAAATGTAAAGTTTGCTCAGATTGCAAATTAAGCAAATCATGCTGTTTATGTTGCGTATCAAGCATTGCCCCATAAAACCCAGCCTGCTTTAACCTAGGCAACAACTCAAAATTAATGATGTTATTTACAAAAAATACCGCCACTATTTTAATGCCAGCATTTGTTAGTCTTGCAATTTCATCATAAAAATCAGTCGCTTGAAATAAATCTGAAACAGCAATTTTGATAATATCGACACCAATATCCGCACGCTTTTGAATATCGTTTACGAGCGCTGCAACGTTAGCATGCTGCTCGCCCACGGTTGCACTGACCGTTTTTTCACCATTCACTCGCGTTAAAATCTGCTCGGTCGTCGATAAATCTAGCGCGCCAAGGGCGCCAATATTTGGCTCTTTTAAATCAATCATATCAACGCCTGCAGCCAGCACCAGTGCGGCTTCTTGCACATTTTTAACGCTAATTAACAGTTGCGTCATTTTGTGCTGCCCGCATAAAAATTTTTTATCTCATCAATTAACCAACCCCACGCTTCAAGCTCGCGCTTGCCCGTGGTTTTATCAATGGCAATTTGCAAGTAGGCTAATTCAGCTTCAATCTTTTCGCGTGGCAAAATGCGCAATCGGCTTACCAAAATACTTAGCTCAATTACTGCCGCCTGCGCACGATTAAAGCCTAAAAATGGCGCATGGGTTTCTGAATGTATTTTTTGCATGATCAATTGCGGCCGCTCGGCGTCATCTTTTACTTCAATTAAAGCTAATTCACTATGCGAGAGTGCATTGACAAGCCTGTAACCCGCATGGCCATTAGTTTGGAAATTACTGGCTTGCAGAGGTGCCAATTTAATGTGGCTGTTATTATTGGTTAATGCGCCTGCAAAAACCCGTACATCATCGGTGATATTTAGTGTGGCCGTTTTAGTGGCCAAAATATTATCTAGCGTGGTCGATGGTTTGTAAGGTGAAATAAAAACCAAATCGCCGTCGTATTTAACGCCAAACGGCGTGATATGTGGCTTGCCTACTAAATTTACGGTGGTAATAATCGTTTCAAAAATCATGATTTTTTTAGCTTTTTTCTTTCGCTTTTTTTTCTTTAGCTTGTTTTTCTTTCAAGCTTGCCTCGCGATGACTTTTTCTGGCTGTCTTAGCTTGTTCAGTTTCTAAACCCCAGTTTAGCTCTTCATCTTGCACATAACGTTTTTTTAATTGCCATGCAATCTGCGCCCGCGCTAGCTCTACACCCAAATAGAAGGCATGGCTGGCATCATTTTCAACCTTTAAATTTGGGTAAAACGCAAACGGGTCAACCGCTTGCAGCAAGCCATCGCGGTTAAACACATGCACACCATCTTCACTCACCATAATGCGAAAACTGGGGTCTTTTATCTGCGCAGAAAACTGGCTAATTTCTTGTTTTGTATAAGAAAATGGCTTTCTATCATGCAGGCCTAACAAGCCATTAGAATAACCGCGTGGTAGCCTGTCGTCTTGTTTTGCCCGATAATTCACGCGGCGCGCAATGTCTGCCTCAGCAATCGCATTCACCGCATGCGCACTGACGCTGGTGGCAAGCACTGCATTAATATTTAGCTCGGAAATGATGCCAAATAAAATTGCGTTAATGCCTGTGGTATCAGCATCGGTTAGCTCGGTTAAGTTACCAACGCCCATTAAAATATTGATATTGGGATATTTTTTACGTAATTTGTTGTAACGCACAATCGATTCGGTTAAGCCAAAATGAATCGGGTCTAAAATCGCATCGGCATAAAATGGTTTGCCTTTTTTAAGGCAAATTTCAATGGCGCGATACAGCGATGCCAAATTACCAGGTTTGCTAGGCACTAGCACTGGCGTGGCTTCCACAGCATCGGCAATCCACAATGTTTTTTCAGTTAAGCTTAATAAATAATCCGCGCCAGATTTGCCCGCTAGCAACAACTCGTCAGTATTCATACTATCAACACTCACTTTAAAATCGGCTTGTTTTAACGCTTTAATTGAATCAGCCAAATGCAAAAATGGCTTACCTGGCAAGCAACCCAAATCAATCACATTTGCGCCCTGTGCCTTGAATTGATTGGCTTTAGCGACAATTGCATCCACTGTCAAATCGGGCGCATCAACAATTTCGGCAAAAATTTGGCAGCTGTAATTACTTAAATCGGGCGCAATGCCAATTTGGCCAAAATATTGTGGCAAATCCTTCAAGTCTTCAGGCCCGCGCTCCACGGGGATGCCGTATTGGCGGTGCAAAGCGCTTAAATCGCCTTGGCAAAGCCCTGGCAAAATCATTTTATTGGCATCGCCTGCGCTTTTTAAGCGGCGTACAATTAAATCTGGTGTCATTAGCGCGGCGACAGACACGCCTATTTGCTCGACTTTATATTCAAATCTTGGATATTTGAAAGTTGGTGTTTTTGGATTGCTTTGGATTTCTGCCAAGACTTTGTTCAAGCTTTTTTCTGCTAGTTTGCCTGTTAAAAATAACAGTCTTTCAGCCTTCATTTTGTAGGCTCTTTATTGTGATGCTCTGCAAGCCGCATGGATATTGCCTCGTAGAGCATGTTTGTGCTCTCGACAATTTGTGTGTACTCAAAACTAGCTAATTTTTGTACGTTATCTAAATCAATTTTTCGCGGGAAAACTTGCACCATATTATCGCGCGGCGCTTCCGATTCAATTGCATTTTCACCTGCGGCTGGCACGGTATCACACGCAAAAATAATACTTGGCACGCGCGTTTTACCTGCTTGCGCGTAAAGATTAGTAACTAGTGAATCTGAAAATCCATAAGCCATTTTGGCGATGGTGTTTGAAGTGGCGGGCGCGATAACTAAAGTGTGATATTTGCCTGCATAAAAGCCCTCAACAGGCACGCTGCTAGCAGTTTTGTCTTGGTAAACCTTGTGGCCAGTTGCGTCTAATTGCGCTTGAAAACCATATTGCTTAATAATATCAGCAGCCGCACGACTTAAAAAAATATCAACGTTTTATAAGGTGTGTAGAACGGCTAATGACTCGCGCAAGTAGTGGCCAGAACCTGTGATTGCCCAAGCGAGGCATTGTTTTTTTAGATTAGATTGCATGAAGAGATTCTACCATTAGAAGTCTTTATTTTTGCACCCTCTCCCCAACCCCTCTCCCCTCAAGGGCGAGGGGCTTGCATGCTTAGTGGGTGTTGAATTCCCCTTGCCGCGCCGAGCATCGCAGTAAAATTGGGATGACGGCGAGGACTGTTTGAGCGCTAAAGCGCGAGTTCCGCAGCCGCCCAATTTTGCGAGAAGCGCAGGAAGCAAGTGACAGTGGGGTAGCCTTTTCTTTGGTATCTTTCTTTTGGCTAAGCAAAAGTAAAGATACTTGTCGTCGGGCAAGCCCCGACTTGATTATAATGTGCGCGAATTTGTATTTTATGCAGAAAATGGATGTTGGATGACAATAGTTTCATCTCTTTCTGGCCCTGTCGACACAATCGCAATTGGCACGCCGCATAAGGCTTCTAGGCGTTTTAGGTAATTTTGCGCGGCTGTTGGCAAGCCGTCCCAAGTTTTAACGCCAAAGGTATTATCAGTCCAACCAGGTACAGTTTCGTAAATGGGTTTGCAGCCGGCAACGTCATCTGCACCCACTGGAAGCAAGTCAATTTTTTTGCCGTCTAGCTCGTAGCCAATGCAAATTTTGAGTTCTTTAATGCCGTCAAGCACGTCTAATTTGGTGATGCACAGCCCAGTGAGGCCGTTAATCATGGCAGAGCGGCGAAGTGCGGCGGCATCAAACCAGCCGCAGCGGCGTTTACGCTTGGTGACGGTGCCAATTTCTTGGCCTTTCACCGACATTTGCGTGCCTGGTGCGCCTGCAGAGTCAATATCTAACTCGCTGGGGAACGGCCCGCCACCAACTCTAGTGGTGTAGGCTTTGGTAATGCCCAGTACATAATGCAGCATATTGGCGCCAACGCCTGTGCCTGCACTTGCTTGGCCTGCAATACAATTGCTGGAGGTGACATAAGGATAAGTGCCGTGATCGATGTCAAGCAACGTGCCTTGTGCGCCTTCAAATAATAAGTTTTCGCCGCGCGCATTGGCGGCGTATAAGTCAGCAGAAATATCTGAAATCATTGGCTTTAGCGCGATTGCCTGTTGCATGCTTGCATCGTATTGCTGATTAAAATCAACTGCTTGTGCACCTAAATAATTAGTTAAAACGAAGTTATGATAATCCATCACTTCTTTTAATTTTTCGGCGAAACGTTCAGGGTAAAATAAATCGTAAACGCGCAAAGCACGGCGTGCGACTTTGTCTTCGTAAGTGGGGCCGATACCTTTGCCTGTGGTGCCGATTTTTTTGTCAGCGCTACGTTTCGCTTCTCGTGCCACATCTACCGCCACGTGATGGCTTAAAATCAACGGGCAACCTGGGCTGACTTTTAGGCGACTCATCACCTCTAAACCGTCTTTTTCAAGCGCGGCAATTTCACCCAGTAAATGCCCAGCGTCTAGCACTACGCCATTGCCAATGTAGCAATTGATGCCAGCACGCACGATGCCAGACGGCACAAGGTTTAATTTATACACGCGCTGCGCTGCGCCCTGCCCCACAACCAGCGTATGGCCTGCGTTGTGACCGCCTTGAAAGCGCACCACGCCTTGCGCGTGGTCGGTCAGCCAATCGACAATTTTGCCTTTGCCTTCATCGCCCCATTGCGTGCCAATTACTACAACGTTTTTTGCAACTACATTTTTTGCCATAAATAATTACTTTTTAATTGGTTTGTTATACTTTAATGGCTTCAATACGCCATTCGTTATCGCGCAATACTAGCGCTGTATCGCAATTTAGCTCAACAGCGTTAATTTGTTGATTAGGCAGTGCTTGAATCACCACTAAACCTTCTGCGCGCAAGGTGTCTATTTTAGTTAAAAGCGCTTTGTCATTGCCTTCGGGCGCTAAAATGGTTTTGGGTAAATGGGCAGCAGTTAATGCTGTTACCACGCCGCGCAAATCTAAGCTAAAGCCTGTAGCTGGCCGTGCGCGACCAAATGCAACGCCGACTTCATCATAGCGCCCACCTAGCGCAACAGGCCCAGTGCAGCCACGCGCATAGGCGGCAAATACCACACCGCTGTGATAATGATAGCCGCGCAACTCACCTAAATCGAAAGATATTTGCACATTTAAATCGGCTAATTTATGCGCAACTGCACTTAAATTAGCCAGCGCATGGGTAATTTCTGGCAATTGTGGCAACGTATTGTGTGCTTTTTCTAGTACAGCAATATCGCCATTTAACTCGGTTAAGCTCAATAAAGCCTGTTGTATCGGTGCATCAAGCTCAGCCGCCAGTTGCGCAACGGCTGCTTTATCTTTACTTTGCAATGCGGCATACAAGGCATTTTCTAACGCCAAATTGATATTACCTGCCTTAACCAAACATTCAAAAATAGCCACGTGGCTAAAATCAATGTGTAAATTTTGCAAACCCAATAACTGCAAGGCTTTTATCATTAAGCGTTGCACTTCAATGTCAGACTCGATACCGGCATGGCCAAAAAGCTCCGCACCCAATTGCAATGGCTCACGCGTGCGGGCAAGGCCGTCTGGCTTAGTACGCAGCACCGTGCCCGCATAACAAAGCCTGCAAATATCTTGATAATTTAGCATGTGCGCATCAATGCGCGCGGCTTGTGGCGTGGTATCAGCGCGTAAGCCCATTAGGCGACCAGTCAGTTGATCTACTACTTTGAATGTGGCCAAATCCAAATCATGGCCAGTGCCAGTAATAAGCGATTCCAAATACTCTAGCGTGGGCGGAATCACATATTGATAGCCGTGCACTTTAAATAAATCGAGCAAATCACGGCGCAATTGTTCAATACGTGCGGCCTCGGTGGGCAGCACATCTTCTATAAATTCGGGGAGTAACCAATTATGCATAAGCAATATTATACTAGCAAATGCAGCAAGCTTGCGACTAGGCTATTGGCTTAAATCTGATGAATTAACTGCTAGCGACTTAAAAAAGTCAGTAACAAACCAGCAACAATTGAAATAATGCCAACAAAACGTAGTTGGCCATCTTTAAGCTCTATCATGCGCTTAAAGGTTTCGCGCCAAGCTTGCGGCGCAATAAATGGCAACAAGCCTTCAAACACCAGCATTAAGCCCAGCGCGGCTAACAGCGTGTTCAAGCAAAGGCCTTATTTACCAGAACCACGCATATATTTAAAGAACTCTGAGCTTGGGTCTAACACCATCACGTCAGATTTACTTTTAAAGCTATTTTTGTAGGCTTCTTGGCTGCGATAAAATGCGTAAAACTCAGGGTTTTTACCGTAGGCCGTTGAGTAAATTTCTGCTGCTTTGGCATCGCCCTCACCTTTGGCTTTTTGTGCATCGCGGAATGCGTCGGCAATAATCACTTCGCGCTGTTTATCTGCATCGGCACGAATTTTCTCAGAAGCAGCAGAGCCTTCAGAGCGCAATTGGTTGGCGATTCGCTTACGTTCCGCAATCATACGATCGTAAACCGATTTAGAAATATCCTCTGAGTAATCGACGCGTTTTAAGCGTACATCTACCACTTGAATACCAATTTGACGCGCTTCTTTATCGGCCGAAATTTTTACGCTGCGCATAATCGCACCACGTTCGCCCGCAATCACGTCACGCACAGTACGTTTGCCAAACTCATCGCGCAGCCCAGAGTTAACCACTTGCGAAAGCCTATCTTCTGCTGCTGCTTCGCCGCCCTCTTTTACTGAAACGTAGTATTTAACCGGGTCAATTATGCGCCATTTCACAAACGAATCTACTGTCATGGTTTTGTTTTCGCTCGTGACAATCTCGGCTGGTTGCTCCCAATCTAGGGTCACAATACGCTTTTCAAAAAACTTTAAATCATCCACCAATGGCATTTTAAAATACAGGCCAGGCTCTTTTTTAACTGAAACGATTTCGCCCAACCTAAACACCAGCGCGTATTCGCGTTGATCGACAACAAACATCGACATGCTAAGCAGCAACAATGCCACAAAAAAACCAATGATTGCCAAGCTTAAATTTTTCATATTCTGTCTACCTTTTATCTGTCACGCGATAATGTGCGTGCATCGTCCACTGTCGATTCTTCATCTTTATTTGCATTAGCCGCTGCACTAGCAGCCGCACTGGTGTTGGCGCTGCGCGTTTGCTCCATCAATTTATCTAGCGGCAAATACAGCATGCTGTTGCCACCTTTTTGGTCAACAATAATTTTGCTAGTGTTGCTCATAATTTGCTCTTGTGCATCTAAATACAAGCGTTGGCGGGTGACTTCGGGCGCTTTATTGTATTGCGTTAAAATTTGATCAAAACGGCTGGCATTACCAGTCGCCTCAGACTCTACTTTTAACTTGTAGCCGGCAGCTTCTGCTGCCAAGCGCGATGCATTACCACGCGCTTTGGGGATGACATCATTGGCATAAGCTTGGCCTAAGTTAATTTGACGCTGGTAATCTTGGCCGGCACGGTTTACATCGTCGAAAGCCTCTTTCACCTGCTCTGGCGCGGCGCCTTTTTGGCGCGATACGCTGGTAATTTGTATGCCGGTTTTATAGCTATCTAAAATGGCTTGCATATTGGCTGACGTATCTGGCAAACCTTTTTGCAATAGGTCATCCAACTTGCTTTTGCCCACCACTTCACGAATCGCTGTTTCCGCGGCAGACATCACTGCCTTGTCAGTATCGCGATTTGCAAATACGTAATCAACCGCATTTTTAAGTTTGTATTGTACCGCCACTTGCATATCGATAATATTTTCGTCTTCAGTCAACATCAACGATTCATTTGGCACTTTAGTTTTGCTGCCTGATCCTTCACTACTGCTACGATAACCTACTTCTAGGCGGCGCACTTGCTCCATATTCACCACAGTGACCGATTCAACTGGGTAAGGCCAGTGCCAGCGCGGGCCAGGCTCGGTGCTGTAGATGTATTTACCAAAACGTTGCACCACACCAACAGAACCTTGATCGACAATGTAAAAGCCAGTTGCCAGCCAAATGGCAGCAATAATTGCTAATACGGGCGCAATTGGCACATTGAAATTTTTATTATCTGCTGGCGGATTATTGCCGTTAAAGCCGCCGTTGTTTAGTTTTTTACCAAATAGGCTATTGATTTTATTGCTTAAATCACGCAGTACTTGATCTAAATCTGGCGGGCCTTCATTGTTTTTTTGTGCAAAGCCAGGAAATTTAATCATCTTTCACTCCAAAATCTATTCGTCATGTTATACATAAGCGCTTTCTTCTGTACTTAATTTTTTTAGTAACTGTTGATGCTCGGCCAATGCTAACCGAACGTATTCTAAGCCTGCGCCTGTTTTAGCTGAAACATGTATTTGAAAAATTTTACCATATTCATTGCGCGCAATGCCTGCTACGTTATCGTTTAGGTCTAGCCTATCAATTTGGTTTAACACCAAAATCTGCGGCACATCGGCAGCACCAATTTCATGCAATACTTTGTTTACTTGCGCTACTTGCGCATCGCGATTAGTACTGGCCACGTCTACTATATGCAGCAACAAATCGGCTTGTTTGGCTTCTTCTAGCGTGGCGCCAAATGCTTCAATCAATGTTGTTGGCAAATGCTTAATAAATCCTACTGTGTCAGACATCACCACTTC
>JANOYU010000117.1:0-19628 GCA_031429035.1 Methylophilaceae bacterium
GGTAATAAGGGCATGGCAGTTGGCGTTGCCTTGCGTCCTGAAAAAATAATGCTCTCTAAAGAGAAACCCAAAGGTGAATACAATTGGACAGAAGGAGTGGTTACCGAGATTGTGTATTTTGGTGATCATACGACTTACCACCTTAAAACTGCTGCAGGCCATGTGATTAAAGCGCAGGAAATTAACAACACGCGCGACTTAAGCTGCGGCCTAACTTGGGGCGACCATGCTTATATGCATTGGGGCGATTTAGCCATGATTGTGTTAACGCACTAGGAGAATTGGCGATGAATAAACTAACGCGATTTTTCCAAAGTTTAACAGGCGGCAAACCGACTGTCATTGGTATTCCAATGGGTTGGTTTATCTTATTGGTGGCTATTCCGTTGCTGATTGTAATGAAGATTAGCTTATCTGAAATGGAAGCAACTTCTGTTTCTAATATGATTAGTTGGACCAACGGCTTGCCAACACTCAAGCTTAATTTTGCCAATTATCAATTTATTTTTAGCGATGCGCTTTACGTTAAAACTTATATTTCATCCATTAAATACGCGCTAATTACCACCCTAATTTGCTTGGCCATTGGTTACCCATTTGCCTACTTTATGGCGCGCGCGCCCAAGCATATGCAGCCTACATTGCTGATGATGATTATGTTGCCATTTTGGACATCATTTTTATTGCGTATTTATGCATGGAAAACCTTGCTAGTTAGCAATGGCGTGATTAATAACATATTAATGAGTTTACATATTATCGATGCGCCATTAGAAATGATGAATAACTCATTTTCTTTGTTAATCGGTATGGTGTATTCGTATTTACCATTCATGATTTTGCCTTTGTATGCCAATTTATCTAAGCTAGATTTACGTTATTTAGAAGCAGCAGCAGATTTAGGCACTAGCCCGTTTAAAGCGTTTTGGTTAATTACTGTACCACTTTCAAAAGCAGGCATTATTGCCGGCTCTATGTTGGTATTTATCCCCGCAGTGGGTGAGTTTGTTATTCCAGAATTACTAGGTGGGCCAAGCACCTTAATGATAGGCCGCGTGCTGTGGGATGAATTTTTCAGTAATAACGATTGGCCAATGGCCGCCGCAGTGGCGGTGGTCATGATAGGTTTGATTTTAGTGCCTATGGCGATTCTAAATAAAGCAGAAGCGAACCTTGAGGAGGGTAAATCATGAGTCAAGCCTCCAACAATAAGATTTTCGCAAATGGCTGGATGTTCGCAGTTTATGCGTTTTTATATTTACCTATTATCACATTAGTCGTATTTTCGTTTAATGATTCAAAATTAGTTACAGTTTGGTCGCACGCAAGTTTGCGCTGGTATGGCGCGCTAATGCAAGATAGCAATCTACTTTCAGCAGTATTTTTGTCGCTAAAAATTGCTTTTCTATCGGCATTGATGTCGGTGTTTTTTGGTACATTTACGGCCTTTGCCTTGCATCGTTATTCGCGCTTTCGTGGCCGAACTTTATTGTCATCAATGGCCACCACGCCACTTGTCATGCCTGATGTGATTGTGGGTTTGTCTTTGTTGCTAATGTTGGTTTCGCTGCAACACTGGCTAGGCTTTCCTCAGCGCGGTTTATTCACAATTTTGCTGGGTCATGCGCTGTTGGGCACGGCTTACGCTGCAGTAGTAGTGACATCGCGCTTAAAAGAAATGGATGGCCGATTGGATGAAGCTGCAATGGATTTAGGCGCAAAACCTTGGCAAGTATTTACTTTGGTTACTTTGCCATTGTTGGTGCCAGCTTTGGTATCTGCATTTTTATTGACGTTTACCCTGTCATTTGATGATGTTGTGTTGTCATCATTCTTATCGGGCCCTGGCTATAATACTATGCCAATGGTCATTTTCTCACGTGCGCGTTTGGGCTTAAACCCCACTATTAATGCAGTGGCAACCGTTACCATTGTTGCGGTAACCTTTGCTGTGATTGCCTCCAGTTTTTACACCTCGCATGTAGAGCGTAAACGCAAACGTGAAATGGCGCTGGCTTATAGCGATGCAAATAAGTAGCAGGAAACTTTATGACCACTCAAATTGTTCCATTGGAACTGAAACACCCATCATTACTAAAACAAAATAGCACTTGGCTTGCAGGCGCATGGGTAGGCGCTGACAGCGGTGAGTCCATCGCGGTTACTAATCCAGCCAATGGCCATGTGATTGCGCATGTACCACGCATGGGCAAAGCGGAGACTGAGCGTGCAGTTTTGGCAAGTGCAGCCGCACAAAAGCAATGGAAAACGTTGACCGCAGCGGCGCGCGCAGCCATTTTAAAACGCTGGTTTGATTTAATAAAATTGCATGTGGAGGACTTGGCGCAAATTTTAACCGCTGAACAAGGCAAGCCTTTGGCTGAAGCGCGCGGCGAAGTGAATTACGGCGCCAGCTTTATTGAGTGGTTTGCTGAGGAAGCCAAACGCGTTTATGGTGAAGTGATTCCTGCTACATCTAACGACCGTAAATTATTAGTGATTAAGCAAGCAATTGGCGTAACGGCAGCGATTACCCCATGGAACTTCCCCATCGCCATGATTACGCGCAAAGCCGCGCCAGCACTAGCTGCTGGCTGTTCTATGATTATCAAACCTGCCGAGCAAACACCATTGTCAGCCATAGCATTAGCCGTATTAGCAGAAGAAGCAGGCGTGCCAAGTGGTGTATTACAAGTGATTACGGGCAAGGCTCGCGAAATTGGCGCGGTTATGTGCGAAAGCCCAATTGTCGCCAAATTGTCGTTTACTGGCAGCACCGAAGTTGGCCGCGTGCTAATGGCGCAATGCGCAGCAACCATTAAAAAACTATCATTAGAGCTGGGCGGAAACGCGCCATTTATTGTGTTTGATGATGCCGATTTAGACGCCGCAGTAGAAGGCGCAATGATTAGTAAGTTTCGCAATGCTGGTCAAACCTGCGTGTGCGCGAATAGGTTATTTGTGCAAGATGCTGTGTTTGAGGCATTTGCAGCCAAACTGGCAACAAAAGTGGCGGCGCTAAAAGTGGGTGATGGCGCGGCAGATGGCACAACGCAAGGGCCGCTAATTGATATGGCGGCGATTGAAAAAACTGAAAGTCATATTAAAGATGCCATACAAAAAGGTGCAAAACTATTACACGGTGGCAAGCGTCATAAATTAGGTAGTACTTTTTTTGAGCCAACTGTGCTGGCTGATGTATCAACAGATGCACTAATTTTTAAAGAAGAAACCTTTGGGCCAGTGGCGCCACTGTTTCGCTTCAAAACCGATGATGAAGTCATTGAGTTAGCTAATCGCACCGAATTTGGGCTAGCTTCCTATTTTTACAGCCGTGATATTGGCCGTATTTGGCGGGTGGCAGAGGCGCTGGAATATGGCATGGTGGGCGTGAATACTGGCATGATATCAACTGAAGTCGCACCGTTTGGCGGCGTAAAACAATCGGGCCTTGGGCGTGAAGGTTCGCATTACGGAATTGACGATTATTTAGAAATCAAATACATCGCTATGGCAGGATTATAGTGTTTAAAATAACATCGAGAGAATTTTACTGCCCTGTAGACCAATATCTATGCGCCTTACAGAGCATCAAAATAATTAAGTGATTAATTTGCATGTATTTTGAAGTAATTTTTATTAAAGATTAATTAATATGGCAAACACTAAAATTGACTGGCACGCACGCGCAAAAGCGCTAAAAATTGATGGCCGCGCCGTGATTAACGGCAAGCGCGTAAATGCTTCCGATGCTGCAACTTTTGAGTGCTTTTCACCGATTGATAATCGCAAATTGTGCGATGTGGCCAGTGGAAAATCGGCTGATATTGATTTAGCGGTAGCGGCAGCGCGCGCAACTTTTAATGCGCGCACTTGGGCAGGCCAAACACCGCGCGAGCGCAAGCAAACCATGATTAAATTTGCCGATTTAATTATAGCTAATCGCGAAGAACTAGCGCTGCTAGAAACGCTGGATATGGGCAAACCCATTACTGCTAGCTTAAATGTAGATGTGAATTCAGCAGCCAATTCATTACGTTGGTTTGGCGAGGCGATTGATAAAGTCTATGATGAAATTGCGCCGACTGCTGACCATACCTTGGCCATGATTACGCGCGAGCCTATTGGTGTGGTTGGTGCGATTGTGCCGTGGAATTACCCGATGCTAATGGCGTGCTGGAAAATCGCACCAGCATTGGCCTCAGGCAATAGCATCGTGTTAAAACCATCTGAAAAATCACCATTAAGCGCACTTAAAATAGCTGATATTGCGCTTGAAGCAGGCATCCCAGCAGGCGTGTTAAACGTAGTGCCGGGCTTTGGTGCAGAGGCAGGCTCACCACTGGCCTTGCATATGGATGTTGATTGCATTGCATTTACTGGCTCGACCGCGGTGGGCAAAAAAATTCAAATCATGGCAGGCCAAAGTAATTTAAAACGCGCTTGGTGCGAGCTGGGCGGCAAATCGCCTAATATTGTATTTGCCGATTGCAAAGATTTAAATCGCGCAGCTGAAGCTTCGGTGGGTTCAATTTTTTACAACCAGGGCGAAAGTTGCAATGCGCCATCGCGCTTGTTGGTAGAGCGCAGCATTAAAGACCAATTAGTACAAAAAATATTGGCCGAGCTAAAAAATTATGCTCCTGGCGACCCATTAGATGAAGCGACTACGATGGGTGCGATGGTGGATTGCGGGCAGATGGAAAACGTATTGAAATACATTGAATCAGGCAAGCTGCAAGGCGCGTCCCTATTGGCTGGTGGCACACGTGTAAAAGCTGAAACTGGTGGTTTTTATATTGCGCCAACAGTGTTTGATAATGTAACAAACGACATGACCATTGCCGCCGAAGAGATTTTTGGCCCAGTGCTGTCGATTATTACGTTTGATACCATGGAAGAAGCCATTACGATTGCCAACGACACGCCGTATGGCTTAGCCGCAGCGGTTTGGACGCAAGATATAAGCAAGGCGCACATGGTAGCCAAGAGTTTAAGGGCGGGCACCGTGCATGTAAATAGTTATGATGAAGATGACATTACCGTACCATTTGGTGGCTATAAACAAAGTGGCAATGGGCGCGATAAATCATTGCACGCGCTAGAAAAATATACTGAATTAAAGACGACTTGGATACGACTAACTTAAGGTTTAGTTTAGTATAAATCGAAAGGAAATAACATGAACAAAATGACCGAAAATTTAGTCACCAATGAAGACCTGCACAATCGCCGCCTAGCCGCTACGCCGCGTGGCATTGGTGTGATGGCGAATTTTTTTATCGACAAAGCGCTTAATTCTGAAGTGTGGGACATTGAAGGCCGCCGTTTTATCGATTTTGGCGGTGGTATTGCCGTACTAAATACTGGCCACAGGCACCCAAAAATTATCAAAGCAATTCAAGACCAGTTAGAACGCTTTACCCACACTTGCTACCAAGTGCTGCCTTACGAAAGTTATGTCACGCTGGCCGAGCGCATTAATAAGCTTACGCCTGGCAATCATGCCAAAAAAACCTGCTTCTTTTCTAGCGGTGCAGAGGGTGCAGAAAATGCGGTAAAAATCACCCGCGCTTCAACAGGCCGTCCAGGCATTATTGCGTTTTCTGGCGGCTTTCATGGACGTACATTAATGGCTTGCGCCTTAACTGGCAAAGTGGTGCCGTACAAAGTTGGCTTTGGGCCTTTTCCTGCCGATGTTTATCACATTCCTTTCCCTATGGCCTTGCATGGTGTGACGGTGGAAGATTCGATAAATGCCCTGCACGCCTTATTTAAAGCCGATGTAGACCCAAAACGTATTGCCGCGATTATGATAGAGCCAGTGCAAGGCGAGGGCGGTTTTTATGTTGCGCCACCAGAGCTGATGCGCGCACTGCGTAAAGAGTGTGATGAACACGGTATTTTGTTGGTGATGGACGAAGTACAAACTGGTTTTGGCCGCACCGGTAAATTGTTTGCAACCGAGCATTATGATGTGATTCCCGACATGATGGTAATGGCCAAAAGTTTGGCAGGCGGCATGGTGCTATCAGCCGTGTGTGGCAAAGCCGAGGCAATGGACGGCCCCGCGCCTGGTGGTTTGGGTGGTACTTATGCAGGTAACCCGTTGGCGATTGCGGCGGCACATGCGGTGCTTGATATTATGGAAGAAGAGAAACTGGTTGCACGTGCTAATTATTTGGGCGAAAAATTAGTTGCCAGATTAAAAAAAGCACAGAAAAATGTACCAAGCTTAAAAGAAATTCGCGGTTTAGGCTCAATGATTGCAGCAGAGTTTTACGACCCAAAAACCAATGCGCCATCTACCGATGCCATGAAGCGTGTGCAAGCTGCGGCACTTGAGGAAGGGCTGATTTTGCTAAGCTGTGGTGTGTATGTAAACGCCTTGCGTTTTTTGTATCCGTTAACGATTCAAGATGCTGTTTTTGACGAAGCGCTAGATATTTTAGATAGAGCGCTGTTAAAAGCTTAATTTTTTAAGTTGGATTTAATATTTCAACTTAAGCACGTGTTAAAAACACTGCCCTGCGAGCCAATATCTATGAGGCCTGCAGACCATCATCAACAATTCACTTTTCTGCACTATAATGAATATATGAATATTCAAGCTCGCAATACACAGCCATTTTTAGACCAAAAACCTGGCACATCTGGTCTGCGCAAAAAAGTGAAAGTTTTTCAACAGGCGCATTACCTCGAAAACTTTGTGCAAAGTATTTTTGATTCGATAGACATTGCGCTAAACGCAACGCTGACGCTGGGTGGCGATGGTCGTTTTTATAACAAAAGCGCAATTCAAACCATTATCAAAATGGCGGCGGCTAATGGTTTTAGTAAAGTAATCGTTGGTCAGCACGGCATTTTATCTACACCTGCGGCATCACACATTATTCGCAAGTATCAAACGCTTGGCGGCATTATTCTCTCTGCCAGCCATAACCCCGCTGGGCCAACTGAAGATTTTGGCATAAAGTACAACACGCCCAACGGTGGCCCTGCACCAGAGAAAATTACTGAGGCGATTTTTGCCAAAACTAAAACAATTAGCCAATACAAAATGGCAGACTTTGCAGATGTGGATATTGCGACTATTGGCGTTGTAAATATTGAAAACTTGACTGTTGAAGTCATCAATCCAGTCACCGATTACGCAGACTTGATGCAAAGCATGTTTGATTTTGTGGCGATTAAAAATCTGCTTAAAAGCGGCTTTAAAATTAAGTTTGATGGCATGCACGCTGTGACTGGGCCTTATGCTAAAGAGATTTTAGTTAATCGCCTTGGCGCGCCAGCTAGCAGTTTAATGAATTGTCATGTGAGCGAAACTTTTGGCGGCGGTCACCCTGACCCAAACTTAACCTACGCGCATGAGCTGGTTGAAGTGCTTTATAGCCAAAACGCACCTGATTTCGGCGCAGCTTCAGATGGTGATGGTGATCGCAATATGATTTTGGGCAACCATTTTTTCGTTACGCCGTCTGACAGCTTGGCCATTATCGCTGCCAATTCAAAACTGATACCAGCCTATAAGCAAGGATTGGCAGGTGTTGCACGCAGCATGCCTACCAGCGGTGCGGTGGATAGAGTGGCTAAAAAATTGAATATTGCCTGTTATGAAACGCCAACTGGTTGGAAATTTTTTGGCAATTTGATGGATGCGGGAAAAGTGACATTATGCGGTGAAGAAAGTTTTGGAACGGGCAGCAACCACGTGCGCGAGAAAGATGGGCTTTGGGCGGTGCTATGTTGGTTAAATATCATCGCCGCGAAGACCAATATGGTTGGTGAAACCAAGAGTGTAGAACAAATCGTCAAGGCGCACTGGGCGGCATATGGCCGCAATGTATATAGTCGCCACGATTACGAGGCGATTGCCACCGAAGCTGCTAATAGCGTGATGGCGCACTTACACGCGCAATTTAATACCTTACCCAATACGAAATTTGGCCAATATACAGTAAAAACAGCCGATGACTTTAGTTATACCGATCCGATTGATGGTTCTGTGAGCACCAATCAGGGCATTCGTATTTTGTTCGACGATGGCTCGCGCATTGTATTTCGGCTATCTGGCACTGGCACCGATGGCGCAACATTACGTATTTATTTAGAGGCGTTTGAGCCGAATGTGGCCAATCATCATTTAGATGCACAAGTGGCTTTGGCTGAAATGATACAAATTGCGCTGCAAATTTCTGAATTAAAACAACGTACTGGCCGCGATAAACCTACGGTAATCACTTAAAATTAAAGCCAGCAAAAGCTGGCTTTAATTAAGTTAAAGTGCGCTAGCCAAAATTTATTTACCTAACAAACCTTTCATGGACCATTCTGTTGCGCTAATTTCTTGGTCGCTAGAGGTATCCAATTTTGCAAAAACTGCGCGATGATGATTCAAAAATTCATCACGCGTGACTTTGTGGTCGCCATCGCTATCCATTAGCCTCATCATTTTCATGCTACGCAACTCACGGCTGTAGCCGCCCGTTGTCAGATCAAGTTTTGAGTTTTTGGTAGGGCCAGCCCATTCTTTGGCTTCTAATGAGTCGTCGCCATCTTTGTTTAGCGCATCAAAAATACTGGTGTAATATGAATCAGCCTCGGCTGCGGTTACCATGTGGTTGCCGTCACCGTCTAGCATTTTCATCATTTCCATCTTTTGTAGTTGGCGCGCATAGCCGCCAGTGCTTAAGCTTGCATCTGCATAAGCAGCTGTAGAGAAAGTAAACAGCATGCCAGCAGTTAGTGCTAATTTTTTAAAGTTAAATTTCATTTTAAATCTCCTAAAAATATCAGTTGTAAGTGATGTACTAAGTTTGCTAGCTAGCCACCATTGGTCAGACAAAACGAGTAATTACTTACAAATACTTTTAGGAATTTTAAAAAATAATATGAGGGGCAATTAAAATTGTAGCCCTGCAAGCCAATATCCATGCGGCTTGCAGGGCAGGCGTTTGATATGAATTTAATTGCGTTTATTGCTCAACTTGCTTAATGGTCATTTCGTTATTAAACAGCCGCACATCCATGCGGCCCAAATAACTCATGCCCAGCAGCACATCACCATCTAACCCTGGTGCAATACTGGCGGCGACATTTTTGGCTTCCACACCGCCCACTTTGACTGATTCTAGTCGCACCATATAAGCCACTGCATCACCATTGGCGGTGCTGGTGCGCACCGCATCTATGCTTTTTAAATTGAGTTTGTCCGCCACTCGCTGCGAAATCGCCACACCCGTAGCACCAGTGTCTACCAACACATCGACTTGTTGGCCATTAATGGTCGCCTCTGCCCGATAATGACCATCTAGCCCACGTTTGAGTGTGACAATATTGGCATCATCGCCTAAGCGCCAAGCTTTATTGGGGTTTTGAATATTATCGGCCAGGTAAAATATCACTAACACCAGCGCCACCCAAAGTGCAGAAAACAATACAGTGTTGCGCGACATATCAGCTTAGTTAAAACGGCAGCGCCACATGCGGTGCGGCGTCCCAAATTACATCGCGAAATTGTGCTTGTATACGTGCCAGCGCGGATGCATTATCGGCCTCAAAACGCAACACAATCACAGGCGTGGTGTTGCTAGCCCGCATCAGCCCAAAGCCATCTGCATATTCAACACGCAAGCCATCAATGGTAATAATCTCTGCTGCATCGGCAAACTTGGCTGTTTTTTGTAATTGTGCAATCAGCTTATGCGGTTCGCCTTCTTGCATATTAATGTGCTGCTCTGGCGTGCTAGTGCTATCGGGCAACGCATTTAAAATTTCTGACGGGTTAGCAAAGTGGCTTAAAATCTCAAGCAACCTAGCGCCAGCATATAAGCCATCGTCAAAGCCATACCAACGTTTTTTGCCGTTGGCATCTTTGTCGTTAAAAAACACATGGCCACTCATCTCGCCTGCCAGCGCGGCATTGGTTTCTTTAATTTTGGCTTTGACTAAGCTGTGGCCTGTTTTCCACATAATCGGGTTGCCACCGTGTTTATTAATCCAGGGCGCAAGGTTACGCGTACTTTTTACATCAAAAATAATATTGGCACCCTTGTTGCGGCTTAGCACATCTTCGGCAAACAACAGTAATTGTCTGTCTGGGTAAATAATATTGCCCTCTTTGGTTACCACGCCCAGCCTGTCGCCATCGCCATCAAAGGCTAAGCCAAGCTCGGCGCGGGTAGTTTTAAGTGCAGCTATTAAATCGGCCAAATTTTCTGGCACCGAAGGGTCTGGATGGTGGTTAGGAAAATGGCCATCTACCTCGCAAAATAGCTCATCTACACGGCAACCAATGGCGTTATATAGCGTTTTGGCAAATGCGCCTGCCACGCCATTGCCGCAATCTACCGCCACTTGCATCGGCCGCGCCAGTTTAATATCGGCCTGAATTGCTGCAATGTAACTAGGTGCAATATCATAACTGCGCTCTAAGCCATCGCCATAACTATAGCGGCTGTACTCTATGCGGTGGCGCAAACTTTGAATGCTGGTATTCGACAAAGTTTCGCCGCCCAACACCATTTTAAGGCCGTTATAATCAGGTGGGTTATGGCTACCTGTGACCATGACGCCGCAATTATTGTTAAGGTGAAACGCCGCAAAATACACCATAGGCGTGGCGACCATGCCTAAATTAACCACATTAACGCCCGCTTTACGGATGCCTTCAGATAAGGCAGCTGCTAGCTCTGGGCCAGATAATCTGCCATCGTAGCCTATACAAATTTCTACTTGGCCGCGCTGGCGTGCTTCAGAGCCTAATGAATGACCAATTGCCTCGACAATTTTTGGTGTGAGCGTTTTGCCTACAATGCCACGAATATCGTAGGCTTTAAAAATAGCGCGCGGCGCTAGCGGAGATTGAATGGTGATGGGATTTAAATCGTTGGCGGTTGGTTGCATATTAATGAGTTAATAATTAATGTTAAAAAGCTTATAAATAAATACGCTATAAAATAAACGCATAGTACACAATGGCAAAATAAGTCAGATGATGCAGTAGCTGGTCGAATCCCAGTAATATCCAAAAGCGCTCACTATTGTTAGGCTGTAAATCATAGCGTTTGCTAATGTTCATTTTTGCCCAATCAATATGGTAATGCACCAGCATGTCAAAGGCTGCAAGTATGATTGATAAGCTTCCAACAAACGGCGCTAGTACTAACAGCGTGCCTATGCCGTGAATGCCCGCGTGCGCAATACCGCCTGGGTGCATGTAAGTGCCTTTATTGCGGTACATCCATGGGTTGGCTTGCAGCGGAAAATCACAAATAAAATGTTTAACAAACAACCAAAATAATGGCACAAAAGCGGTGTTGGCTGCTGCGTATTCACCTGTCATTTAGGCAAGCTCATTTATTGCGCTTCGTTTATCCATGCCAGTTGAATCGCTTCTAATATTTTTTCGCCACAATGCTCGGGCGCATCGTTAAAGCCATCTAGCGCCATTACCCATGCCATTAAATCGGTAAACCGAATAGTGGTAGGGTCAATCTCTGGGTATTTGTCGAACAACTCTTCGGCAATACGTTGGCTGTCTGTCCATTTCATGGTAATAATTAAGCGAATAAATAAAACTTGATTATAGCGCGAGCCAATGTAGCAAGGCAGATAAAAATGTGTATATAGCAAAAAAATCCCAGCGCTAAATTTTATATTAGGCTGGGACGTTGTAAAACGGCTTGGAGATAAGCTAATATTAATTTAGCAATTGTTATGCCCAATTAAATTTTCAATAAAAACAATATCTTATATAAAAATATAAACAATAGCGTGGTTGTCATGCACCAGCAGCTGTTTGTTGTGAACCAATTGGTAGTAAATTAACCTTAGCTTATTACCAAAAAATAAATAATGTAAAATTGTGTTTAGCGTATTTAATTTTAATGTTGGCGTTTTAAGTAAAAGCGCTCGCGTGGTAAAATCTGATATTAAATTCTTCAAATATTTTTGGAAGCAAAACCCATGTTTAGCACTGCAAATACCTTAAACAAAGCCGACCCTGCACTTGATGCCATGATTAACGCAGAAGTGGTGCGTCAACATCAGCATATTGAGCTGATTGCCTCTGAGAATTACACCAGCCCCGCGGTGATGCAGGCGCAAGGCTCGCAGCTGACTAATAAATACGCCGAAGGCTACCCAGGCAAGCGTTTTTACGGCGGTTGTGAATATGTCGATCAAGTGGAACAGCTGGCCATAGACCGCCTGAAAGCCTTATACGGCGCGGAGTATGCCAATGTGCAGCCACATTCTGGCAGCCAAGCCAATCAAGCGGTTTATTTTAGTATTTTAAAACCAGGCGATACGGTCATGGGCATGAATCTTGGCCACGGCGGGCATTTAACGCATGGCTCGCCTGCTAATTTATCGGGCAAATTGTTTAATATTGTGGCGTATGGCCTCAATGAACAAGAAGAGATTGATTACGATGAAATGGAACGCATCGCCATCGAAGCCAAGCCAAAACTGTTAATTGGCGGCGCTTCGGCTTATGCGCTACGTTTTGATTGGGCGCGCATGAGTGAAATCGCCAAAAAAGTCGGTGCGTATTTCATGGTAGATATGGCGCATTATTCTGGTTTAATCGCGGCGGGCGTGTATCCTAACCCTGTGCCGCATGCTGATTTTGTTACGTCAACCACGCATAAAACCTTGCGCGGCCCACGTGGCGGTATTATTTTGGCCAAAGCTGAATTTGAGAAATCGCTTAACTCTAGCGTGTTTCCTAGTTTACAGGGTGGCCCGCTGATGCACGTGATTGCAGGTAAAGCTACGGCGTTTTTAGAAGCGCAACAACCCGAATTTAAAGTGTATCAAGCGCAAGTCATAAAAAACGCACAAGCAATGGCAGAAACCTTGATTTCACGTGGTCTGCGCGTTGTTTCTGGCCGCACTGAATCGCACATGTTTATGGTTGATCTGCGTCCAAAAGGCTTAACAGGCAAAGCGGCTGATGCTTATTTAGGTCAAGCGCATATTACTGTGAATAAAAACGCCATTCCTAACGACCCAGAAAGTCCGTTTGTGACTAGCGGCATTCGCATTGGCGCACCTGCGATTACCACGCGCGGTTTTATGGAAGCGGAAGCAAGAATCGTCGCTAATTTAATTGCTGATGTGCTGGATAACCCGACTGATGAAGCGGTGATTGCCGCAGTAAAAGCAAAGGTTCACGCGTTGACAGACAAATTTCCTGTTTACTGCAAATAGGGACTAGGGGCTAGGATTTAGGGACTAGGGGATTAAATTGAACATGCAATTACACAAAAGGTTTTTTTATCAAATTGCTACTGTTGCAACTTCACTTCGCAGCAAGTTTGCATGCGTTCCTAATCCCCAGCCCCCGGCCTCCAGCCCCTGCATATGAAATGTCCTTTTTGCGGCGATGCAGATACCCAAGTCATTGATTCTAGAGTGAATGATGAAGGTGATTCAATTCGCCGTCGCCGCAAATGTAGTGCTTGCGATAAACGTTTTACCACTTACGAAACGGCCGAGTTGCATCTGCCGCAAGTGGTAAAAACAAATGGCACGCGCGAGGAATTTAGTCGCGATAAATTGCGTTTATCTTTTAGCCGTGCACTGCACAAACGGCCAGTGCCAACTGAATATGTCGACCGCGCGCTGGACCATATTGTGCAAAAAATGTTGGCACGCGGCGAGCGCGAAATCCCCGCCCGCGAGCTAGGCGAAAGCGTGATGCAGGAGCTAAAAGTGATGGATAAAGTGGCGTATATTCGCTTTGCTTCGGTTTATCGCAGCTTTTCAGATGTGGATGATTTTCATGACGCTATTCGCGATTTGTAACTTGTAAATTACATGGCTTTTACTGCCGAAGATTATTTGTACATGACACGCGCTTTGCAGCTGGCAGAGCAAGGTTTACATAGCGCACGGCCGAATCCGCGCGTTGGCTGCGTGATTGTAAAAGATGGCCCAAAAGGAAAGATAGTTATAGGTGAGGGCGCACATTTAATAGCGGGTCAGCCACATGCAGAAGTACTTGCGCTGCGCCAAGCGGGCGAACGCGCAGCTGGCGCAACTGCATATGTCACGCTAGAGCCTTGCAGCCACATAGGTAAAACGCCGCCATGCTCGCAGGCCATTGTCGATGCAGGCATAATCAAAGTGATTGCCGCTATGCAAGACCCTAATCCATTAGTGGCTGGCAGCGGTTTGGCGCATTTGCAAGCGCATAATATTGAGGTTGCTAGCGGTTTAATGCAAGCGCAAGCAGTTGAACTAAACCTAGGTTTTATCTCGCGCATGATGCGCAACACCCCTTATGTTCGCAGCAAAATTGCTGCCAGTTTAGATGGCAAAACTGCGCTGAATAATGGCCAAAGCCAATGGATAACCAGCGAGCCAGCAAGGCTAGACGTACAACATTGGCGCGCGCGCAGCTGTGCTATTTTAACGGGCAGTGGCACCATTTTAAGCGACAACCCAAGTATGACGGTGCGTGATATTCATATTGAAAAACAGCCGCTTAGAGTGGTTGTCGATAGCCAACTGCAAACCCCAATTGATACAAAAATACTGGCTGGTGGCAATGTGTTGATTGCTTTTGCCAGCGACGCGAGCAACAAATCTACAGCATTATTAAATGCAGGCGCCGAGCTGCTTTGCATTCCCAATAGTGATGGCAAAGTATGCCTAAACACGCTATTAAGCCACTTGGCAAGCCGTGAAATTAACGAAGTGTTAGTGGAAGGTGGCGAAGGTTTAAACGGCGCTTTATTGGCGCAAGGCTTAATAGACGAGCTACTGATTTATTATGCACCAAAATTGATGGGCAGCGCGGGCAAAGGCTTATTTGCACTACCAGAACTCACACAAATGAGCCAAGCCATTGATTTACACATTTTAGATGTGCGGCATGTGGGAAACGATATTCGCCTGCGCGCCAAGCCATTATTAAAAACTGAGTCATAATAAGTATGCTTATCGATACCCACTGCCACCTTGACGCTGCCGAATTTAATGCAGATAGAGACGCTGAGGCAGAATCTGCCGCACAGCTTGGCTTAAAGATGATTGTGGTGCCAGCGGTAGCGCGCGAAAATTTTGAAACTGTGATGACGCTATCGAGCCAGCACCCACATGTATGCTATGCCTTGGGCATACACCCAATGTATGTTGATAACGCCACACCGAGTGATTTAGCCTTACTTAAAACATTAATAGCCGAACAATTAGCCATGCCAAACACTAAACTGGTGGCGGTGGGCGAAATTGGGTTGGATTTTTTTGTCACGCAGCAAAACCGCGAGACGCAAGAATATTTTTTTACCGAGCAATTAAAAATAGCCAAAGAATTTAATTTACCTGTTATTTTGCACGTACGCCGCGCAGTAGACGATGTGTTGAAGTATTTACGTAAATATAAAATTGACGGTGGAATCGCGCATGCCTTTAACGGCAGTCTGCAGCAGGCGGATGAATTTATAAAATTGGGCTTTAAATTAGGTTTTGGTGGCGCCATGACTTACCCGCGTGCGCTAAAAATCAGAGAATTAGCGCAAAATTTGCCCTTAGAAGCGATTGTATTAGAAACCGATGCGCCCGATATTCCGCCAGAATGGTTGGGCACAAAAGGCAGAAATAGCCCACAACAGTTATTAAAAATTGCGCAAGTTTTAGCTGATTTGCGTGGGTTAGAAATCACGCAAATCATTGAAATTACAGGCAAAAATTCTGTACAAATTTTACCTAAAATTGCAGGTTTATGCACACCTGTTAAAGTGCTACATTAACAAGTGTAAAAAACCTAGTCAAACCAACAACATACTGTAAGCCATTGATTTTTATAAGTAAAAAAGTAGATTAAAAAATGAACTTTTAGAAAAAAGTCTTTAAAACTCGTAAGTTACGCTTTTAAGACACAGTAATCCACAAAGTTATCCACAGATTTTGTGGATGGAAAACATGAAAAAATAAAACAAAATAAAATGCAAGCTTTTTAATTAAAATTATTTATACTGTTTGCGAATTTGTGGCACGATAAATATCACTAAAATTTATATAAAGTCACCATGAAAGTTAATCAAATACACTACAGAAGCATTTGGCCAGATGCGCGCTGCAAGTTTGTTGAGATTATTGATCAAACCAAACTGCCGTTTGCTTTTGAAATTGTCCGCATTGATAGTTTAGATAAAATGGTGCACGCCATTTCTACTATGCAAGTACGCGGCGCACCGCTAATTGGCGCGGCAGCAGCCTATGGCATGGCGCTGGCTATGTTGCATGATGATTCTGATGCCAATTTATTCCACGCAGCAGATGCGTTAACAGGCAGCCGCCCCACTGCGGTAAATTTAGCATGGGCTGTAGGCCGCATGGTTGCTTGCTTGCAGAGCATGCCAAAAGAACAGCGTAATTTTGCAGCTTGGAAACAAGCCGCAAATATTGCAGAAGAAGATGTGGCACAAAATCAAGCCATTGGCCAGCATGGTCTTAAGCTGATTCAAGCTGCCTATCAGCGTAAACAATTTAACATTCTCACGCATTGCAACGCAGGCTGGCTAGCCACTGTCGATTTCGGCACTGCATTAGCGCCAATCTACGCCGCGCATGATGCTGGCTTAAATATTCATGTTTGGGTCGATGAAACGCGCCCGCGTAACCAAGGTGCATTTTTAACGGCGTGGGAGCTGGCGCAACATGGCGTGCCGCACACCGTAATATGTGACAATGCAGGTGGCCATTTAATGCTTAAAAATCATGTAGATATGGTGATTGTAGGCGCAGACCGCGCCACAGCTAATGGCGATGTGTGCAACAAAGTTGGTACTTATTTAAAAGCGCTGGCGGCTTTTGACAATCAGATTCCCTTCTATGCAGCCGTGCCATCGCCAACCATTGATTGGGCTTTAAATAGCGGCAATGAGATTGAAATTGAACAACGCAATAGCGACGAAGTCGCTTACATTCAAGGTTTGGCATTAGATAACAGCGTGCAAACAGTGCGAGTGATTCCGTTAGAAAGCCAAGCCGCCAACCCCGCGTTTGATGTGACACCTGCGCGATTAGTCACAGGCATCATCACAGAAAAAGGCGTATTCGCGCCTAGTGATTTGAAACAAATAAAGTAAAAACTCCAAATTCCGTCATTCCCGCGCTGGCGGGAATCCATTTTAATAAATCGTTCAAAACCAAAGTCAATTTGGATTCCCGCCAGCGCGGGAATGACGGAGAGAGAAAAGTGTCGTAAAATAAACAATGAAAAACGAACGCGAACAATTATTAAAAATCGCCCAAAAACTCATCGCAACAGGCCTTAATAAAGGCACAGCGGGCAATTGTAGTGTGCGTTATGAAGATGGGCTTTTAGTCACGCCAAGCGGAATGGCGGTAGAAGACATGACGCCAGATAGCATGGTAAAAATGCAATTTGATGGTAGTTTTGAGGCAGATAAAATTCCAAGTTCAGAATGGCGTTTTCACCGCGATATTTTAAAAAATCGCACAGAAACCAATGCAATTGTGCACACGCATAGCATGTTCGCCACCACGCTGGCCTGCTTGCACAAAGACATTCCGCCATTTCACTACATGATAGCCGTTGTCGGCGGCGACTCTATCGCTTGCGCGCCGTATGCGCTGTTTGGCTCGCAAGCGTTGTCTGACAACGCGCTGGCAGCCTTAATAGACCGTAAAGCTTGTCTACTGGCCAATCACGGCATGATAGCGCTAGGACGCGATTTAGAAGATGCGCTCGCGGTGATAGTAGAAGTGGAAAACCTGTGCGAGCAGTATTGGCGCATTTTGCAGCTTGACCCAAACCCACCATTACTAAACGAAGCTGAAATGCGAGAAGTATTTCAGCAGTTTAAAGGTTACGGTAAGTGGGCTATTTAGCTTGTAGTCCCTCGCCCGCAGGCGGGAGAGGGGTTGGGGAGAGGGGCGGCGTAGAAAGTTTAACTAAGTCGGGGGTAGCCCGACAGCTAGTTACTTTCTTTTAAGTGCTTAAAAAGAAAGTAACCAAAGAAATCAGCACCCCGCTGCCGCTTAATCCTTCGGTCTTAGCGCCGCATATGGGCGGCTGCGGAACTCGCGCTTTCAGCACTCAAACAGTCCTCGCCGCTATCCATCTGCCGCTCAAGCCGAAGGCGCGACAAAGGGGATGAAAACATGCTTAACTCGTAAGTACATCGCTCTTGTGAATATGATGTTTTTGTTAGATAAATTTATTCGTATTTTACGAACTGTGAATCGGCTGTCGCATTTGAACCCAGCCATATTAATGAGCCAAAAATAATTATGGAAACGCAGAATGGAACTAGCCAGCTATTTTTAGTATAGCCATTTTTAAATTTATTCATTACATACTTACTTTGCGATCTGCCAAACGTAAAGTACCACAACAACGTTATTGGAATATGTATTAAAGCCATTAGCTTATAAGTATCATCGTAACTATATTGCTCGGATACTGCAAAAGCGCTTGCAATGTTTAAAATTATAAAAATCGCAATTGCACATTCCCATGAGTATTTGGCTTTTTCATTTTCACCTAATTTTTTCCAGTTTATAGCATGAATAATAGCGCCAAAAATTGGTGTAAATAAGAACCAACTAAACAACGCTGCTTTATCTGGGCTCCATAAAGTCATACTGTCTGGCTTTGGTTTTTCAACTGTTAAAGCGCCTAGTATTGAATTACCACATTTAATGCAAGTTATCGCAGTTTCTAGATTATCTGCGCCACATTTTTCACAATTCAACTTGTTCCCCTTTATTATTAATTTGTTATATGTTAATGCGAAACATCTTCCACATGCAAGCCCGTGTTTTGGCGTACATACAGTTCTTCCCACAGGTCTTCGGCGCGTTTATCGCGCGATAACAGGCTAAATAGAATTACCATTAAAAAACCGAGTGGGATAGAAATAATACCTGGGTTTTTTAGCCTGAAAAGCGGTTTTTCTAGCCCCATCATACTGGTAGTCTGGTTTGAAAATTTTGCCGTGTCTTCATTCGCTTTGCTGATGGATTTTTCGAGTTCTGCAATTTGTTTGTTAATGCCTTCCATCGCTTGTTGGCTACTAATACGCATCAGCAAATCTTTTAATTCGGCTATTTTTTGCGGCGCAGAAACAGTGGCTTCAGTTGCAGATTTTGCAGCTTCGCGTTTTTGGCAGAAGGTAAAAAATTCGCAAATAAAGCCTTCGCTGGCTTTGGCAGACACGGCGGGCTTGTAGGGCGCGCCTTCTAGCACTATTTTTGCATCCGTAATCATCTTTTGTGGGTAAGTCATATTGGGTGAAATTAGCACTAATAAAATCGTACTACCCGCACCAATCAGCATGCCCATTACCACGCCTGTGGTGTTACATTTTTTCCAGTAAAGCGTAAGAAAAATAGCGGGTAAATTGCTACTGGCCGCCACTGCAAACGCCATGCCGACTAAGTGTGCGACGTTTTGACCCTTAGCGAGAATGCCAATAAAAATCGCCACAATACCCACGCCAATACTGGCAATTTTGGCCGCTTTCATTTGCTGCGCTTGCGAAGCCACGCCGTTTTTAATCACGTTTACATATAAATCGTGCGCGATTGCGCTGGCGGATGCTAATACTAAACCAGCGACTACCGCGACAATGGTGGCAAACGCG